>NZ_JAAALN010000135.1 GCF_009906795.1 Kineococcus siccus
GGCTCCTCCTCGTCTCTGGTGGGAGCTCGTGGTGGCAGTGGGTGACTGGGGCCGCTTGGACGTGCCTGGCCATCAGCTACTCCGTCTCGTGGCGCTTGTGGCGGCCTGAGTGGGACGACGCGAGGGGTTGAGCCAACAGCACGGTCATCCCGCTGGTCGCGCGCAACGCGCGCTCATGCCGCTGGTCGCGTGCCTTCAGTGTTCGGAGCGTCGTGTCGTCAGTGATCACAGCTGTGCTGGCAGAGTCAGCGACGTGGCCGACGACCTGCTCCGCAACCCCGCCAACTTCCTCGAGCTGATGCTGCTACCGCACCTGCACGACGGTCGAGCAGAGGTCACCGCCAAAAAGACCGATGCCGGCACCTGGGCTGTGCAGGTGCGCGTGGACGTCGACGGTGACTACACCAACGAGGCCGACGCTCAGGCTGTCACGGACTACTACCGCGACAACCTGCACGCCTACCTCACTCACCAACGCGCCCGTCGCCGGTCCTGGCGCCGCCGCAGCGAGACCGGCCATGACGACCTGGCCCGCTCCTTGGCGGGAGAGACCGCCGACCGAAGCCACACAGGCCCGGGACGCCTCAACGGAACCTCCGCTCCGCTGTCTTCAGACAGCAGTGACCTGCCCGTCGTCGGTGGGCAGCTCGGGCAACGTCTTCAGCACGTCGAGGACACCCTGACCATCGTGGAGTCCCTGGCCGAGCACCTGCCCCTGCCCGCCACCGAGCAAGCCCGCCTGCTGGACCTACGTGCCAGCCTGCGCCAGCTGCACCGCTCCGCCGGCCTCGTCCTTCTCGTCGAGACCGTCGAGGACCCCTCCAGTAGCGCGCTGGGTGCTGAGGTCATCGCTACCGCTGACCACCTGCTGCAAGGAGCGCGACTGCTACAGCGCGACGTACAGCAGGGCCTGCTTCAAGAGCTGGGCGTCCAGCGGCGCTACGCAGAAGCCAAGCACCAGGCGTCGGAGCTCGAGCTGGACTGACACCGTCGTCTCCGCGCAGCTAGCGCTCATGCCGCCTTGTGCGCGCTGTCGTGGGTGGCCGGCACCTGTCCAGCTCCGAGACTGTTACCGATGTCCTGACACATCGACTGTCACCGATGTCCTGATGCAGAACTGTCACCGATGTCCTGAGACATCACACGGCGGCGCGCGGACCCGTACCGCGGGGACCGTCGCGGTGTGAGACTGGCTGTAGGGCACCGGTGACTCAGAACGAGCCGCCTGGGGCCGCCGACGGCGCGACGAGGTGGTCGAGTGGCGCGAGCCACGCGGACGCGGGGCGACGGGACCCGTCACGTCCCCGGCGAGGTCGCTCCCCGCGGCCTGCTCGGGACCCCACCCGTGCGGGGTTCGCTGCTGAGCCAGCGCTGGGACTCCCGCGGCACGGCCCTCATGGCGGGCCCGGGCGGGCTCGTCATGCTCGCCCTGGCACCGTTCGTGCAGGCGCCGGGCCTGATGGCCGCCGCCGGCCTCGGCGCCCTCGTCCTCGCGGCGTGGGCCCTGCTCACCCGGCCCGGGGCGCCCGCGTGGCTGCGGGCCGGCTACTCGGCCTTCGCGGCCCCCGTGATCGTGGCGGGGACCGCGGCCGCGGAGCACGGCTCGTCGCTGGAGGTGGGGTCGATCGCGCTCGTGGCCCCGGTCCTGGTCGTCGCGCTGGCCCGCTCCCGCCGCGAGACGGTCCTGCAGCTGCTGTTCGCCGAGCTGGTCTACGGGACCTACCTGGCGTGGACCCTGCCGTGGCGCAGCGCCGTCGTGGGCGTCGTCGTCTCCGCGGCCGTGCTGGGGGTCGTCGCCGTCTTCACGGGCTGGTTGCGCCTGGTGCTGGACGACGCGCTGCGCGAGCTGGAGAGCAGCGCCCACCGCGACCCGCTGACGGGGCTGCTGAACCGTCGCGGGCTCGCGGCGGCGCTGGCCCGCGGCGACGCGCGGCCCTGTGCGCTGCTGCTCGCGGACCTCGACCACTTCAAGGAGGTCAACGACGTCTTCGGGCACGCGGTCGGGGACCGGACGCTGCAGTGGGTGGCGACGGTGCTGCGCGACCCCGCGCTGGCCGAGCAGCTCGTGGCCCGCATCGGCGGCGAGGAGTTCGTCGTCGTGGTGCCGGGGGCCGTGGACGCGGCCGCCGTGGCGGAGCGCCTCCGGCGGCGCACCGCGACCCCCTCCGCGCAGCGTCCCGTCGTCCTCACGGTGAGCGTGGGGGTGGCCCGGGGCACCTCGGACGACCTCCCCGGGCTGCTGTCGCGGGCCGACCTCGCGCTGTACCGCGCCAAGCGCGCCGGCCGGGACCGCGTGGTCGTCGCGGACGCGTGAGCGCCGGGCCCTCAGGCGGTGACGCGCCCGTGGACCAGCGGCGGCGGCGTGGGCGCCTGCCCCGCGGGCACGACGGCGATCCCGCCCTCGAGGGCCTGCAGGGCCCACGCGAACCGGTCGGGGGTGTCGGTGTGCAGGGTCAGCAGCGGCTGGCCCGCGCGCACGGCGTCCCCGCGGACGGCGTGCAGCTCGACGCCCGCACCCGCCTGCACGGCCTCCTCGCGCCGCGAGCGGCCGGCCCCGAGGCGCCACGCGGCCACCCCGACCGCCATCGCGTCGACCTCGGCCAGGACGCCGTCGGCCGGCGCGAGCACGACGTGGGTGTCCCGGGCCGTGGGCAGCGCGGCGTCCGGGTCCCCGCCCTGGGCGGCGATCATGGCGCGCCAGGCGTCCATCGCCCGGCCGTCGGCGAGCGCGTCCGCGGGGTCGACGGCGTCGAGCCCGACGGCCGCGAGCATCTCCCGGGCCAGCACGAGCGTGAGCTCGACGAGGTCCGCCGGCCCGCCGCCCGCGAGGACCTCGACCGACTCGCGCACCTCCAGCGCGTTGCCCGCCGTGCAGCCCAGCGGCGTGGACATGTCGGTGATGAGGGCGACCGTCCGCACGCCCGCGTCGGTGCCGAGGTCGACCATGGCCCGGGCGAGCTCCTGCGACTGCGCGAGCTCGGTCATGAAGGCCCCCGAGCCGGTCTTCACGTCGAGCACGAGCGCGCTCGTGCCCTCGGCGATCTTCTTGCTCATGATCGAGCTGGCGATCAGCGGGACGGCCTCGACCGTCGCGGTGACGTCGCGCAGCGCGTAGAGCTTGCGGTCGGCGGGCGCGAGGTCGCCCGTGGCGGCGCAGATCACGGCGCCGACGTCGAGGAGCTGGCGGCGGATCTCCTCCAGCGTCAGCGCGGCGCGCCAGCCGGGGACCGCCTCGAGCTTGTCGAGGGTGCCGCCCGTGTGGCCGAGGCCGCGGCCGGACAGCTGCGGCACGGCGGCCCCGCAGGCCGCCACGAGCGGCGCGAGCGGCAGGGTGGTCTTGTCGCCCACGCCGCCGGTCGAGTGCTTGTCGACGCTCGGCCGCGGGAGGTCGGTGAAGTCCAGCCGGGAGCCGCTGTCGATCATCGCGGCGGTCCAGCGGCTGGTCTCGCGGCGCGTCATGCCGTTGAGCAGCACCGCCATCGCCAGCGCGGACATCTGCTCCTCCGCGACCGCACCGCGCGTGTAGGCGTCGACGACCCAGTCGATCTGCGCGTCCGAGAGCTCCCCGCGGTCGCGCTTGGTGCGGATGACGTCGACGGCGGCAAACTGCTGCGCCCCGGGTGCGGCGGTCACGGTCAGGCCTTCCGGGAGGGGTCGGTGAGGTCGTGGGGGCCGAACGCGTCGGGCAGGACCTCGGTCATCGGCAGGACCCCGCGCGGGGTGTCGACGAGGAGGTCCGGCCCGCCGAACTCGAAGAGCAGCTGGCGGCAGCGCCCGCAGGGCATGAGGACCCCGCCCGCGGCGTCGACGCACGCGAAGGCGACGAGCCTCCCGCCGCCGGTCATCCGCAGCTGCCCCACGAGGGTGCACTCCGCGCACAGCGTCACGCCGTAGGAGGCGTTCTCGATGTTCGCCCCGGCCACGACCCGGCCGTCGTCGACGAGCGCGGCCGCGCCCACGGGGAACCCGGAGTACGGGGAGTAGGAGTACGCCAGGGCGGCGCGCGCCGCCGCCCGCAGCGCCTCGAAGTCCGGGGCGCTCACGGGTACACCTCGCCGCTGGCGGCGGGGGCGCGGACCCGGCCGACGAAGCCCGCGACGGCGAGGATCGTCGCGAGGTACGGCAGCATCGCGAGGAAGCTGGACGGCACCGCGGCGGGCGTCGGCAGGATCCCGACGAGGGTCTGCAGGGCCGCGAAGAACCCGAACAGCAGCGACGCCGCGACGGCGCCCTTGGGGCTCCAGCGACCGAAGATGACCGCCGCCAGCGCGATGAACCCCTTGCCGGCCGACATGTTCTCGGTGAACGGCCCGATGGTCCCGATCGACAGGTACGCGCCGGCGAGCCCGGCCATGCCGCCCGCGACGACCACGTTGACGTAGCGCACGCGCAGCACGGGGATCCCGACGGTCGCGGCGGCCTTGGGGTGCTCCCCCACGGCCCGGGTGCGCAGGCCCCAGCGGGTGCGGAACAGCACGACCTGCAGCGCGACGACGAGCACGTACATCAGGTAGACGACGACGTTGGCGCTGAACAGCAGCGGGCCGACGACGGGCAGGTCGGACAGCAGCGGGATCGGCAGCGGCTGCAGGACGCCCGGCGAGTTGAACCGCTCGGTGTCGGCCTGCATCAGGGCCTTGTACGCCCAGCCCGTGAAGCCCAGCGCGGCCGCGTTCAGCACGACGCCGAGGATCACCTGGTTCACCTGGTAGCGCAGGGCGAACACCGCGAGCAACCAGCCGACGGCGGCGCCGGCGAGCACCGCCCCGACGACGCCCGCGCCCAGGCTGCCGGCCAGCGTCGCGACCAGGGCACCCGCGAAGGCGCCCGTGAGCATCTGCCCCTCGATGGCGACGTTGACGACGCCCGAGCGCTCCCCGAGCACGCCCGCGAGCGCCCCCAGGACCAGCGGCGTCGCGAGGAACACCGTGGACTGCAGGAGCTGGACGACGTCGATCGAGCCGCCCGCGCGGCCCGACATGGCCCAGGCGAGGAAGGCGACGACGAAGCACGCGAGGGTGACGCCCACGACGACCGGCGTGCGGCGCAGCCGGAAGCCGCGCACGAGCTGGAAGGCGCCGAGCGCGAGCACGACCGCGCCGAGCAGGACGGGCGTCGCGGTGCCGGGGACCGTGAGGTCGGGCAGCCGGATCGCGGCGCCGCCGCCGAAGCGGAAGGTCGCGTCCCCCGGACCGGAGCCCAGGCCCCAGCCGAGGACCGTGACGAGACCGACGGCGACGAGCAGCAGCCCCGTCACGACGCGGCGCCGCAGCCCGGCGGTCGGTTCGACGCGGGCGTGGACGACGACCGCGTCGGGGACGGCCGCGGGCGAGGTGGGGGCGCTCACCGGGTCCACCCCGCCGACAGCTCGCTGCCCACGGCGCGCGCGCCGCCGGGCTTGAGCCGGAACACCGCCCGCACCAGGGCGGGCGCGGCGATGAACAGCACGACGAGGGCCTGCAGGACGCCGACGAGGTCGACGGGCACGCCGGTCGCGGACTGCATCTGCACCGACCCGGCGCGCATGCCCCCGAACAGCAGCCCCGCGGCGACGACGCCGTAGGGGTTGTTGCGGCCGAGCAGGGCGACCGTGATGGCGTCGAAGCCGACGGTGCCGGCCACGGAGCCGGTCACCGACCCCGTGACGCCGAGCACCTGCGAGGCGCCGGCGAGGCCGGCGAGGCCGCCCGCGGCGGCCATGGCGACGACCTGCAGGCGGCCGACGGCCATGCCCGCCGTGCGGGCCGCGTCGGGGTTGGCGCCCACGGCGCGCAGCCGGAAGCCGAGGGTGGAGCGGGTGAACAGCCACCAGACGCCGACCGCCGCGGCGAGCGCGACGAGCAGGCCCAGGTGCACGCGCAGGGACGGGCCGAGCAGCAGCGGGAGGCGCGCGGAGGGGGCGACGGCCTCGGAGATGGCCTGGCCGTACGGCGGGCGCTGGAAGCCCTGCAGGCCCAGCAGGAACGTCAGCAGGTTCACGGCGACGTAGTTCAGCATGATGGTGGTGATGACCTCGTGGGCCCCCGTGCGCGCCTTGAGCCAGCCCACGAGGCCGCCCCACAGGGTGCCGCCGAGGACGCCGCCGAGCAGGGCGACGAGCAGGTGCAGCCCGGCCGGGAGGTCCCACGCGAAGCCGACGTAGGCCGCCACCACCGCGCCCAGGATGATCTGCCCCTGCGCGCCGATGTTGAACAGCCCCACCCGGAAGGCCAGGGCGACCGCGAGCCCCGTGAGGATCAGCGGGGTGGCGTTGACCAGGGTCTCCGAGATCGGCCCGAGGGCCGCGGTCCCCGACAGCGCGGGGTTGAACAGCGCGCCCTGCAGCAGGGCCGCGTAGGCGTCGCGGACGGCGTAGCCGGCCTCGGTGAACGTGTCCCAGGGGTAGCTGAAGAAGTACGTGGCGGCGTCGCGCGTGCGGGCGTCGCCGACCGCGATCAGCACCGCCCCCACGACGAGCGCCCCCACCACCGCGAACACCGTGACGAGCCAGGTGCCGCCCCAGCGCAGTCGCCTCACGCGCTGTCCCTCTCCGGATCCGTTGCGGTGGAAGCCGTCGCGCTCGCGGCAGCGGCCCCGGACGGGCGGGCGCCGGCCATCAGCAGGCCGAGCTCCTCCTGGGTGGCGCCGGGGCCCACCTCGCCGGCGATGCGGCCCCGGTAGAGCACGACGATGCGGTCGGCGAGCGCGCGCACCTCGTCCAGCTCGGTGGACACCAGCACCACGGCCGCGCCCCGGTCGCGCTCGGCGACGATCCGCTGGTGGACGAACTCCTGGCTGCCGACGTCGACGCCGCGGGTGGGCTGCGCGACGACGAGCAGCTTCAGCGGCCGCGACATCTCGCGCGCCAGGACGACCTTCTGCTGGTTGCCGCCCGACAGCGTGGACACGGCGGCCTGCGGCGAGGACGTGCGGATGTCGAACTCCGCGACGCGCGCCTCGGCGTTGCGGGCCACCGCGGCCCGGTCGAGGGCGGGGCCGGAGGAGAACTCCGGCGAGGACGAGAGGTCGAGCACGAGGTTCTCGGCGATGCTGAAGGACCCGACGAGGCCGTCGTGCAGCCGGTCCTCGGGGACGTAGCCGACGCCGCGCGCCAGCAGGCCCGCCACGCCCTCCCCCGTGACGTCCTCGCCCGACAGGCTCAGCCGGCCCGCGTCGACCGCCTGCAGCCCGACGACGGCGCGCGTCAGCTCGGTCTGCCCGTTGCCGTCGACGCCCGCGACCGCGAGCACCTCCCCGGCGCGCACGGTCAGGCTGACGTCGTCGAGCAGGACAGTGCCCGCGCCGTCGGTGACGCGGATCCCCTCGACGTCGAGGACCACGTCGCCCGGGGTCGCGGGCGCCTTGTGCACCGTCAGCCGGACGTCGCGGCCGACCATGAGGGCGGCCAGCTCCTCCGAGGAGGAGCTCGGCGAGGCCTCGCCGACCACCCGGCCGCGCCGGATCACGGTGATCCGGTCGGCCACGGCGCGGACCTCGCGCAGCTTGTGGGTGATGAAGACGATCGACGTGCCCGCGTCCGCGAGCTCCCGCATGACGCGCATGAGGTCGTCGGTCTCGGCCGGGGTGAGGACCGCGGTCGGCTCGTCGAGGACGAGCACCTGCGCCTGCCGCAGCAGCGCCTTGACGATCTCGACGCGCTGCTGCACGCCGACCGCGAGGTCGGCGACGAGGGCGTCGGGCGGCACGGCGAGGCCGAACCGCTCGGACGTCTCGACGACCCGCTGGCGGGCGCGGCGGCGGTCCAGCAGACCGCCGCCGCGCACGAGCTCGGACCCGAGGACGATGTTCTCGGTCGCGGTGAACGTCGGGACCAGCATGAAGTGCTGGTGCACCATGCCGATCCCGGCGTCCATGGCATCACCGGGCGAGGAGAACGTCACGGGCCGGCCGTCGACGAGGATCTCGCCCTCGTCGGGCGCGTGCAGCCCGTACAGCACGTTCATGAGCGTGCTCTTGCCCGCACCGTTCTCGCCCAGGAGGGCGTGGATCTCGCCCTCCCGGACGACCAGGTCGATCGCGTCGTTGGCGACGAGCGCCCCGAAGCGCTTCGTGATGCCCCGCAGTTCGAGCTCCACCTCAGCCGGCGGCGATCGCGCTCGGAGAGGTGATCTGGATCGTGCCGGCGATGATGTCCGACCTGACCTTGTCGAGCTCGGTCTTGAGCTCGGCCGGCACCTGCGCGTCGAACTTGTTGAACGGCGCCAGGCCCGTGCCCTCGTTCTCGAGGTTGCCGACGTAGCCGCCCGTGGGGAAGGTGCCGCCGGCCGCGGCCGTGACGTACTCCGTCACGGCGTCGGTGAGGTTCTTCGTCACCGAGGAGACGAAGTAGTCGCAGTACTGCTCGGCGCTGATGCAGCCGTCGGTGTCGACCCAGATGAGGTTGAGCGAACCGCCCGCGGCCTCGGCCGCGGCGCCCGCGCCCAGACCGGCCTGGCCCGCCACCGGCATGATGATGTCGGCGCCCTGGCCCGCGAGCGTCTCGGTGATGGCGCGCCCCGCGGCCTGGTCGGTGAAGCTGTTGGAGAAGGAGCCGCCGTTCTGGTTCCCCTCGTCCCACCCGATGACCTTGACGGCCTTGCCCTTCTGGGCGTTGTAGTACTGCACGCCCTCCCAGAAGCCGTCCATGTAGATGGTCACGGGCGGGATCGGCAGGCCGCCCCACGTGCCGACCGTGCCCGTCTTGGTCATGCCGGCCGCGAGGTAGCCGCCGAGGAACCCGCCCTCGGCGGTGTTGTACTGGAACCCGTAGACGTTCGGCAGGTCGGAGGCGGAGTCGATCTCCGCGAACTGCTGGTCGGGGTTCGCGGTCGCGACCTCCTTGACCGCGTCGGCCATCAGGCCGCCGACGGCGATGATGGTGTCGCAGCCCTTGGCCACCTCGGCGTTGAGGTTGGGCGTGTACGCGGAGTCGTCGGTCGACGGCACGTAGGAGATCTCGATGTTCGGGTCGGCCTGCTTGGCGGCCTCGAGGCCCGCGTAGGAGGACTGGTTGAACGACCGGTCGTCGACGCCGCCGGTGTCGAGCACCATGCAGGCCGAGAAGGCGGCCCCCGAGGCGGACCCCGAACCCGAGGCCTCGCTCTGCGCCTCGGTCGGGCGCGCGCCGCAGGACGCGAGGACGAGGGCGACGGCGCCGATCGCGGCTGCCGGGGCGATGCGGGAGAACTTCGTCATGGGGTGCTCCTCCAAGGGGGCAGATCGACGATCGACGGCCCAGCGTAGTGCGCGCCGTGCCGCTCTCACGCCGTCGCGAGCCGCAGATCGTCCAGCGGAGCGCGCCGTGACGCGGCAGTCGCGGCGAGCACCCGGATGCCGGGCCCCAGGGCCGCCTCGTCGGGCGCGTAGTCGCCCCGGTGCAGGTCGTAGGTGGGACCGCCCGGGGTGCGGGTGCCCAGGCGCACCATCGCCCCCCGGACGTGGTGCAGGTACCAGGCGAAGTCCTCCCCGCCCAGGGACTGGCGCGTGGGCAGCACGGCCAGGTCGCCCAGCTCCGCGCGCGCGGCCGTCTCCAGGACGGCGGTCGCGTGCACGTCGTTGTCCACGGGCGGCACGCCGCGCTGCAGGGTCACCTCGGCGCGCACGGCGTAGGGCCGGACGAGGTCGGCGACGACGCCCTCGACGAGCTCCCCGGCGTGCTGCCAGGCCTCGGTCTCCATGCAGCGCAGCGTGCCCGACGCGACGCCCTCGGACGGCACGGCGTTGGCGGCCTCGCCCGCGCTGACCATGCCCCACGTGAGGTTCACGCCCGAGCGGGGGTCGACGCGGCGGGTCAGCACGGCCGGCAGCTGGGTCACGACCTGCCCGAGGGCGAACACCAGGTCGCCCGCGAGGTGCGGGCGCGACGTGTGCCCGCCCGTGCCGAACAGGCGCACGGTGACGTGGTCGGACGCCGACGTGATGGGCCCGGCCTTGAGCCCCACCGTCCCCGCGTCGAGGGTGGGGTCGCAGTGCAGGCTGTAGATCGCCTGGACGCCGTCCAGCACCCCGGCGCGCAGGGCGTCCAGCGCGCCGCCGGGCATGACCTCCTCGGCCGCCTGGAAGACCAGCCGCACGCCGTGGGGCAGCCTGCCCGCGCGGTGCAGGTCGGCGAGCACCAGCCCGGCCCCCAGCACGACGGCCGTGTGCACGTCGTGGCCGCACGCGTGCGCCGCCGAGGGCCGCGTCGAGGCGTAGGGCAGCCCGGTCGTCTCCGGCAGCGGCAGGGCGTCGAGGTCGGCGCGCAGCGCGACCACGGGGGCGCCGGGCCCGATGTCGGCCGTCAGGCCCGTCCCCGGCAGGAGCCGGACGGTGTACCCGGCCGCCCGCACGAGGGCCGCCACCGCGGCCGTGGTCGCGTGCTCCTCGTGGCTCAGCTCCGGGTGCGCGTGCACCTGGCGGCGCAGGGCCCGGGCCGTGGCGAGGTGCGGGGCGAGCAGGTCGGCGAGGGCGCGGGGCCCCGGCGGGGAGGGGAGGCTGCTCACGAGCACAGGACGCTACTCCTGCCGCGCACGGCGACCGGGGCGGCGGACCGGGGGTCCGGACCGGGCCCGCGCCGGCTCAGGTGACGTGCAGCCCGGCCTCCTCCAGCCGGCTGACGAGCTTCTTGACCTCCTGCGAGCGGGCGCGCGTGGTGACGAGCAGCGCGTCGGGGGTGTCCACCACGACGATGTCGTCGACGCCGAGCAGCGCGACGATGCGCCCGCCCCCGGGGACGACGACGCCACCGGCGACGCCCTCGGTGACGACGAGGTCCGGGTCGCCGAGGACGCGGGGGCGGTCGACGTCGGCGGGGAGCAGCTCGGCCAGGGACGAGAAGTCCCCGACGTCGTCCCAGCCGAAGGTGGCGGGCACGACGGCCACACGGCCCTCCTCGGCGGCGGGCTCGGCCACGGCGTGGTCGATGGCGATGGCGGGCAGGGCCGCCCACTGCTCCTCCAGCACGGCCTCGCGCTGCGGGGTGTCCCACGCGTCGGCGATGCGCTGCAGCCCCGCGTGCAGCGCGGGGGCGTGCACGGACAGCAGCTCGAGCAGGACGTCGGCGCGGGCCACGAACATGCCGCCGTTCCAGCGGTAGTCGCCCGTGGACAGGTAGGCCGCCGCCGTGCGGGCGTCGGGCTTCTCCTTGAACTGCAGGACGCGGCGCGCGTTGGGCGCCCCCTGCAGCCGCAGGCGCTTGCCGAGCCGGATGTAGCCGAACGCGGTCGCGGGGTGGGAGGGCGCGATGCCGATCGTCACCACGAAGCCCCGGCGGGCCGTGACGACGGCCTCCTCCACCGACCCCTCGAAGTCGTCGCGGCCCGAGATGATCTGGTCGGCCGCGAAGGAGCCCAGGACCGCGTCCGGGTCGCGCCGCACCAGCACCGCCGCGGCCAGGCCGATGGCCGCGGCCGACTCGCGCCGGCTGGGCTCGGCGAGGACGTTGTCGGCGCGCAGGTCGGGCAGCTGGCCCCGGACGGCGTCGACGTGGGAGCGGCCCGTCACGACGAGGGTGCGCTCCGCGGTGGACAGCGGCAGGAGCCGGTCCCAGGTCGACTGCAGGAGCGTGCGCCCGCGCCCCGTGAGGTCGAGCAGGAACTTCGGCCGGTCGCTGCGCGACAGCGGCCACAGCCGCGTCCCCGCCCCACCCGCGGGCACGACGGCGTAGAAGTCGCCGAGGTCGATCGTGGCGTCCTCGAGGTCGTCCTCCATCCAGCCCGTCGGCACGCCCTTGGGC
>NZ_JAAALN010000136.1 GCF_009906795.1 Kineococcus siccus
CGTCACGACGGTCCTGCACATCTCCGACCTGCACCTCAACCCCCTCGGCTTCGACCTCGCGGCGTCGCTGGTGCGCCAGTTCGGGGTGCAGGCCGTCGTCGACACGGGTGACATCACGACGTGGGGGTCCGCGGCCGAGTCCTCCTACCTGGGACGCATCCCGAGCCTCGGCGTGCCGTACGTCTTCGTGCGCGGCAACCACGACTCGACGCAGACGCAGGCGGCCGTCGCGGCCCAGGGGGCCACCGTCCTGGACGAGGGGCAGACCGCGGAGGTCGCCGGCCTGCGGTTCGCGGGCACCGGGGACCCGGTGTTCACCCCGGACGGGGAGGGGGCCCAGGCCACGGGCAGCGCCGAGCGGGTGCAGGAGGAGTCCAACCGGCGCCTCGCCGCAGCCGTGGAGAGCTGGAACGCCGGCCACCCCGACGACCCCGTGGACGTCGCGCTCGTGCACGACCCGTCCGGCCTCAGGCCGCTGCAGGGCCTCGTCCCGCTCGTGCTGGCGGGCCACCTGCACCAGCGGCGGGTGACGCTGGACGCCTCGGGCACCCGGACGATGGTGGAGGGCAGCACGGGGGGCGCCGGGGTCACCGCGGCGGGGCTGAACCGGCTGGCGGACGGCGAGCCCCTGCCGCTGCAGGCGACGCTGCTCCACTTCGCCACCTCGGGGGCCGACGCCGGCCGGCTCGTCGCCTACGACGAGGTGAGCGTCGGTGGTCTGGGTCTCGCGTCGGTCAGCCTGGAGCGCACCGTGATCACCGCGGACGGGCAGCCGGCGCTCGTGCCGCCCACGACGGGGGCGACCGCGAGCCCGTCGCCGGCCACCGCCTCCGCCACCGCCTCCGTCACCGCCACCGCCTCGCCCGCCGCGCCGGGGCCCGCTGCGCCCTGACGGGTGAGGAGTCGACCGGTCCGCCTGAAGCGGCCGGGGCCGCGGGCGTACCGTGAGCGCACCATGACGCCCGCCCTCGACCCCGAGACCGTCGACGAGCGCGACCCCCGGACCGGCTCCGCGGCCCCCGGCCCGGCGGCCCTGGCGGACGACGCCCTCGCCGAGGAGATCGAGCTGTACGCGGAGGTCGTCGTGGCCGCCTCGGAGAGTGAAGGCCCGCTGCCCGAGGGTGAGCTGGACCGGGTCCTGGGCGTGGACGAACCCGGACGCTGAGCGTCCGCTGGGAGCCCTGGCGGGTTCGGGCCGGGCGCAGCCCCTAGCATCGCCCACCGGGCCGGTGTCCGCCGCGCCCGAGCCGACCCGCTGCGGAGCCTCGAGTGCGTCTTCGTCTGACCCCCCAGGACGACTCGTTCTACGAGCTGTTCGCCGCCACCGGCACCATCCTCGTCGAGGCCACCACGGTCCTCGCCGAGGTCCTCGGCAGCGACCAGGCCCGCCGCGAGGAGCTGGCCCGGCGCATGGAGGAGATCGAGCACGCCGGCGACGAGTCCACGCACGCCGTGATGCGCCGGCTCAACTCGTCCTTCGTGACCCCGTTCGACCGCGAGGACATCTACCAGCTGGCCTCCCGGCTCGACGACTGCCTGGACCTGATGCAGGCCGCGGTCGACCTCGTCGTGCTCTACCGCGTCGGCGCCCTGCCGGCCGCGGTGTCCGACCTCGTGCAGGTCCTCGCCCGCCAGGCCGAGCTCACCCGGGCCGCGATGCCGCGGCTGCGCGCGCCGGCCGACCTGGCCGACTACTGGGTGGAGATCAACCGCCTCGAGAACCAGGCCGACGCGATCCACCGCCGGCTGCTGGCCGCCCTCTTCAACGGCGAGCACGACGCGATCACCATCATGAAGAACAAGGAGATCATCGAGACGCTCGAGGAGGCGGCGGACGCCTTCGAGCACGTCGCGCACACGGTGGAGACGATCGCGGTCAAGGAGTCCTGAGCGTGGAGCTCGCCCTCGTCCTGCTCGTCATCGTCGTCGCGCTCTCGTTCGACTTCACCAACGGCTTCCACGACGCGGCCAACGCGATCGCCACCTCGGTCTCCACGCGGGCGCTGACCCCCCGGATCGCCCTGCTGATGGCCGCGGTGTTCAACCTCGTCGGGGCCTTCCTCGGCGAGGGCGTCGCCGAGACCATCGGCAGCGGCATCGTCGACCCCGGCACGGGGGTCGACGGCATGGCGGTCGTCCTCGCGGCCCTGCTGGGCGCGATCAGCTGGAACCTCGTGACCTGGCGACTGGGCCTGCCCTCGTCGAGCTCGCACGCGCTCATCGGCGGGCTGGCGGGCGCGGGCCTCGCGGCCGGGACGACCGTGCACTGGCCGGTCGTCCTCGACAAGGTCGTGGTCCCGATGGTGGTCTCGCCGCTGGCGGGGTTCCTGCTCGCCTACCTGGCCATGGTCGGCCTGCTCTGGGCGTTCCGGCGGTCCGCCCCCGGCCCGACGCACCGCCGCTTCCGGCTCGCGCAGACCGTCTCGGCCGCCGCGGTGGCGCTCGGGCACGGCCTGCAGGACGCGCAGAAGACGATGGGGGTCATCGTCCTGGCGCTCGTCGCGGGCGGCTTCCACACCGGCGAGGGCATCCCGTGGTGGGTCAAGCTCTCGGCCGCGCTGGCGATCAGCCTCGGCACCTACGCCGGGGGGTGGCGGATCATGCGCACGCTGGGCCGCCGCATCATCGACCTCGACCCGGCCCGTGGGTTCGCCGCGGAGTCGGTCTCCGCGGGCGTCCTCTACGTCGCGGCGCTCGGCTTCCAGGCGCCCGTCTCCACGACCCACACGATCAGCTCGGCGATCATGGGGGTCGGCGCCACGAAGCGGCTGTCGGCGGTGCGCTGGGGCGTCGCCCGCTCGATGGTGGGTGCGTGGGTCCTGACCCTGCCCGCGGCCGCGCTCTTCGCCGCGGTGCTGGTGGTGCCGATCGACGCCCTGCTCTGAGCGGGCCCGGCCCCGGACGCGCGAGGGCCCGGCGGTCGTGTGCGGCACGACGCCGGGCCCCGACGGTGGACGGCTCAGCCGAAGCGGCCGGAGATGTAGTCCTCGGTCGCCTTCTGGGAGGGGTTAGAGAAGATCGTCGACGTGCTGTCCAGCTCGATCAGCCGGCCCGGCTTGCCGATGGCGGCGAGGTTGAAGAACCCCGTCTGGTCGGACACGCGGGCGGCCTGCTGCATGTTGTGGGTCACGATGACGATCGTGTACTCGTTCTTCAGCTCGGCGATGAGGTCCTCGACGGCGAGCGTGGAGATCGGGTCCAGCGCCGAGCACGGCTCGTCCATGAGCAGGACCGAGGGACGGATCGCGATGGCGCGGGCGATGCACAGGCGCTGCTGCTGACCGCCGGACAGGCCCATCCCGGGCTTGTCGAGGCGGTCCTTGACCTCGTTCCACAGGTTCGCGCCGCGCAGGGAGGACTCGACGAGGTCGTCCATGTCCTTCTTGCGCATCCGCTTGGCGTTGAGCCGGACGCCGGCCGCGACGTTGTCGTAGATCGACATCGTCGGGAACGGGTTGGGGCGCTGGAACACCATGCCGATGTGCTGGCGCACCGAGACCGGGTCGACGTCCTTGTCGTAGAGGTCCTGGCCGTCCATGACGACCTTGCCCTCCACGCGCGCGTCGGGGATGACCTCGTGCATGCGGTTCAGCGAGCGCAGGAACGTCGACTTCCCGCAGCCCGAGGGGCCGATGAGAGCGGTCACGGCCCGCGGCTCGATGGTCATCGAGACGTCTTCGACGGCGAGGAAGCTGCCGTAGTAGATGTTCAGGTCGCTCACGTCGATGAGCTTGGCCACGTCGGCTCCTTGGTCGTTCGGTCGGGGTGCTGAGCGGTCGACCGCTCAGCGCCCGCCCTTGGGGGAGAAGTAGCGGGAGATGAGGCGGGCGACCAGGTTCAGCGCCATGACCAGGATGATCAGCACGAGCGCCGCCGTCCAGGCGCGGTCCACGCCGGCCTGGGCGGGCACGCCCGGCTGGGTGTACTGGTAGTAGGCGAACACCGGCAGCGTGGCGATCTGCCCGACGAGCGGGTCGAAGTTCGTCCGCGTCGCCAGACCCACGGTGAGCAGCAGCGGGGCCGTCTCGCCGGCGACCCGGGCCACGGCCAGCGTCACACCGGTCGCGATGCCCGACAGGCTGGTCCGCAGGACGACCTTGACGATGGTGCGCCACTTCGGCACCCCCAGCGCGTACGCCGCCTCGCGCAGGTCGTTCGGGACGAGCTTGAGCATCTCCTCGGTCGACCTGACGACCACCGGGATCATCAGCACCGAGAGGGCGATGGCCCCCATGAGGGCGATCCGCGGCCGCGGGCCGACGAGCAGCGCGAAGAGCGCCACCACGAAGAGGCCGGCGACGATGGACGGGATGCCGGTCATGACGTCGACGAGGAACGTGATGGCCCGGGACAGGGCCGACTTCCCGCCGTACTCGACGAGGTAGACGGCCGTCATGAGCCCGATGGGCACCGAGATGACCGTCGCGAGCAGGGTCACGATGACCGTTCCCCAGATCGCGTGCAGGCCACCGCCGCCCTCGCCGACGATCCCCTGCATGGAGTAGGTGAAGAACGTCGCGTCGAAGCGGGCGGCGCCGCGGCTCACCACCGTCCAGACCACCGAGACGAGCGGCACCATGGCGATGAGGAAGGCCATGGTCACCAGCGCGGTGACGAGCCGGTCCGCCGCCTTGCGCCCCCCCTCCTTGACGCGGGAGACCACACCGATGAGGAGCAGGTGCAGCAGGCCCGCGAGGACCGCGACCGCCGCGACGGACGTGCCGCCCGGCAGGAGCACCGCGAGGGCGACGACGACGGCCGCGGCGAGGACGCCCCAGGGCGCCCACCGCGGCAGGGCGGCCTTGCTGAGGGGCTGCTCGATGGCCGCGAGCGCGTCCTGCGACGGCTGCGGCGTCCTGCCCGTGGTGGTGGTCATGCCTTGACTCCCGAACGCGCGACGATCCAGCGGGCGGCGAAGTTGACCAGGAAGGTGATGACGAAGAGCGCGAGACCGCTGGCGATGAGGACGTTGGTCTCGACCCCGGCGGCCTCCGGGAACTGCAGGGCGATGTTGGCCGCGATCGTGCCGGGGTTGGTGTTGCTGATCAGGTTGAACGTCACGACGTTCGAGACGGACAGGACCAGGGCCACCGCCATCGTCTCGCCGAGGGCGCGACCCAGGCCCAGCATCGCGGCGCTGACGACGCCGGAGCGTGCGTACGGCAGCACGGCGTAGCGGATCATCTCCCACCGGGTGGCGCCGAGCGCCAGCGCCGCCTCCTCGTGCAGGCGCGGGGTCTGGAGGAAGATGTCCCGGGCCAGCGCCGTGATGATCGGCAGGACCATGACCGCGAGCACGAGGCCCGCGGTGAAGATGGTCCGGCCCGACGCCGACGCCGGGCCGGCGAACAGCGGGATGAACCCGAGGTTGTCGGCCAGCCAGCCGTAGATAGGCAGCATCGCCTGGGACAGCACGACGGCGCCCCAGATCCCGTAGACGATGCTCGGCACGGCGGCGAGCAGGTCCACGAGGTAGCCGAGGCCCTGCGCGGCGCGCCGCGGGGCGAAGTGGGAGATGAACAGGCCGATGCCCACGGCGACGGGCGTCGCGACGACGAGGGCGATGACGGCGGCCAGGACGGTGCCGAACAGCAGCGGCCCGATGTAGGCCGTGAGGCTGCCGCGCGGGATCTCGTCGTCGGTGGTGAACGCTGGCAGCGACTGCCACATCAGGAAGGCGGCCACCGCGGCCAGGGTCAGCAGGATGAGCGTGCCGGCTGCGGTCGCCGTGCCGCGGAAGATGCCGTCGCCGGGGCGCTTGGCGCCCGTGGCGATCGAGCCGCGGCCCGGGTCTCGCTCGGGTGCTCTGGTGGGTGTGCTCACCCGGGTCCTCCGTCTCGTGGGGCCGGACACCGGGTGGTGGCGGCCGGCGGTGGTGCCGTCCTGCGGCGAGGTGGGCGGTCCCTGCCGGGACCGCCCACCTCCACCGGTGCGCGCTGCGGGTGCCGCGGTCAGGCGCCGATGCGGTTCAGGGACTCGGTGATCTGCGTGCGCAGCGTGGCGGAGATGGGCGCCGAGCCGGCGCTCTTCGCCGCGGCCTGCTGACCCTCCTCGCTGACGACGTACTCGAGGTACGCCTTCACGAGCGCGCCCTGCGCCGCGTCCTCGTAGGCGGAGCAGACCAGGGCGTAGGAGACCAGCGCCAGCGGGTAGGCGCCGGCCGCGGTCGTCTTGTGGTCGAGCTCGATGGCGATGTCGCCCTCGGGGCGGCCCTCGGCCTCGGGGGACGCGTCGACGAGGGCGGCGGCCCCCTCCGCCGACGGGGCCACGTAGGCGTCGCCGACCTTGATGGAGGCCTTGGACAGGTCGCCCGCCTGGCTGAGGTCGGCGTAGCCGATGGAGCCGGCGGCGCCCGTGACGGCCTGGATGATGCCGGACGTGCCCTGGGCGGACTCGCCGGTCTGCAGGGGCCAGTCGCTGTCGGGCTCCGCCGTCCAGACGTCGGGTGCGACGTCGAAGAGGTAGTCGGTGAAGTTCTCGGTGGTCCCGGAGCCGTCCGAGCGGTGGACGGGGGTGATCGGGCCGGCCGGCAGCTGCGCCTGCGGGTTGTCGGCGACGATCGCCGGGTCGTTCCACGTCGTGATCTTGCCGAGGAAGATGTTGGCCAGCGTGGGGGCCGACAGCTGCAGGTCGTCGACGCCCTCGAGGTTGTAGACGATCGCGATCGGGGAGATGTAGACGGGGAGGTCCATGGCGTTGCCGCCGGTGCACCGCTCCTGGCCCTGAGTGAGCTCCTCGTCGTCCAGCACCGCGTCGGAGCCGCCGAAGTCGGTCGCCCCGGAGAGGAACTGCTCACGGCCCGCGCTGGAGCCGGCGGGGTTGTAGTTGACCTGCACGTCCGGGTTGGTGGCGCCGAACCCGGCGGCCCACGCCGTCTGCGCCGCGGTCTGCGTGCTCGCGCCCGCACCGGACAGCTCGCCGCTCAGGGTCTCGGCCGCCGACGACCCTCCGGGAGCCGGCGTGGCCGACTCGTTGGCCCCGCTGCACGCCGCGAGGCTCAGGGAGAGCAGGAGCGCCGCAGGGAGGGCTGCGCGGCGGAGGGGACTGCGGTTCACGAAGGGCTCGCTTTCGCTCGAGGGGCGGCGCCGGGAAGTGCGCGCGCCGGGGTCCGACGTGTCCGAACCCTAGGGAGACGAGGTGAAGCGGTTCCCCGGCCATGGTGAACGCGGGGTGAACCGGGGAGGGCCTTACCAGTGCCGGGGGGAGGCCGCACGTCGACCAGCGGGTGAACGAGTGAACGAGCCGACGCGGCGCGCTCAGGCGCTCACCGCGGGTGAGGTGCGCCCCGGCAGCTCAGACGCGGTGCCGCTCGCCGGCCACCACGCGGGCCGTCGAGCCGCGGCCCGCGACGTGGGCGACGAACAGCTCCGCCTTGCCGAGCTTGGGCGCGAGCAGCTCGCCGAGGGGCTCCGTCGCCGCGTGCCGGACGACCGCCGCCGCGAGGCCGGGCAGCACCGGCCCGTGCGAGCACACGACGCTGCCACCGCCGTCGGCGAGCACCCCCGCGAGGACGCGCCCGGCCGCCGCGGCGTCCTCGGTGTGGGCCGCCTCGGTGAGGGCGTCGTCCTCCTCGACCGCCCAGCCGTGCGCGTCCGCGGCCGGCAGCACGGTCTGCACGCACCGCGCCCACGGGGAGGTCACGGCGCGCCGCACGTCCCAGCAGCCGAGCAGCGGCGCCAGCTCGCGCGCCTGCGCGTGGCCCGCGTCCAGCAGCGGGCGCTCGGCCTCCTCGCCGTCCCAGGCCGTGCGCGGCACGGCGCGCGCGTGCCGCAGCAGCACCAGCGGCCACGTGAGCGCGGGGTCGAGGCCGTCGGCGAGCAGCGCGTCCAGGAGGTCGAGGAGCGTCACGTCGGCCGGGAACGTCAGGCGCTCGCGGGCCTCGTCGGGCGTGCACCACGCGACCTCGTCGACCTCCTCGGGCGAGGCGGTCCAGGCCTCCTCGCCCGCCCGCGGGGTCGCGGCCCAGTACCGCACCCGCTTCGAGCGGCCGTCGGGCAGGTCGTAGCGGTGCTCGGCCAGCGGCAGCGACAGCCCGACCCGGACGCCCGTCTCCTCCTCGACCTCGCGCACGGCGGCCACGGCGTGCGCCTCGCCCTCGTCGAGCTTGCCCTTCGGCCACGACCAGTCGGCCCCGCGCAGCGCCGTGGCCGCCCGGTGCACGAGCAGGACCTCGCGGTGCGACCCCGCTCCGTCCGTCGCGCCCTCCGCGGCCCCGTCCCCGACCGTGCGCAGCACGACGCAACCGGCCGCCTCGACGTCCGCGGGGGCGTCCGCGACGGTCGGCCACCGCGACGGCCCGCCGCGCCCGCCGGTGGTGGCGGGCAGCACCAGCGGGTCGCGGACCGAGGCCCTCACCGTCGGCGGGCGGTGGGGCGCCGGCCGGGCCGGGTGGCGATGATGTGCTCCTGCATGTCGGTGAGGCGCTCACCGGAGGCGTCGAGGTGGTGCCGCGACCAGGACCCGTCCGGGCCCAGGTGCCACGAGCTCGTCTCCTCGCTCATGCAGAGGTCGAGCAGCGTCGAGATCTCCCGCACGTGCCGCGGGTCGCCCAGCCGCACGACGGCCTCGACCCGGCGGTCGAGGTTGCGGTGCATCATGTCCGCGCTGCCGATCATGGCGATCGGGTCCCCGCCGTTGGCGAACCAGAACACCCGGCTGTGCTCCAGGAACCGGCCCAGCACGCTGCGGACGCGGATGCGCTCGGACAGCCCCTCGACGCCCGGGCGCAGGGCGCAGATGCCGCGCACGATCACGTCGACGTCCACCCCGGCCTGCGAGGCCCGGTAGAGGGAGTCGATGACGGCCTCGTCGACGATCGAGTTGACCTTGATCTTCACGCCGGCCGGCTGACCGAGGCGGTGGTTCTCGATCTC
Organism: Kineococcus siccus; assembly: GCF_009906795.1. Classification (GTDB taxonomy): domain Bacteria; phylum Actinomycetota; class Actinomycetes; order Actinomycetales; family Kineococcaceae; genus Kineococcus; species Kineococcus siccus. Next base: position 8,874 of record NZ_JAAALN010000136.1, read on the forward strand.
CCGGTCGACCCGGTCGACCAGGCCCGTGCGCAGCGAGCGGGGCGCGACCAGCAGCCGCTTGAACGCCGTCTTCGGGGCGTAGCCGGAGAGCTGGTTGAACAGCCGCGTGAGGTCCTCGCCGACCTGCACGTCGTCGGTCAGCAGGCCGAGGTCCTCGTAGACCCGGGCGGTCTTGGGGTTGTAGTTGCCGGTGCCGACGTGGCAGTAGCGGCGCAGGCCGCTGCCCTCCTGGCGCACGACCAGGCTCAGCTTGGCGTGCGTCTTGAGCCCCACGAGGCCGTACACGACGTGCACGCCCGCCTGCTCGAGCTTGCGCGCCCAGGTGATGTTCGCCTGCTCGTCGAAGCGCGCCTTGATCTCCACGAGGGCGAGCACCTGCTTGCCGGCCTCGGCCGCGTCGACGAGGGCGTCGACGATGGGGGAGTTGCCGGACGTGCGGTACAGCGTCTGCTTGATGGCGAGGACCTTCGGGTCCACCGCGGCCTGCTCGAGGAACGCCTGCACGCTCGTCGAGAACGAGTCGTAGGGGTGGTGCAGCAGCACGTCGCGCGCGCGGATGGCCGCGAACACGTCGCTCGGCTTGGCGGTCTCCGCGCCGTCGGTGAGGTCGCGGTGCGTGCGGGCCACGAACTTCGGGTACTTCAGCTCGGGGCGGTCCAGGTCGGCGATGTCGGCGAGGCCGCGCAGGTCCAGCGGCTCGGGGAGCTCGTACACCTCGGACTCGGAGACGCCGAGCTCGCGCACGAGCAGCTCGCGCACCGCGGGGTCGATGTCGGAGGCGACCTCCAGGCGGACCGGCGGGCCGAAGCGCCGGCGCAGCAGCTCCTTCTCCAGCGCCTGCAGCAGGTTCTCGGCGTCGTCCTCCTCGACCTCGAGGTCCTCGTTGCGCGTGACGCGGAAGGTGTGGTGCTGCACGACCTCCATGCCCGGGAACAGCTGGTCCAGGTGCACGGCGATGACGTCCTCGAGCGGCACGAACCGCGCCGCGCCGACGGGCCCGTCCTCCTCCTCGAGGGGGGCGACCGCGACGAAGCGCGGCAGCAGCGGCGGCACCTTGACGCGCGCGAAGTGCTCCTTGTCCGTCGTCGGGTTGCGCACGACGACGGCCAGGTTCAGCGACAGCCCCGAGATGTAGGGGAAGGGGTGCGCGGGGTCCACGGCCAGCGGCGTCAGGACGGGGAACACCATCTCGCGGAAGAACCCGTGCAGCCGGACCTGCTCGTTGGTGCCGAGCTCGTCCCAGCGCACGATCGTGATCCCGGCCTCGGCCAGGGCGGGCCGGACGTGGTCGACGAAGGTCTGGGCGTGCCGCTCGGCCAGCTCGTGCGCGCGCTGGCCGATGGTCTCCAGGACCTGCCGCGGTTCCAGCCCGCTCGCCGCGGTGACCGCCAGGCCCGTGGCGATGCGGCGCTTGAGCCCCGCCACGCGGACCATGAAGAACTCGTCCAGGTTGTTGGCGAAGATCGACAGGAACCGCGCGCGCTCCAGCAGGTGCGAGCCCGGGTCCTCCGCCAGCTGCAGGACGCGGTCGTTGAAGGCCAGCCACGAGACCTCGCGGTCGGCGAAGCGGTCGTCGGGGAGCTCGCCCGGGGCGTCGGCGTCGCGCACGACGGCCGGGAGGGGCAGGGACGAACTCGCCCGCGTGGTGGCAGTCATGCGGTCATCCTGCCACCGCGGTCAGCGGCCGCGGGGCCGCAGGCGTGGCCGTCCGGCGAGCACCGGACCCCGGGTGGGTGCACGCCGGGTGGACGGGCGGTGCCTGCGTCAGCGCTGCGGCGAGCGGTACTGCACGTCCACCGCGACGCGCGCGAACCCCAGCCGCTCGTAGAGTCGGGTCGCCGGGAGGTTGTCGCCGTCGACGTAGAGCTCGACCGGCAGCCGCCCCCCGGCCGCCCCGGCCCGCGGCAGGAGCGCCTGCAGGCCCCGCACCAGCAGCGCACGGCCCAGGCCGCGGCCCGCGTCGGCGGGGGAGATGCCCAGGACGTACAGCTCCCCGACGCTCGCGCCGCCCGGCGCGGCCGGGGCGAGCTTCATCCAGCACGACCCCGCGAGGCGCGGCGCTGCGCCCGAGAGGTCCTCCGCCAGCAGCAGCAGCGCGGGGTCGAACCAGGGCTCGCGCAGCCGCAGGCGCAGGTCGGCGACGGTCCACCGGCCCTGCTCGGCGTGCGTCGCGAAGGCCGCCGCGTTCACCGCCACCCAGGCCGCGTCGTCCGCGCCCGGGACGAAGGAGCGCACGGCCACGCCGGTGGGCAGCGGCGGGACCTCGAGGTCCTCGACCCCCGCGAGCGGGCGCTCCATGCGCCACAGCTCCCGCACGCGCGCCCAGCCGCCCGCGGCCGCCAGGGCCGCGGCGCCCGGGGTGTCGCCGTGCGACCAGAGCCGCGCCCCGTCCGGGCCGGCGACCTCGACGACGCGGTCGAGCAGCAGCCGCCCGAGCCCGTGGCCGCGGGCGGCGGGGTCGACCAGCAGCTCGCCCTGCGCCGGGGCGCCCGCCTCCGTGGGGGCGAGCTGCGCGTAGCCGAGGAGCGCCTCGCCGTCGCGCAGCAGCAGGTGCGTGGCCAGCGACGTCGACCGCAGCCGCAGCAGCGCGTCCTCGCTGAGGGCGGCCGCGCCGTCGGCGCGCGAGGCCGCCGCGGCGAGCGCCTCGACGGCGTGGCGCAGCGGGTCGGCCAGGGCCCCGGCCGCCACCGCGAGGGTGGGGCCCGCGACGGGGCTCACCGCTGCGGTCGCAGACCGGGTCGCAGCGCCGGCGGCAGGTCGCCGCGCCGGGCGGACGGG
>NZ_JAAALN010000137.1 GCF_009906795.1 Kineococcus siccus
CGTCCACCCCGAGAACCCTGGAGCGCCCGTGACCCGCAAGCCCCCGCCCACCGCCTCCGTCCTCGCGCCGCGCGCGACGGCCCGCCGGCTGAGCGCCGACCTCCGGCGCCGCAGCGTCCTCGGGGGCCTGGCCGCGGCCGGCTCGGCGTGGGCGCTGGCCGCCTGCGGCGGGGGTTCCAGCTCCTCCTCGTCGTCGGCCGCGACCGCGGACGGTCAGGTCGAGGACGCGCTGAACATCTACACGTGGGCCGACTACGACGCCCCCGAGGTGCTCGAGGCGTTCCAGGCCGACGGCGGGCCGACGCTGCAGATCGACAGCTACGGCTCCAACGAGGAGATGCTCGCGAAGCTCGTCGCGGCCAAGGGCGCGAGCGGGTACGACATCGTCGTCCCGACGGGCCTGTTCATCCCCCAGATGGGCGCCAACGGCTTCCTCACCGAGCTCGACCGCAGCAAGCTGCCGAACTTCGCCAACCTCGACCCCCAGTACCTCGGGCAGACCTGGGACCCGGACAACACCTACAGCGTCCCGAAGGACTGGGGCACCACGGGGTTCATCTACGACACCACCGTCATCGGCCGCGAGCTCACGTCGTGGGCGGACTTCCTCGACGCCGCGCAGAAGGAGGCCAGCGGCAGCGTCTCGGTGCTCGAGGACCCGTGGGAGGTGACGTGCATCTGGTTCGCGGCCAACGGCATCGACCCGAACACCTCCGACCCGGCGCAGCTGCAGGCGTGCGAGGACTACCTCGTGGCCAACCTCGCCCCGCGCCTGAAGGGCTTCGAGTCCAACCCCGGGGGCAGTGCGATCGCGCAGTCCACCTACGCGCTGATGCAGTGCTGGAACGGGGACGCCCGCCTCGGCCTCGACGGCTCCGACGAGCCGGACAAGTGGAAGTACGTCTTCCCCACGCCGACGGCGAACCTGTGGATGGACAACTGGTGCATCACGGCGGGCGCCGAGCACCCCGACGCCGCGTACGCGTTCATCGACCACGTCCTCGACGTGGACGTGTCCATCCAGGAACTCCTGTACATCGGCTACAACACGGGGCTAAAGGACATCGAGGCGAAGGCCACGGCCGCCGGCCTCGACCGCGCCGAGCTCGTGTTCCCCGCCCCCGAGATCGTGGCGCGGCTGACGGCCAGCGTCCTCAACGACGGCCACGAGACCATCGTGGCGATCCTCGGCAAGATCCGCGCCGCGGCGGGCGCCTGATGCTGCGCCGGCTGCGGGCCCCCCACGGGGCGCTGGCGCTGCCGGCGTGGGTGTTCCTCCTGACGTTCTTCGTCGCCCCCGTCGCGCTCGTGGTCTGGTACAGCTTCGGGGAGAAGCCGGGCCTGTTCGGCACCCACTCCAACGAGGTCCTGTCCTTCGCCCGCTACGCCGAGGCCGCGGACGCGACGTTCCTCGCGACGTTCTGGAACACGCTGCGCATCGCTGTGCTCGGCACCCTGATCTGCCTCGTGGTCGCGCTGCCGTTCGCCTACTGGGTCGCGGTGAAGGTGCCGGCGCGCTGGCGCGGCCTGCTGATCGCGCTCGTCCTCGTGCCCTTCTGGACCAACTTCCTGGTGCGCACGCTGGGCTGGCAGATCGCGCTCAGCCCCGAGGGGCCCGCCTCCTCCGCCCTGCAGGCCCTCGGCCTGCGCGACGGCCCGCTGCAGGTCCTCTACACGCGGGGCGCGGTGCAGCTGGGTGTGGTCTACAACTACCTGCCGCTCATGGTCCTGCCCTGCTACGTCGCGCTGGAGCGCACGACGTCGTCGCTGCGCGAGGCCAGCCGCGACCTGGGGGCCGGGCGCTGGCGCACGCTCACGTCGGTGACCCTGCCGCTGGCGTTCCCCGGGATCGCCGCGGGCTGCCTGCTCGTCTTCGTCCCGCTCATGGGTGACTACGTGACGGCCACGGTCCTCGGCGGTGCGAAGGGCAACATGGTGGGCCAGCTCGTCGCGAGCCAGTTCCAGACCGCGCAGAACTGGGCGCTGGGTTCCGCGATGGCCGTCCTCCTGGTCGCGTTCATCGCGGGGACCGTGCTGGTCGCGGCCGTCGTCGCGCTGCTCGTGCGGGGGGCCGTCCGCCGGGCCCGCCGCGTGGACCTGCCGGCGCCCGCGGGGGAGCCCTCGGTGCTGGCGGGTGCGGGGGCCCGCTCGTGACCGCCGTCGACGAGGGCACCCGCACGCGGCGCGCGGCCCCGGCGGCCGGGGCCCGGCGGCGCCGCCGCAGCACCTCCACGGCGCTGCTGGGCCTCTGGGGCGCACTGGTGCTGGTGTTCCTGTTCCTCCCGATCGCCGTCATCGTCGTCTACTCGTTCAACACCGGCCGGCTGCTGACGTCGTGGCAGGGGTTCGGGTTCAGCGCCTACGCCGCGGGCCTGGACCGACCCGTGATCCGCACGGCCATCGCCACGTCCGTCCAGGCCGCCGTCGGTGCGGCGCTGCTGTCGGCCGTCATCGGTTCGCTGGCCGGGCTGGCGCTGGCCCGCCGCGGTGGCCGGTGGGCCGGTCTGCTCACCCTCCTGCTGGGCCTGACGCTCGTGACCCCCGAGATCATGGACGCCATCTCGCTGCTCGGCTGGTTCGTCTCCCTCGACAGCGACGCGGGACTGTCGCTGTTCGGCAACGGCCTCGCCCGTCTCGTCATCGCCCACTCGGTGCTCTCCACCGCCGTGGTGACGTTCATCGTGCGGGCCCGCGTGGCGGGCACGGACTCCGCGCTGGAGGAGGCCGCGGCGGACCTCTACGCCACGCCCTGGGCCCGCTTCCGGACCGTCACGCTGCCGCTGGCCGCGCCCGGGGTGCTCGCCGGGGGGCTGATGGCCTTCACGCTCAGCCTGGACAACACCATCGTCGCGAGCTTCGTGCAGCTGCCCGGCGGAACGCCGTGGCCGGTGTACATCCTCTCGGCGCTGCGGGCGGCCCTGCGGCCGGAGATCGCGGCCGTGTCCACGCTCATGTTCCTCCTGACCCTGGGGAGCCTCGCGGTCGTCGCCGTCGTGCTGCGGCGCTCGGGCGACTCGGCGACCGACATCGCCCGCACCCTCACCGGCGGCGGCTGACCCGGGTCCGCGCCACGGCACGTCTTGTCCCAGTGCGCTCCCAGGCGGACCATGCGGGGGAGGGGCTGCTCGCCCGGCCCCCGGTTCCGGCCGCGAGGAGGCGGTGGCGATGCAGGCACGACGTCGCACGACGGTGGGTTTCTCGGGTTCGGGTGCGTCGCGGCGCGCCCTGCGGTGGGCCCTCGTGGACGCGGCCGCGACGGGGCAGGCGGTCCACGTCGTCGCGGTCGACCCGCCGCACCGCACGGACCTCCGCGTCCCGCTGCGGGAGCTCCTGCCCTCCGAGGCGCTCGCCCTCGCGCTGGCCGAGGAGCTGCGGCGCCTGCCGGGGCGCGCGCCGGAGGTGACCACCTCCGCCGTCACGGGCACGCCGCACGTCGCGCTGCTGATGGCCGCCGCCACCAGCGAGGCCCTGGTGCTGGGGGTCGGCCGCCGGGTCGCGTCCTCGGGGCCGGGCACGGGCCACGTGGTGCGCGAGTGCGTCCCGCACTCGCCCGTGCCGCTCGTGCTCGTCGGCCCGCAGGCGGTCGTGTCGCCCCCGCGGCGGCTGCTGCTGGTCTCCGCCGACGACGACGCCGTCGCGACGTGGGCGCTGCAGCGGGCGCAGACCTCCGCCCTGCAGGTGCGGGTGCTGACGACCTGGTCGGCGCGCACCCGGCGCCACGCGGACCCCGGGGGCGACCACGACGCCGAGCGCCGGCAGCGGCACCTGGCCGCCGCCGAGCGCCACCAGCGGGCGGGTCAGGTGGTGGCGCCGGTCGCGCGGCGCTCCATCCGCGCCGACATCACCGAGGGCCACCTCGGCGACGTCCTCGCGCACCGCGTCAGCGTGGGCGACCTCGTCGTCGTCGGGGGCGTCGACCCGCACGACGTGCCGCTGCGCACCCTGCGCGCGCCGATCGTGCTCGTCCCGGCCGGCACGCGCACGGTGGTGCTCCCCGACGTCGCGGACCAGCGGGCCCTGCAGCGCAGCTGAGGTCCCGGCCGGAGCGGGCACCCGCGGCCCGCGACGGACGTCAGGACGCCGGGCGCAGCGACGCGGCGGGTACCCACGTGTCGATGAGCACGGGGCGGGCGTGCTCGTCGGGCAGGACGTAGGCGACCCGGCCCAGCCACCCGTCCGGACCGCGCCGCCACGCGAGCAGCAGGCCGGGGAACGGGCCGGGGTCCTCCGTGGGGCCGCGCACCCAGCAGTGCCGGCCGGCGGTGCGCTCGGGCTCCCCGGCGGACGCGGCCGGTGCCGCGGTGGGCCCGTCGCCGCGCCGGGCCAGCGCCTCCTCGGCCTGGGCGAAGGGGGACGGCTCGCCGCGGGCCCGGGCCGCGCGGTAGCGCGCCTCGTACGACCCGCTCCAGCGCCCGCCTGCCACCCCGCCAGGATGGCACGGACTCGAACACCCGTTCGAGCCTGCGTGGCGCGGCCGGTGTCCCCGGCACCCGCTAGCGTCCCCGCCATGCCGGTCACCGTGCGGACGCAGTCGATGGCGACGCCCGCGGGCGTCGACGCCCCCGTGGTCTTCCTCGTCCCCCACGCCGACGACGAGACGCTGACGATGGGCCCCGCGGTCGAGCGGGCCGTCGCCGAGGGGCGCCACGTCGTGGTCGTGCTGGTCACCGACGGGCGCGCCTCCGGGGCGCGCGCGTTCACGGGGCTGCCCGTGGAGGAGTTCTCCGCAGCGCGCGACCGGGAGTTCCTCGCGGCCTGCGCGGCGCTCGGCGTCGCGGAGGAGCAGGTCTTCCTCGCGCACACCGTCGACGGTGCGCTCACGCCCGGCCTGGCCCGGGCGGTCGTCGGCACGTGGACGGGCCTGTTCCCCGCGGGCGGCTTCCGCACGACCACCTGGACCGACGCGCACCGCGACCACGCGGCCCTGGGGGCGGCGCTGCGCGACCTCGCGCCCACGACCGGCGGCGACGTGAGGTTCTACGTCAAGCCCGACGAGTGGGACGTCGCCGCGCCGCGCCCGGCCCTCACCGGCGAGCGCGCGCCCGGCACCCGCTACCTCGCGGCCTGCGACGAGTACGCCGTCGTCGACCCGGCCGCGGGCCGCCACGGCATCGGGCAGCTGTCGGTCCCGGGGGCGTTCGCGCTGCGCCGGGCCTCGGACGAGAGCCGGTGGCACGGGCTGACCTGAGGGCGGGACCCGCAAAACCAACCGGCTGGTAACGTTTTCGGGTGCTCACCTGCGGCGGACCCCCGTGAGCGAACTCCCCGGCCCGGACGCCGGGCTGCGCCGCGCCCGCGCCGCCGTGGGGGCGTGCTTCTTCGTCAACGCCGTCCTCTACGCGAACCTCGTTCCCCGCGTGCCCGAGGTCAAGGCGGCCCTGGACCTCAGCAACGCGGCCCTGGGGGCGGCCCTGGCCGCGCTGCCGCTGGGCTCCCTCCTCGCCGGGCTGACGTCGGCCGCCCTCATCCGCCGCTTCGGCTCCGCCCGCCTCGCGTCCTCCGGCCTCGTGCTGCTGTCCGTCGCGGTGGCCGCCGTCGCCGTCGCCCCCGGCTGGCCCGTGCTCGCGGCCGTGCTGCTCGTCGCGGGCGCGCTGGACGCCGTCGTCGACGTCGCGCAGAACGCGCACGGGCTGCGCGTGCAGCGCCGCTACGGCCGCTCCATCCTCAACGCCTTCCACGGCGTCTGGAGCCTGGGCGCGGTCGCGGGGGGCCTGCTGGGCTCGGCCGCGGCCGGCGCGGGACTCGCCCTCGGCCTGCACCTCGGGGGCTCGGCCGTCGTGTTCAGCGTCGTCGCCCTGCTCGCGCACCGGTGGATGCTGCGCGGGCGCGACCAGGACGACGGGGTCCACGACGACGGGGTCCACGACGACGGGGTCCAGGACGACGGGGTCCGGCCGGAGCCCGGGCCGGGAGCCCGCCCGGCCCCCGCGGGGCGCCCGCGGATGCCCCGGTCCGCCGTCACGGCCCTGGCCGCCCTCGGCCTCCTCGCGGCGTGCGGGGTCTTCGTGGAGGACGCCGGGTCGTCCTGGAGCACCCTGTACCTGCGCACCGAGCTCTCGGCCCCGCCCGCGGTGGCCGGCCTGGGCTACGTGGCGCTCGCCGTGGCCATGACCGTCGGCCGCCTGACGGGGGACCGCGTCGTGGACCGCTTCGGGCAGCGGCGCGTCGTGCGCACCGGCGGGGCGCTCGCCGCGCTCGGCCTGGGCGCGGCGCTGGCGTTCCCGTCCGTCCCGCTCACGCTCGTGGGCTTCGCGCTGGCCGGTCTGGGCGTCGCCACCCTGATCCCGGCCGTGTTCCAGGCCGCCGACGACATCCCCGGCCTCCCGCACGGCCTGGGCCTCGCGCTGTCGAACTGGCTGCTGCGCCTCGGGCTGCTGGTGTCCCCCCTGCTGGTGGGGCTGCTCGCCGACGCCGCCGGGCTCCGGACCGCGCTGCTCGTCGTCGTCCTCGCCGGGCTCGGGGCGCTCGTCCTCGGCCGCACGCTGCGGGGCCGGGCCGCCGCGTGAAGGTCTACCCCTGGCGCGCCCTCGCCGCGGTCTACGCCCCGGCGGCCCTGTTCTCCGTGAGCCAGGGCGCGCTGCTGCCCGTGCTCCCGCTCAGCGCCCGCGCGCTCGGCGCCCCGGTCGGCACCGCGGCGCTCGTGGTCGCCCTGCTCGGCATCGGTCAGGTCGCCGCCGCCCTCCCCGCCGGTGCGCTCGTGGCGAGGATCGGGGAGCGCCGGGCCATGGTCGTCGCGGGCGCCGCGACGGCCGTCGCGCTCGCCGGCGCGGGCCTCGCCCCGTCGGTGCTCGCCCTGGCGCTCGCCGTCGTCGTCATCGGGATCGGCTCCGCCGTCTGGGCGCTCGCGCGCCAGTCCTACCTGACGGCGGCCGCCCCGCCGCACCTGCGCGCCCGGGCGCTGTCCACGCTCGGCGGCGTCGGGCGCATCGGCGCGTTCGCGGGCCCCTTCGCGGGGGCGGCGGGCAGCCACCTCGCGGGGACCCGCGGCGCCTACGCGGTCGCGGTCCTGGCCGTGCTCGTCGCCACCGTCGTCCTGCTCACGCTGCCGGAGCCCGAGGTGCCGGCGGGCGCCGTCGAGACGGGGCCCGCGCCCACCCTGCGGCAGGTCCTGCGCGAGCACCGGCGCGTGCTGCTCACCCTCGGCGTGGCGGCGCTGACGGTGCAGGCCGTGCGCCAGTCCCGGCAGACGGTGCTGCCCCTGTGGTGCGAGCACCTCGGCCTCGACGCGACCGCGACCAGCCTCGTCGCCGGGTTGTCCGGCGCCGTGGACATGCTGCTGTTCTACCCCGCCGGCTCGGTCATGGACCGCGTCGGACGGGTCGCGGTCGCCGTTCCCTCGCTGCTCGTCCTGGCCGCGGCGCACGCCGTGCTGCCCCTCGCGCAGTCGTTCGGCGCGGTCGTCCTGGTCGGGATGCTCATGGGGTTCGGCAACGGCATGGGGGCGGGGCTCGTCATGACCCTGGGCGCCGACGCGTCGCCACCGGGCGGCCGGGCGGTGTTCCTCGGGGCCTGGCGGCTCGTCACCGACACCGGCGTCGCGACCGGGCCGCTGCTGGTCGGGGCGCTGGCCGCGGCCGTGTCGCTCGGTGCCGCCTCGATCGGGGTGGCGGTCCTCGCGGTCGCCGGGGCGGCCGGGCTGCTGCGCTTCGTCCCGCGCCGCGCCCGGACGCCGTGACCACCGACGGGCGTCGACCCGGCCCGGCGTCGCGTCAGGCCGGCGCCGCCCGGTCCAGCGCCGGGCGGTGGGCGTCGAACCGCCACCCGGGGACCAGGAACTGCATGGCGACGGCGTCGTCGCGCGCCCCCAGGCCCTCGCGCCGGTAGAGCTCGTGCGCCTGCCCGAGCCGCTCCTCGTCCAGCTGGACGCCGAGGCCCGGGGTGGTGGGCACCGTGAGGAACCCGTCGACGATCCGCAGCGGGTCCCGCGTGAGCCGCTGGCCGTCCTGCCAGATCCAGTGGGTGTCGATGGCCGTGACGTCGCCCGGGGCCGCCGCGGCGACGTGGGTGAACATGGCCAGCGAGACGTCGAAGTGGTTGTTGGAGTGCGAACCCCACGTCAGGCCCCACGCCTCGCACAGCTGCGCGACGCGCACCGAACCGGCCATCGTCCAGAAGTGCGGGTCGGCGAGGGGGATGTCGACAGCACCCGAGCGCACGGCGTGGCCGAGCTGCCGCCAGTCCGTCGCCACCATGTTCGTCGCGGTCCGCAGGCCGGTGGCGCGCTTGAACTCCGCCATCGTCTCGCGCCCCGAGAAGCCGTCCTCGGCGCCGCACGGGTCCTCGGCGTAGGCGAGCACGTCGCGCAGCCGGCGGCCGAGGCGGACGGCGTCGGCCAGCCGCCAGCCGCCGTTGGGGTCCAGCGTGATCCGGGCCTGCGGGAACCGCTGCGCGAGCGCCGTGACGACCTCGGCCTCCGCGTCGCCGGGCAGGACACCGCCCTTGAGCTTGAAGTCCTCGAAGCCGTAGCGCGCGTGCGCCGCCTCGGCCAGGCGCACGACGGCCTCGGGCGTCATCGCCTCCTCGTGCCGCAGCCGCGTCCAGTCGTCGCCGTCGTCCTCGCTGCGGTAGGCGAGGTCGGTGCGCGTGCGGTCGCCGACGAAGAACAGGTACCCGAGCGCCCGCACCCGGTCCCGCTGCTGCCCCTCGCCCAGGAGTTCGGCGACGGGCACGCCCAGGAACTGCCCGAGCAGGTCGAGCAGGGCCGACTCCAGCGCCGTCACCACGTGCACGGTGGTGCGCAGGTCGAACGTCTGCAGCCCCCGGCCGGCGGCGTCGCGCCCGCGGAACGCCGCCGCGACGTCGCGCAGCACGGAGCGGTGGCGGGCCACGGCGGCCCCGACGACGAACCGCCCGGCCGCCTCGAGCGTCGAGCGGATCGCCTCCCCGCCGGGGACCTCACCGACGCCCGTGCGCCCGTCGGAGTCGGTGAGGACGACGACGTTGCGGGTGAAGAACGGGCCGTGCGCGCCGGAGAGGTTGAGCAGCATGCTGTCGTGCCCGGCGACGGGGACGACCCGCAGACCGGTGACGACGGGGCCGGTGGCGACGGGGCCGGTGGCGAGGTCGCCGGCCGTCCGCGCCGCCTCAGTCGCGGCCGAACCCACCGTCCACCTGCCTCCAGATGCCCAGCGGGTTGCCAGGCGCGACGGCCGCCGGCAGCAGGTCCGCGGGCACGTCCTGGTAGGCGACCGGGCGCAGGAACCGGTCGACCGCCAGGGTGCCGACCGACGTCGAGCGCCCGTCGGAGGTCGCCGGGAACGGCCCGCCGTGCACCATCGCCGCGCCGACGTCGACCCCGGTGGGCCAGCCGTTGACGACGATCCGGCCGGCCTTGTCCTCGAGGACCTCCATCAGGTCGCGCGCCAGGGGGTGGTCTGCCGGGTCGGCGTGCAGCGTGGCCGTCAGCTGCCCCTCGAGGGCGCGCAGGACGGCGGTCAGCTGCCCCTCGTCGCGCGCCCGCACGACGAGCGAGCAGGCGCCGAACACCTCCTGCGACAGGGCGCGGTCGGCGAGGAACGTCTCCGCGTCCGTCGTGAAGAGGGCCGCGGGCCCAGCCGAGGTGATCGTGTCGTCGGCGCCGCCCACCGCGACCTCCTCGACGCCGGCGTGCGCGCGCAGGGCGGCGACGCCCCGGGCGTAGGCGGCGCAGGTCGAGGCGCCGAGCATGGGCTGCGCGGGGGAGCCGGTGACCGCGACCGCCGCCGCGCCCAGGAACTCCTCGAGCCCCGGCCCGTCGAGGGCGACGACGGTGCCGGGGTTGGTGCACAGCTGCCCCACGCCCGTGGTCAGCGACGTGACGAACGCCGCGCCGAGGGCGGCGCCGCGCGCGGCCAGGGCCGCCGGGAGCAGGACGACGGGGTTCGTGCTCGACATCTCCGCGTACACGGGGACCGGCACGGGACGGGCGGCCGCGAGCGCGACGAGCGCGAGGCCCCCGGCGCGCGAACCCGTGAACCCGACCGCGGCGACGGCGGGGTGCGACACCAGCGCCGCCCCGACCTCGTCGCCGCCGTAGACCATCGAGAACACGCCCTCGTGCAGGCCGTGCTCGGCGACGGCCCCGGCGATCGCGGCGGCGACGAGCTCGGACGTCCCGGGGTGGCCCGAGTGCGCCTTGACGACGACGGGGCACCCGGCCGCGAGGGCGGACGCCGTGTCGCCGCCGGCGACCGAGAAGGCGAGCGGGAAGTTCCCCGCGCCGAACACCGCGACCGGCCCGAGCGGGACCTTGCGCTGGCGCAGGTCCGGGCGGGGCAGCGGGGTGCGGTCGGGCAGCGGGTTCTCGATGCGGGCGCCCACGTGGCTGCCCTCGCGCACGACGCCGGCGAACAGCCGCAGCTGGGTCACGGTCCGGGCGAGCTCCCCGCGGACGCGGGGTTCGGCGATGCCCGTCTCCCGCACCACGCGGGCCACGACGGGTTCCGCGGCGGCGGCGGTGCGGTCGGCCACGGACTCCAGGAACGCGGCGCGGACGTCGGGCGCCGTGCACCGGTAGGAGGCGAACGCGTCGCGCGCGAGCGTCGCCGCCCGGTCGACGTCGGCCGCGTCCGCGAACCCGTAGGCGGGGGAGAGGGTCTCCCCCGTCCGCGGGTCGACGCCCGAGACCTCGCCCGCGCCGCCGCGGTGCCGCGAGGCGCCCAGGAACATCTCGCCGGTCAGCGTCTCGGTGCTCACGCTCAGACCACCTTCCCGACCAGGTCGCTCAGCTCGGCGAGCTCCGCGTCGGTGAGGTCGGTCAGCGGCGGGCGCACCGGCCCCGCGGGGCGACCGGCGGCCGTGAGCCCCGCCTTGACGATCGAGACCGCGTAGCCCTGGCGGCGGTTGCGGATGTCCAGGTACGGGATGACGAACTCCCGCAGCCGGTCGTACACGCCGGCGCGGTCGCGCGCGCGGACGGCGGCGTAGAAGTCCAGGGCCCACTGCGGCGCGAAGTTGAAGATGGCCGAGGAGTACGTGGTCGCACCGAGCTCCAGGTAGGGCAGGGCGTACGTCTCGGCCGTGGGCAGGCCGCCGATGTACACCAGCCGGTCGCCGTGCGTCGCGTACAGGGTCGCCATGAGGTCGATGTCGCAGATGCCGTCCTTGAACCCGACGAGGTTGGGGAACTCGTCGACGAGCCGGCCGACGGTCTCGGCGGTGAACCGGGCGTTCGCCCGGTGGTAGACGACGACGCCGAGGTCGGTCGCCCGGCAGACCGCGGCGACGTGGGCGTGCAGGCCGTCCTGGTCGACCTCCGTGAGGTACGGCGGGAGCAGGAACACGCCGTCCGCCCCGGCGGCCTGCGCGGACCGGGTCATCTCCACGGCCGTGGAGGTGCCGTAGCCCGCGGGCCCGATGACGGGCAGCGAGTCGGGGGTCTCCTCGGCCGTGGCCACGACGACGCGACGGACCTCCTCGTGGGTGAGGGAGAAGAACTCGCCCGTGCCGCCCGCGGCGAACAGGCCCGAGGCGTCGAAGGCGCCGAGGTGGGCGACGTGGGCGCGGTAGGCGTCCTCGTCGAGGCTGAGGTCGGCGTGCGTGTGGGTCACGGGGAAGGACAGCAGGCCCGAGCCGAGGGCCTCGCGGAGTTCGTCAGGGCTGAAGGAGGACATGGCCTGGATCTCCAAGGGTGGGGCGACGGCTGGG
>NZ_JAAALN010000138.1 GCF_009906795.1 Kineococcus siccus
CCCCCGGCACGGGTGAGGCGAGCGGTGAGGGCGCCGACGCGGCACCGCGCCGCCGCCGTCGCCGCACGCGCGGTCGCTCCGGGGCGAGCGCCGAGGAGACGACGGCCCCGGCCGCCGACTGAGCCACCGGGGACGGCCGCTGCGGCGGCCGTCCCCCGCCGCGACGGCACAGCAGCGCGCGGGCCGGGACGTCGACCGGCGGGCGATCACCGCCGTCGCCGCCCAGGCTGGGGCGGGTGGAGACCACCCGCACCCCGTCCGGCACCGCGCCGCCCGTCTCCCCCGCCCTGCACGCCGGAGCGTCGCTGGAGGTCGCCCTGCTGGCGGCCGCGGTGCTCGAGGAGGCGCACCCGACGGCCGCCCGGGCCCTGGCGGAGGACCCGCGACACCCGTGGCAGCGCGTCCAGGACGCCGCCGCGCTCCTGCGCGCCGGGACGGACCCCGGCCGGGCGCTGGCCCTCGCGGCCCGCGAGCGCGCCACCGCGTCCGCCCCCGGGGCCGTCCTGGTCCTGCGGCACGCGCTGCGCGTGGACCTGGTCCTGCGCACCGCGGCGGCCGGCGGCCGGGCCCCCTCGGACGCCGACGCCGAGCGCTACGTCCGCGAGCAGGTGAGCACCGCGGTGCTGGGCGGCGCGGAACCGGAGGACGTGCCGCACCGCCTCGCCGACGTGCGCGCCGTGCTCGACGACGTCCGCCGCGCGCTGCGCGGCGGCGCGAGCCTCGGGCGGCTGCCCTCGCGGCAGCTCGGGGGGCCGCACGCGCAGCTGGTCCCGGGCTGGCGCGAGGCCGCGGCCCTGGCCCCAGCGGTGCTGCCCGGCTGGGCCCCGCACGCGCGGCCCGCGGAGCGCGGTGAGCTCGCCCGTGCGCTGCGGCGCCTCGACGCGGCGTCGGCGGCGCTCAGCCCTCACCGGCGATGAAGGCGCGCACGGCGTCGGCCACGAGCTGCACCGCGATCGCCGACAGGAGCAGCCCCGCGATGCGGGTCACGAGCAGCACGCCGCTCTCGCCCAGCACCCGGTGCACCACGCCCGCGAACCGCATGGACAGGTACAGCGTGAGGTGGACGGCGACGATGCCCGCCCCCACCGCCAGGTCGTCGGCGAGGGTCTCGGCCTGCTGCGCGTAGACCATCGTCGCGACGATCGCGCCGGGCCCGGCGAGCAGCGGCGTCCCCAGCGGGACGAGGGCCACGTTCACGCCGACCGCGCTGGTGGGCTCGTCGCCCTTGCCGGTCAGCAGCTCCAGGGCCACGAGGAGCAGCAGCAGGCCCCCGGCGGTCTGCAGCGCGGGGAGGCTGATGTGCAGGTAGTCGAGGATCCGCTGCCCGAAGAGGGCGAAGGCGACGATGACGCCGAGCGCGACGAGCACGGCCTGCCGGGCGGCGCGCGAGCGCTCGCGCGCCGAGAACGCGGACGTCAGGCCCAGGAAGATCGGCACGGTGCCCAGCGGATCCATGATCACGAACAGGGTGACGAACGTCTCCCCCAGCAGTTGCCAGTTCACGCGTCGAGCACGTGCCGTCCCCGGCCCGGCGCGGCCGGCCCGGCGGCCGCGAGCACGCCCTCGAGGACGTCGGGGGACGTGAGGTTCTCCCCGATGAGGTTCTTCTTGCCGGCCCCGTGGTAGTCGCTCGACCCCGTCACGAGCAGCCCCAGACCGGCGGCGACGTCGCGCAAGTGCGCCCTCTCGTCCTCGGAGTGGTCGCGGTGGTCGACCTCCAGGCCCAGCAGGCCGGCGTCGACCATCTCGTCGATGTCGGTGTCGCCGATGCAGCTGCCGCGCTTGGAGGCGGCCGGGTGGGCCAGGACGGGCACGCCCCCGGCCTCGCGGACGAGGCGGACGGCCTCGAGGGGGTCGGGTGCGGAGTGCGGGACGAAGTAGCGGCTGCGCCCCGAGAGCCAGGTGGCGAACGCCTCGTCGCGGTCCGGCACGAGGCCCTTGGCGACCAGGGCGTCCGCGATGTGGGGGCGGCCCACGGTCGCGTCGCCGTGGACCTGCGCGAGGACGTCCTCCCAGGTCAGGCCCGTGTCGACGCCCAGGCGCTCGACCATGCTGCGGGCCCGCGTCAGCCGCGAGGTGCGCGAGCCGTCGAGCAGGGCGGCCAGGGCGTGGTGCGCGGGGTCGTGCAGGTAGGACAGCAGGTGCACCGAGATGCCGCGCTGGAGGCAGCTGATCTCGACGCCGGGGAGGACACGGACTCCGAGCCGCTCACCGGCGGCGACCGCCTCGGCCCAGCCGGCCGACGTGTCGTGGTCGGTGAGGGCGACGACGTCGAGGCCGGCCGCCGCGGCGGAGGCGACGACGTCCGCGGGCGGCTGCGTGCCGTCGGAGGCGTCGGAGTGCGTGTGCAGGTCGATGCGCACCCGGAGAGCTTACGGCCGCGGACGACGACGCCGTGCACTCACCGTCACCGCGGCCGGTGCCCCCGGCCGGCCGCTCGCCGCCGCCCGTGCGCCCGGTGCCCGGGGCGGCAGGGGCGGCAGGGGCGGGGACTCAGGACCACTGCACGCGCGGCGACATCGCGCCGCAGGGCACGTCGAGGGTGTGGGTGGGGTCGCGCAGGTCGACCAGCTCAAGGTCGTCGAGCAGGGTCGCGCCCGCCGCGGCGGGCCAGAGCAGCGCCCACAGCCACACGCCCCCGGCCTCGCCGACCAGGACGGCCCGGTCGCCCTGCGCCTCGACACCCCACAGCGGGGTGCTGGCGCCCGCCGCGTGCGGGCGCGCGGCCGGCGGCCCGGTGACCAGCCCCTCCCCGGGATCGACGTCGTCGCGGCCCGCGAGGTGCGCGCCCAGCCCGGTGCCGGGGCGCTCGGAGACCAGGAGCAGCTCCGCCACGGGGGGACCGCCCGGGGGGCCGTGGTGGGGTCCGCTGGCCGCCACGACGACCGCCTGCGCGTCGTGCCGGTCGTCGCGCACGCAGCGCGTGCCGGTGAGCAGCCAGCCGTCGGGCAGGGGCCACGGCAGCCACACGGGGACGTCGGAGTGCGCCGCGATCCACTCCAGGTGCTGGGAGTCCGCGGGCTGCGCGGGTTGCAGCGGGACGACCTCCCCGTGCACGGCGCAGGTCGCTCCGTTGTGCCAGATGCTGGGTGCCCGCACCGCTGCGTCGCAGCGGGGGCACCTCGCCGTACCGCCCATGGTCCACCGTCCTACGGCCCGGTCGCGGCGTCAACCATGGTGTCACCGTGCGTGACGGGGCCGGGGATCCCGCCCGGACCGTCCGGATCAGGGATGATGGCCGGGTGAGCTCCCAGACGACGCAGCACGACGCCGGTCCCCGACTGGAGACGACGCCCACGGCCACCGACCCGGCGCTCGAGCAGGCCGTCGACGCCCCGCCGGGGCCGGACGCGGCCGGGACGGCGGCCGAGCAGGCGGCTCGGGCCGAGGAGGACGCCAGGTCGGAGGAGGACGCGACGTCGCACCGCAGCGTGCCCCGCTCCGCCGCCTTCCGGGCCTTCATCGCCGACGGCTGGGGCCCGCGCCCCGCCGAGCCCGACGCCCCGGACGCGGCCGCGCCGTACGCCGCGCGGCGGCGCGAGGTGCTCTCGTCGCTGTTCCCGCACGAGGTCCTCGTCGTGCCGGCCGGGACGCTGGTGCGCCGCTCCAACGACACCGACTACCGCTTCCGCCCGCACTCCGCGTTCGCCCACCTCACCGGCCTCGGCAGCGACCGGGAGGCCGACGCGGTCCTCGTGCTGCACCCGCGCGGTGACGGTCACGACGCCGTCCTGTACCTGCGCCCGCAGGGCGCGCGCGACTCCGAGGAGTTCTTCGCCGACGCCCGCTACGGGGAGCTGTGGGTCGGGCCGCGGCCGTCCCTGGCCTCCGTCGCCGCCACGACGGGCCTCGCGTGCCACGACGTCGCGGGCCTGCCCGCGGAGCTCGCCGCGTCCGCGGGCGAGGCCGCCACCACGGGTCTGCGCCTGCTGCGCGACGCCGACCCCGCGGTCTCGGCCGTGGCCGAGGCCGCGCGCCCGGCCGGGGCCGACGCGGCGCGCGCCGACGAGGAGTTCGCCACCGCCCTCTCCGAGCTCCGCCTCGTCAAGGACGAGTGGGAGGTCCGGCAGCTGCGCGACGCCGTCGCTGCGAGCGCGAAGGGCTTCGAGGAGGTCGTCCGCGCGCTGCCCCGCGCCGTCGGCCACCCCCGGGGCGAGCGCGTGGTCGAGGCGGCGTTCGACGCCACGGCCCGCGTCGAGGGCAACGGCGTCGGCTACGAGACCATCTCCGCGGCGGGCGACCACGCGTGCACGCTGCACTGGATCCGCAACGACGGCACCGTGCGGGCGGGCGACCTGCTCCTGGTGGACGCGGGCGTCGAGGTCGACTCGCTCTACACGGCCGACGTCACGCGCACCCTGCCGGTCGACGGCCGCTTCACGGCGCCGCAGCGGCGCGTGTACCAGGCCGTGCTCGACGCCGCCGACGCCGCGTTCGCCGCCGCGAAGCCGGGCGTGAAGTTCCGCGACGTGCACGAGGCCGCGATGCGCGTGGTGGCCGACCGGCTGTCGGCGTGGGGGATGCTGCCGGTCGACGCGGCGACGTCGCTGGACCCCGAGGGCCAGTACCACCGCCGCTGGATGGCGCACGGCACGAGCCACCACCTCGGGCTGGACGTCCACGACTGCGCGCAGGCGCGGCGCGAGATGTACCTCGACGCCGAGCTGCGGCCGGGCATGGTCTTCACCATCGAGCCCGGCATCTACGTCAAGACCGAGGACGAGCTCGCGCCCGAGGAGCTGCGCGGCATCGGCATCCGCATCGAGGACGACGTCCTGGTCACCGAGGACGGCGTCGAGAACCTCACGGCCGGGCTGCCCCGCGACCCCGACGCGGTCGAGGCCTGGATGGCGTCGCTGCGGGCCTGACCCGCACGTCCGGCGTCCGCACGTGCGGACGCCACGGACACGAGGAGGCCCCGACCGCGGCTGCGGTCGGGGCCTCCTCGTCGTGCCCGTGGGCTCAGCGTCGCGAGTACAGGATCGTGGGTGCGGAGCCGTGCGCTCAGGCGTCGTGGCGCTCGGACGCCGCCTGCTCCTCGCGGGCCCGCTGCTCGGCGGCGCGGCGCTGCTGGCGCTGCTCCTCCATCTTCTGCGCGTAGGTGGGTCCGGACAGGTCCATCTCCACCGGGGCCGGCTCGGCGCCCGCGGGCGGCGGCGGCGCGGTCGCGGGCCCCGTCCCGGGCTGCGGCGGCGGGCCGTAGCCCTGCGGGCCGGAACCCTGAGCGCCCGGACCCTGCGGACCCGACGGGCCGGCCCACGGCGCGCCCCACTGGCTCGAGGCGGCGTGCGAGCCGCCACCCTGCGGCTGACCACCCTGCGACTGGCCACCCTGCGACTGGCCGGGGGCGGGCGGCGCGGGCGGGCTGCCCCACGGCGCGGGCTGGTCCGGCTGGTGCCACGTGCCGCGCGGCTCACGGCCCAGGCCGTTGGGCAGCTTCGCGAGCACCTGGCGCGCCTGGCCGGCCATCTGCGGCAGGCACAGCACGGTGTACTCCCCCGCGACGATCTGGCTGGCGGAGGTGAAGTCGCGGCGGCCACCGGTCAGGGCGTAGGAGATGACGCCGAAGAGCATGCCGAAGCCGGCCCCGACGAGCAGACCCGTCAGCAGGCCGGGCGTCCCGCCGTTGCCGAACACCGAGATCATCAGGCCGATCAGCAGGCCGAACCAGGCCCCCGAGGCGGCGCCGGCGCCGGCGGCGCGGCCGTAGGTCAGCCGTCCCGTGACGCGCTCGACCATCATCAGCCCGGTGCCGACGATGGTCACGTTCTGCACGGGGAACTGCTCGTCGGAGAGGAAGTCGACGGCGCGCTGCGCCTCGGCGTAGGTGGCGTAGCGACCGATCGCCTCCCCCTGGGGAGGCGTGGGCACCCGCTGCTGCGGACCGCTGAAGGGCCCGAGGTTCGACATGAGACGTCCTCACCGACTCGACGACCCGGCGGCCCGGCCGACGGGGTGCACCCCGCGGGCGCGACACCAGGGACAACGTCCCGGCCACGACGGACGTGCCCGGCCCGCCCCGAGGGAGGACCGGGCACGCGTGGCCGGAGGTGGGGGCGCGGCGGTGCCGCGCGCCCGGGGAGGACGGTCAGGCGGTGCGGCGCTTGGCGCCGGCGCGCTCGGTGGCCTGCACCTCGGTCGTGGCGCCCTCGGTGGAGAGGTGCCCGCCCGTGCTCTCGAGGTGCGCGCGCACGAACCAGTGGAACTGCTCGAGCGCCGCGGACTGGCCGATGAGCATGTCGCCCGTCACCGGGTCCTCGTCCTCCGTCGCGGTGATCGCCGCGCGGTGGTCGGTGATGACGCCGGTGTAGACGAGGTCGAGGGCCCCGAGGTGCTCGATGGCCCCGGCCCGGCCGATCGAGTAGTCCGACCAGTCGCGGTCGGCCACGATCGCGGCGGGGGTGCCGACCGGCGAGGCGCCCAGGGTCGCGATGCGCTCGGCGACCGTGTCGGCCATCTCGCGGACCGCGTCGACCTGCGGGTCGATCATCTCGTGCACCGAGATGAAGTTCGGGCCCACGACGTTCCAGTGCACGTGCTTGAGCGTGAGGTGGAGGTCGGTGAGCGCGGTCAGGCGGTTCTGCAGCACGGCGGCGATCTCGGCGCCCTGCGCGGGGGTCAGGCCGGGGACGGTGAAGTACGGGGTCCCGGCTGCCTTCAGCTTCTTGCTCTCCTTGGCCATGCACGACACGGTAGGAGCCGTGCGGACGGTCCGCGCGCCGAGATCACGCGCCCTCCGGGCGCCACGCCCTCGTGCCCGCGCCGGGGGCCTAGCCTGAGGGCATGACCGGTCCCGCCTCCCGCGTGTTCGCCGCCCGGCTGGCGGGGACCGCGGTGTTCGACCCCCAGGGCGACCAGGTGGGCCGGGTGCGCGACGTCGTGGCCGTCCTGCGCAGCCGCGGGCCCAAGCGCGTGATCGGCCTCGTCGTCGAGGTCCCGGGGCGGCGGCGGGTCTTCGTCCCGATGACCCGGGTCACGGCGGTCGACGTCGGGCAGGTGCTCACCACGGGCCTGGTCAACATGCGCCGCTTCGAGCAGCGCAGCACCGAGACGCTGCTGCTGGCGGAGCTGCTGGACCGCTCCGTCACCCTCGCCGACGGCAGCGGCCCCGCCACGATCGAGGACCTGGGTCTGGAGACGGTCCGCCCGCGAGACTGGCAGCTGACCAAGGTCTTCGTGCGCCGCGGCCACGTCGCCAAGGGCCTGTCGGGGCGCCTGCGCCGGCGCGGGGAGACGCTGACGGTGGACGTCGACGCCGTGGTCGGGCTGACCTCCGCGGACGCCGACCAGGGCGCGACCAACCTGCTGGCGGCCTTCGAGGAGCTCAAGCCGACCGACCTCGCCGAGGTCATCCACGAGCTCACCGCCAAGCGCCGCGGCGAGGTCGCGGCGGCCCTGGACGACGAGCGCCTCGCCGACGTGCTCGAGGAGCTGCCCGAGGACGACCAGGTCGAGATCCTCTCCGCCCTCGCGGGCGAGCGGGCGGCCCACGTCCTGGAGGCCATGCAGCCCGACGACGCGGCCGACCTGCTCTCGGAGCTGCCGCCGGAGCAGGCCGAGCGGCTGCTGCTGCTCATGGAGCCCGACGACGCCGAGCCCGTGCGCCGCCTGCTCGCCTACGACGAGCACACCGCGGGCGGGCTCATGACGTCCGACCCGGTGATCCTCGCGCCCGACGACACCATCGCGGAGGCCCTGGCGCACGTGCGCCGCGTCGAGCTCACGGCGCCGCTGGCGGCGGCCGTGTTCGTGTGCCGGCCCCCGCTGGAGACGCCGACCGGCAAGTACCTCGGCACCGCGCACCTGCAGCGGCTGCTGCGCGAACCCCCGCACACCCCGGTCGGGCAGGTCATCGACAAGGACATGGAGACGCTCGACCCGGCGGACTCCCTGCAGCACGTGACGCGGCAGCTCGCCGCCTACAACCTCGTGTCGCTGCCCGTCGTGGACGAGGACGGCCACCTGCTCGGCGCCGTGACCGCCGACGACGTGCTGGACCACCTGCTGCCCGACGACTGGCGTGAGCAGGAGCGGGAGGAGTTCGAGGTGGAGCGTGGCTGAGAGCAACCGCCGGCGCGTCAAGCGCGAGCGCCAGGAGCGCATCGGCCTGGACACCCCGCGCGAGGCGCGGCGCCAGCTGCTGAACCGCCCGCAGGTGGACCCCGACGCCTTCGGCCGGGCGTCGGAGAAGTTCGCCCGCTTCATGGGCACGGGACGCTTCCTCGTCTACATGACGCTGTTCGTCGTCGTGTGGGTGCTGTGGAACACCCTGACGCCCGCCGCCCAGCGGTTCGACCCGTACTCCTTCACCTTCCTGACGCTCGTGCTCTCGCTGCAGGCGTCCTACGCGGCGCCGCTGATCCTGCTCGCGCAGAACCGCCAGGACGACCGCGACCGCGTGCTCAACGAGCAGGACCGCTCCCGCGACGAGCGGGGCCTCGCCGAGACGGAGTACCTGACGCGGGAGGTCGCGGCGCTGCGCATCGCGCTGCGCGAGGTCGCGACCCGCGACTTCGTGCGCTCGGAGCTGCGCAGCGTGCTGGAGGAGCTGCGCGAGGAGGACGCGGCCGAGACCGGCGAGAAGCCCAAGCGCAAGCAGGGCAAGAAGCGCAAGCGGCAGGGGGAGGCGGTCCCCGACGAGGCCGACGCCGTGCACGAGACGCGCGTGCTGACGTCGACGCTCCCGCTCGACCAGCCGCAGGACAGCCAGCGCAACCTGCCCGACGCCGAGCCCGACGCCACCGGCACCGGCACCGGCACGGGCACCCCCACCGACGCCTCCGTCGCGCACCGGGTCGTCACTCCGCCGAAGGGGTGACGCGTCCCGCCCCTGCGGTCGCGGGGACGGACTTCACCCGGACGCCCGTCGTGCCGACACCATCCGGGTGACGACACTCGACGCCCCGCGGGCCGGCGCTCCCGTGCCCCCCGCGGGCGCGGACCGCCGCCGCCTCGGCGACGTCCTCGTCGAGAAGGGCCTGCTGCTCCCGGAGGACCTCGACCACGCCCTGCACGAGCAGCGCAACGTCGCGGGCCCGCGCCGCCGCCTCGGCCAGATCCTCGTCGAGCTGGGGCTGGTCTCGGAGGCCGAGCTCGCGCAGTGCCTCGCGGAGCTGCTGGGGCTGGAGCACGTCGACCTCTCCCGCGCGACGCCGTCGCCCGACGTCGTGCGCCTGCTCCCGCGCGCGGTGGCGGAGCGCTGCCGCGTCCTGGTCCTCGACAAGACCCCCGGCCACCTGCTCGTCGCGGCCGCCGACCCCACCAACGTCCTCGCGCTCGACGACGTCAAGCTCTACACGCGCGCCCCCGAGCTGCTCGTCGTGGTCGCCGTCGACTCCCAGATCCGCGACCACCTCGCGCGGGCGTGGTCGCTGACGGCGGACACGAGCCAGGTCAACCGCATGGTCGAGGACGCCGACGACGAGGAGGACGACGTCCCCCTGTCGGGGATGGCGGGTTCCGTCGACGACGACGCGCCCATCGTGCGGCTCGTCAGCCGGATCCTCTCCGACGCGGTGCGGCTGCGCTGCTCCGACATCCACCTGGAGTCCCAGCGCGACGGCCTGCGCGTGCGCTTCCGCATCGACGGCCTGCTGCGCGACGTCATGCAGGCGCCCAAGCGCGTCGCGCCGTCCGTCATCAGCCGCATCAAGATCATCTCCGGGCTCGACATCTCCGAGCGCCGGCTGCCGCAGGACGGGCGCACGCGCGTCACGGTCGACGGCTCCGCGATCGACTGCCGCGTCTCGACGCTGCCCGCGCTGCACGGCGAGAAGGTCGTCATCCGGCTGCTGACCCGAGGCGACGACGTGCCGACGCTGACGTCGCTGGGCTTCGAGCCCGAGCAGCTGGCCGTCTTCTCCAAGGCCCTCGCGGTGCCGCAGGGCCTCGTCCTCATCACGGGCCCCACGGGCTCGGGCAAGACGAACACCCTCTACGCGGCGATCCACGCGACGATGACCCCCGAGAAGAACATCGTCACCCTCGAGGACCCCGTCGAGGTGCAGCTGCCCGGCATCACGCAGGTGCAGGTGCACGCCAAGGTCGGCATGACGTTCTCGGCGGGCCTGCGCTCGGTGCTCCGCCAGGACCCGGACATCGTCCTCATCGGCGAGGTCCGCGACGGCGAGACGGCCGAGCTCGCGCTCAAGGCCGCCATGACCGGGCACCTCGTCCTCACGACGCTGCACACCAACTCCGCCGTGGGAGCGCTGACCCGCCTCGTCGACATGGGCGCGGCCCCGTTCCTCGTCGCCTCCTCGCTGACGGCCGCGATCGCGCAGCGCCTCGTGCGCAAGCCGTGCGATTCGTGCAGCGACGGCTACATCCCCGACCCCGACACGCTCGCGCTGCTCGGCCTCGGCATCGAGGACATCCTCGACGCGACCCCGCTGCGCGGCAGCGGCTGCCCCGACTGCGGCGGCACCGGCTACCGCGGGCGCACCGCCGTGTACGAGGTGCTCGACGTGACCACGAGCATGCGCAAGATCCTCCTCGCCTCCCCGACCGAGTCGGCGCTGGCGGAGGAGGCCGAGCGGGCCGGCATGCGGTCGCTGCGCGAGTCCGCGCTGGCCAAGGCCATGCGCGGCGAGACGACCTTCGAGGAGGTCGTCCGCGTCACCGCCGGCTGACCCCGGCGCCCCGGCGGGCAGCCGGTCGCTTCCGCCCGCGCCCCCGGCCCCCTACGGTCCTGGAGTGCGACGACGTGCGAACCTCGAAGGGGTCCTGGCCTGGGCCCTCGCCGCGGCCGTGTGCGCACCCGCGGCCCTGGTCCTCCTCCTGGCCGGGCGCGTGCTGGGCGGCTCCCTGGACGACGCGCTGGGCCTGTCGGTGACGGGGCTGGGCCCCGAGCAGACCGCGCAGGTGCTGCGCTCGCTGCGGTGGGGCTTCCTGTGGTCGACGGTGGCGGTGCCCTCCGCGCTGCTGGCGGGTGCGCTGGCGGCCCTCGCCGCGGCGGGGGGCCGGCTCGCCTGGCCGCGCACCGTCGAGCGGCACCGCGGTGCCCGGCGCGCCGCGGCCGGTGCGGCAGCGGTGCTCGCCCTCGCCGGGGCCGCGGCGCTCCTGGGCTTCGCGGCCCAGGTCGTGGGCGTGCTCCCCACCTCCTCGTGGAACTCCGGCACGCCGTTCGTCTCCTTCGCTCCTCCGGCGGTCGTCTGCTTCGTGGTGAGCGTCCTCGCGGCGCTCGCCGCCCTGGTCCTGACCCGGCCGCCCGGCGACCTCTCCACCGAGCAGGCCCTCCTCGCCGCGGCCCGGGGCGACGGTGGTGGCGAGGCGGACCGCGACGACACCGACCAGGTCCCCGACGAGCACGACGGCCACCAGGTGCCCGACGACCACGAGGTGCCCGACGACCACGAGGTGCCCGACGACGCGCCCGTGCCCGTGGACGTCCCCGCGCCCTCGCCGGGCGGGGCGGTCGCCGTGCCCCCCGACCTGCCCACGCTGGCCCCCGGGCACGCGGCCCTGTACCGCCGCCGCTGAGCCCCAGCA
>NZ_JAAALN010000139.1 GCF_009906795.1 Kineococcus siccus
GCTCCCCGCCACCCCCCGGCCCCGCAAGGCGTCGTAGTCGAGGGTCACGCAGCGGATGCCGCGGTCGGTGGCCAGGACGCGGGCCTGCGGCTTGATCTCCTGGGCGGCGAAGACGCCGGCCACGGGGCTCAGGTGCGGGTCCCGGTTGAGCAGTTCCAGGTAGCGCGTGAGCTGCTCGACGCCGTCGATGTCGCCCCGTCGCTTGAGCTCGACCGCCACGGTGGCGCCGCGGGCGTCGCGCGCCAGGATGTCGACCGGCCCGATCGCCGTCATGTACTCGCGGCGCACCAGCCGGTAGCCGTCGCCGAGCGTCTCGATGTGCTCGGCCAGCAGCTTCTGCAGGTGCGCCTCGACGCCGTCCTTGACGAGCCCCGGGTCGACGCCGAGGTCGTGGGCGGTGTCGGAGAGCACCTCGTGGATCGACACCACGAGCTGGTCGTCGCTCTTGAGGTGCTGGACCGTCCACGTCTCGACGACGCCGTCGGGGGCGTCCGCCCCGGCCGGGGTGACGGTCAGCCGCGCGGGCGGGCTCATCCAGTTCAGCGGCTTGTACGAGCCCCCGTCGGAGTGCACGAGCACGCTGCCGTCGGCCTTCACCAGCAGCAGCCGCGTGGCCGGCGGCAGGTGCGCCGACAGGCGTCCCGCGTAGTCGACGGAGCAGCGGGCGATCACCAGGCGCACGACCAGGGAGCTTAGGCGCTGCGCGGGCTCCGCCCCGCCACCTGTCACCCGTCCGTGGTCTCCGAACCACCCGCTGTCAGGGCGATCCGCCGTCCGGATGAGCACCGTGTAACGAAAGGCGCCCGGGCCGCGAAGGGACAGCGGACCGGGCGCGGCCACGGTGGTGTGGAGGGGACTCCGCCGCGGCACGCGCCCGGTACGACGCCGGGGCCGTCGGTGCCCGGGAGGCCGTCCCGGCCTGACCCGGCAGGATGGTCCCCGTGCCGCGCTCCCACCGACGCCGTCCCGACCCGCCGCCGCGGGGCCTGCTGGGCGCCGGCGTGGACCGCAGCGTGTCGGGGCCCGACGGCGACTGGGTCGTCCGGGAGCTGCGCGGGGCCACCTCGACCAAGACCTACCGCTGCCCGGGGTGCGCCCAGGACATCCCGCCCGGCGTGCCGCACCTCGTCGTCTGGCCCTCGCGCGGGACGTTCAGCGCGGGCGACGGCGCCTCCGAGCGCCGCCACTGGCACCGCGCCTGCTTCTCCGCCCGGGGCCGTCGCGGCACCTGGTGACCGGCCGGGGCCACCACCCCGCGAGGCGCGCGCGCCGGGCACCTGAGCACCCCCGTGTCGCCGCCGGTGGGTACGGTCGCGGGGTGTCGACCACCCTTCCCACCTCCGCCGTCGCGGCGCCCGCGCCCGGCCTGCGCCGCCACGACGCCGGCGTCCGCGGGTTCGCCAGCGACAACGCCTCGGGCATGCACCCCGACGTCCTCGCCGCGCTCGTCGCCGCCAACGGCGGCCACGTCGGCAGCTACGGGGGGGACCCGTACACGGGCGCCCTCGAGGCCGTGCTGCGCGAGCACTTCGGCCCGGACGCCGAGTCGTTCCCCGTGCTGACGGGCACGGGCGCGAACGTCGTGGCGCTGCAGGCCCTGACGCAGCGCTGGGAGTCGGTGCTGGTCTCCTCCGACGCGCACGTCCTGCTCGACGAGGGCGGCGCCCCCGAGCACGTGGCGGGCACCAAGCTCATCCCGCTCCCGAGCCCGGACGGCCTGCTCGACCCGGCCGACCTCGAGCGCGCCGTCGAGGCCGCGCAGAGCCCGATGGCCGCGCCCGTCGGGGCGCTGAGCCTGACCCAGAGCACCGAGCTGGGCACCTGCTACTCCGTCGAGCACCTCACCCAGCTGTGCCGCACGGCCCACCGCCTGGGGCTGCGCGTGCACGTCGACGGAGCCCGCCTCGCCAACGCGGCGGCCTCGCTCGGCACGGGGCTCGGGGACATCACCACGGCCGTGGGCGTGGACGCCGTGTCGCTGGGCGGCACCAAGAACGGCGGTGCGATCGCAGAGGTCGTCGTCGTGACCGCCCCCGGCGCCGCACCGGGCGTCGGGCGGCTGCGCAAGCAGTCGCTGCAGCTGACGTCGAAGGCGCGCTTCGTGTCGGCGCAGCTGCTGGCCCTGCTCGAGGGCGACCTCTGGCGGCGCAACGCCGAGCACGCCAACGCGTGCGCGGCCCGGCTCGCGGCGGGGGTGCGGGCGCTCGAGGGCGCGCGGCTGACCCGCCCCGTGCAGGCCAACGGCGTCTTCGCGGAGCTGCCCACCGCCGTGGCGGCGCGCGCCGCGGCCCGCGTGCCCTTCCACGTCTGGGACGCCCACCGCGCCCCCGGCACCGTCGAGGTGCGGTGGGTGTGCAGCTTCGACACCGAGGCGGGCGACGTCGACGCCCTGCTCGCCGTGCTGGGCGAGGAGCTCGCGGCGTCCCGGGGCGGCGCGTGAGCGAGGAGGCAGGCCGTCCGGACGGTGCGGGCCCGGACGGGGACGTCATCCGGGCCGCGACCGTGCTGCCCGCGCGGCGCAGCGACGTCGAGCTGCACACCGCCGACGGCGTGACGCTGGTCGGGGAGCTGGCGCTGCCCGCCGACCGGGACCCGGTCGCGACGCTCGTCACCCTGCACCCGCTCCCCACGGCGGGCGGGTTCATGGACAGCCACGTGCTGCGCAAGGCGAGCTACCGGCTGCCCGCGCTGGCCGACCTCGCGGTCCTGCGGTTCAACACCCGCGGCACCTCGAGCCCGCGCGGCACGAGCGGCGGGACGTTCGACGCCGGCGGCGCCGAGCGGTTCGACGTCGCGGCTGCGCTGGAGTTCGCGGAGTTCTCCGAGCTGCCCCACGTCTGGCTGCTGGGCTGGTCGTTCGGCACCGACCTCGCGCTCGTGCACGGCCGAGACCCGCTGGTCGAGGGCCTGCTCCTGCTGTCGCCGCCGCTGCGCTGGTCGCGGCCCGAGGACCTCGTCGCGTGGGGGGAGTCCGGGCGCCCGGTGACGGCGCTCGTGCCGGAGTTCGACGACTTCCTGCGCCCGGCCGAGGCCCGGGAGCGGTTCAAGCTGCTGCCGCAGGCCGAGGTCGTCGCCGTCGAGGGCGCCAAGCACCTGTGGGTGGGCGAGGCGTCCGTGCGGCGCGTGCTCGACGAGGTCGTCGCCCGGGTCAACCCCGCGCGCGCCCCGCTGCCGACCCGCTGGCCCTGAGCGGCGGCGGGGCGGTCGCGGTCGCCCGGCTCAGCTGCCGGTGGCCGCGGGCTGGGCCGACGCGTCGTCCTGCGCGAGCGCGTCGTCCGCCGCCGGCCCGCCCTCGGTGAGGTCGACGACGTCGGGCTGCGCCGCGCGGCCGCCCGCGGGGGCCGGGTCGGCGCCGAGGCCCAGCAGCCCGCGCAGGTCGTCCAGCTGCCCCGTGATCTGGTCGCGCTGGTGCATCAGCTCGTCCACCTCGGCCTGCGCGCCGGTGCGGCTGCGCTCGGCCTGCTCGCGGGAGGAGTCGAGCATCTGCTGCGCCCGGGCGCGGGCGTCGGCGAGGAGCTCGTCGGCCTCGCGGCGGGCGGTCTCGGCCCGCACGGCCGCCTGGGCCACCGCGTCCTGGCGGATCGACTCGGCCTGCTCGATGGCGTCCTTCGCCCGCTCCTCCGCGTCGGCGGCGCGCTGCTCGGCCTCGGCGATGCGCGCGGACGTGCGCGCCGAGGCGACCTCGAGGCGCTGGCGGTCCTCCTCGGCGGCCCGCTCGCGCGCCGCGGCCAGCGCCAGCTCCTGCTCACGCACGGCGGTCTCGGCGCCCGAGCGCAGCTCCAGCACCTCCCGCTCGACCTGCGCGCGCAGCGCGGCCACCTGGCGCTCGGTCGAGGCCAGGGCCTCCGCGCACTCGTGCTCGGTGGCGAGCCGCACCTGCTCGGCCGCGCGGTCGGCGGCGGCCGTCCGCTCGGCCGCGCCGCGCTGCGCGGACTCCACGACGGCACCGGCCTCGGCCTGGGCGCGCGTCACGATCTCCTGCGCGTCGCGGGCGGCCTCCGCCGTGCGGCGGCGGGCGTCCTCGACGGCCTGCGAGATCGTCTGCGCCGCCTCGGTGCGGGCCTCTTCGCGCAGCCGGTCCGCGTCGCGGCGGGCTGAGCGGAGGATCTCGCCGGACTGGTCCTCGGCGAGGCGGAGGAGCTTCTCCATGCGCGCGCCGAGGCCCGAGTAGCTCGGCCGCTCGTGCTCGCGCAGTTCGCGCTGCGCCTGGCTGAGCTCGCCGGCCACGCGCAGGGCGCGGGCGTCGGACTCCTCCACGCGGGCGCGCGCCTCGCGCAGGTCCGCCTCGAGGCTGCTCAGTCGGGCTTCGACCTGGGCGCGGTCGAAGCCGCGGACGACGATGCTGAAGGCGTCGTGGGAGTCGCTGGACACGGTCGGACCTCCGGGGCCGCGGGGGAGTGCGTCGGGAGCAGCGTAGTGCGGTGGGGGCCCCCGGCCCGGGGGACACGACACGCGCAGTGACGACAGACGCTCTAGCGTGGCGGCGTGCTGATCGCCTTCTCCGTCTCCCCGTCCGGCGGCCCGGCCGGTGAGGGTGCGCCCGACTCGGTGGCCGCGGCCGTCGCGGACGCCGTCCTCGTCGTGCGCTCCTCCGGCCTGCCGCACCGCACCGACTCCATGTTCACCACGGTCGAGGGGGAGTGGGAGGAGTGCATGGACGTCGTGCGCCGCGCCTGCGAGGCCGTCGGCCGGCACGGGCCGCGCGTGTCCCTCGTCCTGAAGGCCGACATCCGTCCCGGCCACTCCGGCGAGCTGACCGGCAAGGTCGACCGCCTCGAGGCGGCCGTCGAGCGCGCCCAGGGCGAGGCCGGCCGCGGGCAGTGACGCCCGCCGCGGGGCCGCACCCCGGGCGCGGTGCCGTCAGCGGCGACCCGCGTCGGCGGACAGGCGTCCCGCGCCGGTGAGGGCCAGCGTGAGCCCCGCGGCGGCCAGCAGGATCGCGTTCTCCCCGTTGACCTGACCGTCGACCAGGAAGCCGTCGGGCCGGTGCACGAGCAGCCACACTAGGCTCATCTGGACCAGGACGAGGGCGCCCGCGATCCGCGTGAGCAGGCCGAGGACCAGCAGCGCCCCCAGGCCGACCTCGCCGGCGATGAGCAGCCAGCCGGCGACTTCGGGGGCGGGCACGCCGAGGCCGCCCGCCGCCCCGACCACGCCCGAGGGGTCGCTGAGCTTGGGGATGCCGTGCACGAGCAGGAGCGCACCGGCGACGAGGCGGAGCAGCAGCAGTCCCACGGAGGTCGCACCGTCGGTGCGGGTGGCGGTGAGGGTGCCGGAGCGGGCGGTGGCGGACGTGGTCATCGGTCGGGTCCTCTGCGTCGGGGGTCGGGGTCCGGGCGGACCCGTCGGCGAGCTGGCACGGCCGTGCATCGCCTCCGGCGGGCCCGTCGACGGTCCGCGGGTGCGGCCGGCGTCGGTTGAGGAGGCAACCACGGACGACGGTACCCAGGCGCGACGGACGGCGGAACCCGTCGCCGGGCGTGGTTAGGGTGTCCTCCGACACACGCTCCGCTGACCGCCCGGTGGAGTGCTCACGAGGAGCGGAGGACGACGT
This sequence comes from Kineococcus siccus, assembly GCF_009906795.1. Classification (GTDB taxonomy): domain Bacteria; phylum Actinomycetota; class Actinomycetes; order Actinomycetales; family Kineococcaceae; genus Kineococcus; species Kineococcus siccus. Next base: position 5,555 of record NZ_JAAALN010000139.1, read on the forward strand.
GAAGCGTGTGCTGGCCTGGTTCCTGCTGCTCGCCGGCCTCGGCTGCGCCGTCGCCGGCACGCTGCTGCTGACCGTGCTCGCCCCGCCCCGCCAGCTCGACGTCACCGAGAGCGCCCCCGAGCCGGGCACGGCCGTGGTCACCGCGCCGGGGCTGCTGGAGCTGACCGGGCCGCAGGCCGCGCTGCGCGCCAGCGGCACCCCGCAGCAGCAGGTCTTCCTGGGCGTCGCCCGGGCCGCCGACGTCGCGGCCTGGCTCGGTGACGCCTCGCGGACGGAGCTCACGGGCGTGCGCGGGGAGCTCGAGAGCCCGTCCTTCACCACGCGCGAGACGCCGGGCGCCGCCGCCGTCGACCCCCGGACCGCGGACATCTGGCTGGCCAGCGCCTCCGGGGCCGGCACGGCGGAGCTCGACTGGCCCCGGACCGCGAGCGCGGACGTGGAGGGCGGCGTCGTCGCCCTCGCGGCGACCGACGGCACGGCCGCGGCGCCGGGCACGGTCTCCATCACCTGGCAGCTGCAGGGCGAGCAGGCCGAGCACCCCTCCGCGGTGCCGCTCGTCGCCGCCGGGGCGGGCGCGCTGCTGCTGGGCGCCGTCGGCCTGCTGCTCACCGGACGGAAGGGCACCCCGTGACGCGACCGGACGACCTCGCGGGCGCCGGGCGGCGGCGCACCGGGTGGCGGGCGGGCGCCGGCCTGGCGGCCGGTGCCGTGCTCCTGGCCGGGTGCGCCGCCGTGCCGCCCGTGCCGGCGCCCGCGACGCCCTCGGCCACGCCCGTCGTGGTCGAGCCCGCGCAGGCCGCCCGCATCGTCACGGCGGCCTCCGACGCCCTGCGCGCGGCCGACACCGCGGGCGACCCGGCCCTGCTGGCGCAGCGCGTGACCGGGCCGGAGAAGGACCTGCGGACGGCGGCGTTCGCGGTCCGCGCCAAGGGCGCGCAGCCCGCCGGCACGGGCGCGGCCGACGAGCTGGACCCCCTGACCTCGATGCTGCCGCGGCAGGAGGGCTGGCCGCGCTTCTTCCTGACCGTGACCGACCCCGGCGCGGACGAGAAGCCGTCGCTCGTCGTGCTGCGCTCGGACAGCGCGCGGGAGCCCTACCGCATCTGGGGCACCCCGTCGCTGCTGCCGGGCGTCAGCCTGCCAGCCGTGGACGCCCCGTCCGCGGGCGTCGAGGTCGTCGCCCCGGACGAGGACACGAACCTGGTGGCCGCCCCGCAGGCCGTGGCCGACCGCTACGCCGACGTCCTGACGAAGGGCGGCGCGAGCGGGTTCGCGGCCCAGTTCGCCGACGACCCCTACCGCAGCGAGGTGACCGCGTCGGTGGCCGCGCAGACGGCGGCGCTCAGCGCCTCGGGGGGCACCCTGACCCAGCAGCACACCGTGCAGCCGGGCTCCGTGATCGCCGTCCGCACGCGCGACGGCGGCGCGCTCGTCGTGGCCGCGCTGCGCTGGGAGAGCACCTCGACGGGGCCCGCGGGCGGGCGCAGCGGCACCCTCGACCCGGTGCTGGCGGCCCTGGCCGGGCGCGAGCGGGCGACGTCGGCGACCGTCGTGCGCGAGGAGGTGCTGGCCTTCGCCGTCCCGCCCACCGACGGCGGTCCCGTGCGGGTCCTGGCGGCCGAGAGCGGTCCCGTCTCGGTCACGGCTGCGTGAGAAGCTGAGCGTCATGACGCAGCCCACGCCTCCCGGCGCGAACCTCAACCTGCGCGGAGCGGTCGACCTCGGGGCGCTCGCCGCCCGCAACTCCCGCCGCGAGGAGGTGGCCCGCCGCGCGGCCACCGACCCCGCCGCGGTCGCCCCCACGTCGCCCTACGCCGTCGACGTCACCGAGGAGACGTTCGCCGACGTCGTCCAGCAGTCGCTCGAGGTCCCGGTCGTCGTCGACCTGTGGGCCGAGGGCTACGACACGGGCGCCGACGCGCTGCAGACGCTGGCGACCGAGCTCGGCGGCCGGATCCTCCTCGCGCGCATCGACGCGCAGGCGAACCCCTCGCTCGCCCAGTCCCTCGTGCAGTCCCTGCAGGCCCAGGCGATCCCGCTCGTGGCCGCGGTGATCAAGGGCCAGCCGATCCCCCTGTTCACGGGCAGCTACCCGCCGCTCGAGGAGGTGCGGGGCGTGCTGGAGGAGCTGCTGCGGGTCGCGGAGGCCAACGGGGTCACGGGCCGGCTCGCACCCGTCGCCGCGGAGGCCGCGGCCGAGCCGGCCGCGCCCCCGGTGCCGCCGCTGCACGCCGAGGCGCAGGCCGCCCTCGCGGCGGGCGACCTCAAGGGGGCCGCCGCCGCCTACCAGCGCGCCGTCGCGCAGGACCCGCGCGACGCCGACGCGACGGCGGGGCTGGCCCGCGTGGGCGTCCTGCGCCGCGTCGAGGGCGTCTCGCTCGAGCAGGCCCGCGCCGCGGCCGCCGCGGCGCCCGGCGACGTCGCCGCCCAGGTCGTCGTCGCGGACCTCGACCTCGTCGGGGGCCACGTCGAGGACGCCTTCGCGCGGCTGCTGCGCATCGTCTCCACGACCGCCGGCGAGGACCGCGACACCGCCCGCACCCACCTGCTCGAGCTGTTCGCGGTCGTCGGCAGCGACGACCCCCGCGTCACGACGGCCCGCGCCGCGCTGTCCCGCGCCTTGTTCTGACGGACCCGGCGTTCCAGCGGGCCCGGCGCGATGTCCTGCGCTGCTTGCGGTCTCGTTGACACCCGTCGTCGGGCTCCCTAGCGTCACCGCATGCAGCGTCGCACTCCTCCCGCCGGCGAGTCGGCCGCGGAGGCCTTCCCCACCACGTGGCACCCGCGACCGGAGGTGCGGGACCTGCCGGACGCCCCGGTCGCCTACCGCCGCCTGATCGGCCCCGGCATCGTCGCCGCCGGGGTCGGCCTGGCGTCCGGGGAGTTCATCCTCTTCCCCTACATCGCGAGCCAGGTCGGCCTGGTCTTCGTGTGGGCGGCGCTCGTGGGCCTGCTCACCCAGTACTTCATCAACCTCGAGATCGAGCGCTACACGCTGGCCACCGGTGAGACCGCGCTCACCGGCTTCAGCCGCTTCTGGCGGCACTGGGGCCTGTTCTTCGCCGTCCTCGCCTACTTCGCGAACCTCTGGCCGGGCTGGGTGACCAGCAGCGCCACCCTGGTCTCCTACCTCGTCGGCGGCACACCGGCCTACATCGCCATCGGCATGCTCGTCGCCATCGGGCTGATCCTCACCCTCGCCCCGGTCGTGTACGTGGCCCTCGAGCGGGCCCAGATGCTCAAGGTCGCCGCCGTCGTGCTGCTGTTCGTGGTCGGCGGGATCGTGGCCGTGGGCGCCTCCGCGTGGGCGGACGCGCCGCAGATCGTCACGCGGCCCGACATCCCCGTGGAGCAGCTCGGCTTCGCGACCCTGCTCGGCGCGCTGGCCTTCGCCGGTGCGGGGGGCGGGCAGAACCTGGTGCAGTCGAACTGGATGCGGGACAAGGGCTTCGGGATGGGCGAGTACGTGCCCCGCCTGGTCAGCCCGATCACCGGCGAGCCGGAGGCCAAGCCGTCGACCGGCTACATCTTCGAGCCGACCCCGGCGAACCTGTCCCGCTGGAAGGGGTGGTGGCGCTTCGCCAACGTCGAGCAGCTCTGCACGTTCGTGCTCATCACGTTCTTCACGATCCTGTTCACCTCGCTGCTGGCCTACTCCACCGTGTTCGGCGCCCCGGGCCTGGCCAACGACATCAGCTTCATCAAGACCGAGGGGGAGGTGCTCGGCGAGCGGGTCGGCTCGTGGTTCACGTACTTCTTCTGGGCCGTCGGTGCCTTCTCCCTCTTCGCCGCGGCGCTGGGGATCGTCGACTACACCAGCCGGCTGGCCGCCGACGTGCTCAAGACCAGCTACGCCCGCGGGGCCGACGAGTCGAAGGTGTACGCCGGTCTGGTCTGGGGGCTCGTGGGCATCGGCGTCGCCGTCCTGCTCGCGGGGTTCGACCAGCCGATCGTGCTGCTGATCATCGCGGCCGTCGTCGGCGGCTTCATGATGTTCGTCTACTCCGGTCTGCTGATCCTCATCAACCGCAGGATCCTGCCGGCGCCGATCCGGATCCGCGGGTTCCGGCTCGCGGCGATGATCTGGGCGATCGCGCTGTTCGGGAGCCTGTCCTTCCTCACTCTCCGCGACCGGATCGGCGCGCTCCTCGGCGGCTGAGCGCAGGACGGGCCCTAGGGCCGCCGGGTCGCCGCAGGCGCGAGCGCCAGCTCGGCGCCGCGCCAGCGGCGGCGGAACCACCGGTCGTGGCTGACGACGACGACCGCACCCGGGAAGCCGTCGACGGCCGCCTCCAGCTCCTCGACCAGGCGCGGGGCGAGGTGGTTGGTCGGCTCGTCCAGCAGCAGGACGTCGGCCGCTTCCGCGAGCACGCGGGCCAGGTCCAGGCGCCGGCGGCCCCCGGTCGACAGCGCCGCGACGGGCTGCGCCAGCTGCTCGGGGGTGAACAGCCCGAGCGCCAGCAGCCGCGCGATCTCCTCCTCGGGTGCGGCGCCGTGACCGGCCGCGAAGGCCCGCAGGACCGTGCGCCCGGGCGGGTGCGGGGACGGGTCCTGCCGGAGCAGGCCGACGGCGCCCTCGCGGCGCACGCTCCCCGCCGCGGGCGCCAGCACCCCGGCGAGGACGTCGAGCAGGGTCGACTTCCCGGCCCCGTTGGGACCGGTCACGAGCAACCGGTCGCCGGCCCCGAGCCGGACGCCGGTGGGGGCCAGCCGCCCGGGGACCGCCACCCCGTCGGCCACCAGGAGCAGGCCGCCCGCCGGTGCCGGCCCCGGGCGGGGCGGGGGCGGGGTGAAGCGCAGGGGTTCGGGCGGCAGCGGCGCGGGGTCCGCCTCGAGCCGGCGCACCTTCTCGGCCACGGCGCGCACGCGGCCCGCGACGGCTTCCTGCACGCGGCCCGTCTTGAAGTCGTAGCCCAGCTTGTCGCCGTCGCGGCGCTCGCGGTCGGGCGCGACGCGCCGGGCGACGGCGTCACCGCTGGTGCGCAGCCGCTGCAGCTCCTCCTCCCAGGCCGCCCGCTCCGCGAGCGCGCGGCGCCGCTCGGCCGCCGTGGCCCGCAGGTAGTCGCCGTAGCCGCCGGGGTAGCGCGTGACGGCGTGGCGGTCGCCGTCGACCTCGAGCAGCTCGGTGGCGACCTCGTCGAGGAACGTGCGGTCGTGCGTGACGACGACGGTCGTGCCGCGCCGGGCCCGCAGGTCGCGCTCGAGCCAGGCGGCCGCGTCGGCGTCGAGGTGGTTGGTCGGCTCGTCCAGCAGCAGGACCGCAGGGTCCGCGGCCAGCAGGGCGGCGAGGTGCCAGCGGGAGCGCTCGCCGCCCGACAGCGAGGCGAGGGTCCGCTCCCGCGGCAGGTCCCCGACCCCGAGCGCCTGGGCCGCGGCCGCGACCCGCGCGTCGGCCTCGTAGCCGCCGCGCGCCTCGAAGTCGGACAGCACCTCGCCGTACTCGGCCAGCAGGGGCTCCAGGTCGGCCCCGGGCGCGGCCATCGCCGCCTCCAGCTGCGTCATGCGGCGCTGCCGGGCGCGCAGGTCGGCGAGGGCGTCGTCGACGAGCTCCGTGAGGGTCCAGCTCAGCGGGGCGGGGGAGTCCTGCGGCAGGTAGCCCGTCGCGCCCGCCGGCGCGACGACCGTGCCCTCGTCGGGCTCCTCGACGCCGGCCAGGAGCCGCAGCAGCGTCGACTTGCCCGAGCCGTTCTCGCCGATGACGCCCGTCACGACGCCTGGGGCCAGGGCGAGGCTGACGTCGAGCAGGACGTGGCGGTGGGCGTAGCCCTTGGCGACCCCGAGCAGCACGGGCGAGGGAGGTGCGTCCGTGTCCTCGGA
>NZ_JAAALN010000013.1 GCF_009906795.1 Kineococcus siccus
CAGGGGTGGTCCGCGTCACGGTAGGGACGGGCGGCGACCGCGAGGCGTCCCGCGGGGGGTCGGGTGGTGAACGCGGTCCGTCGCCTGCGGGCGCCTGTCGGACGTCCACGGCAGGATGGGCCCGTGAGCGAGACGACCGAGACCTCCAGCGCCCCGCCCGCGGCGCGGCACCGGTGGGACGACCTGGTGCAGCAGATCACCGCGGCCCGGTTCGCCTACTACGTCCGCGACGCCTCGCCCCTGACCGACGGGGAGTACGACGCGCTGGAGCGCGAGCTGCGGGCGCTGGAGGACGAGCACCCCGACCTGCGCGTCCCGGACTCCCCGACCCAGACCGTGGGCGGCACGTTCTCGACCGAGTTCACGGCCGTGGACCACCCCGAGCGGATGCTCAGCCTCGACAACGCGTTCTCCCTCGACGAGCTGTCGGCCTGGGCGGCGCGGGTGGAGAAGGAGGTCGGTCCGGGCGCCCGCTACCTGTGCGAGCCGAAGATCGACGGCCTGGCCATCGACCTCGTGTACGAGGACGGCCGGCTGGTGCGCGGCGTGACCCGCGGCGACGGTCGCACGGGAGAGGACGTGACGCTCAACGTCCGCACCATCGACGACGTCCCGCACCGGCTGCACGACGACGCCGAGTTCCCGGTGCCCGAGTTCCTCGAGGTGCGCGGCGAGGTGTTCTTCCACGTCCGGGCGTTCGAGGAGCTGAACGCCGGGCTCGCCGACGCGGGCCGGCCGCCCTTCGCGAACCCGCGCAACGCCGCCGCCGGCTCCCTGCGCCAGAAGGACCCCCGCGTCACGGCGACCCGGCCGCTGCGGATGCTGGTGCACGGCATCGGGGCGCGCCGGGGCCTGGAGAACGCCACGCAGTCCGAGGCGTACGCGCGCCTGGAGGCGTGGGGTCTCGCGGTGCCGCACCGCGCGCAGGTCGTCGACACCCTGGAGGAGGTGGCCGACTACGTCCGCCACTACGGGGAGCACCGCCACGACGTGGAGCACGAGATCGACGGGGTCGTCGTCAAGGTCGACCAGGTCCCGCTGCAGCGCCGCCTGGGTTCCACGAGCCGGGCGCCGCGCTGGGCGATCGCGTACAAGTACCCGCCCGAGGAGGTCACGACGACGCTCCTGGACATCCGGGTCAACGTGGGCCGCACGGGGCGCGTCACGCCGTTCGCCTTCCTGGAACCCGTCAAGGTGTCCGGCTCGACGGTCGGGCTCTCGACGCTGCACAACGCCGACGAGGTGCGGCGCAAGGGCGTCCTCATCGGCGACACGGTCGTGGTGCGCAAGGCGGGGGACGTGATCCCCGAGGTCGTCGGGCCCGTGGTGGAGCGGCGCACGGGCGGCGAGCGGGAGTTCGTCATGCCCACCGAGTGCCCGGAGTGCGGCACGTCCCTGCGCCGCGAGCGCGCCGACGACGTCGACATCCGCTGCCCGAACGCGCGCAGCTGCCCGGCGCAGCTGCGGGAGCGCGTGTTCCACGTCGCGGGGCGCGGGGCCTTCGACGTCGAGTCGCTCGGCTACGAGGCCGCGACGGCCCTGCTGCAGGCCGGGGTGCTGACCGACGAGGGCGACCTGTTCACCCTGACCGAGGAGGACCTGCTGCGGGTCCCCCTGTTCACGAACAAGAACGGGTCGCTGTCGGCCAACGGCCGGCGCCTGCTGACCAACCTCGAGGCCGCGAAGGCGCAGCCGCTGTGGCGCGTCCTCGTCGCGCTGTCGATCCGCCACGTCGGGCCGACGGCCGCGCGCGCCCTCGCGGGGCGGTTCGTGACCATGGCGGCGATCGAGGCCGCGTCCGTGGAGGAGCTCGCCGCCACCGAGGGCGTCGGCCCCGTCATCGCCGAGGCCCTCGTCGAGTGGCTCGAGGTGGACTGGCACCGCGACGTCGTCGAGAAGTGGCGCCGCGCCGGGGTGCGGATGGAGGACGAGCGCGACGAGTCGACCCCGCGGACGCTGGAGGGGCTGACCCTCGTCGTCACCGGTTCGCTCACGGGGTTCTCCCGCGACGAGGCCAAGGAGGCGATCCTCAGCCGCGGCGGCAAGGCGTCCAGCGGCGTCTCGAAGAAGACCTCCTTCGTCGTCGTCGGCGACGCCCCGGGCACGAAGGCCGACAAGGCGCAGCAGCTGGGCGTTCGGATCCTCGACGAGGACGGGTTCCGCGCCCTCCTCGAGGGCGGCCCGGACGCCGTGGCCCTGCCCCCCGAGGAGGACGCGGGGGACGGCGCGGCCGACCCGACGACGCCGGCCGACGTCACGGACGCCTCGGACACCGAGGCCTGACGGAGGGCGGCCGCGGACGAGCCGGGGCGCGCGCGGAACCTCGACCCGTGGAACGCTCCCAGGGTGGGAAGGGAACGTGCGGACGTCCTGGCCGTGTACGAGGGGTACCTGCGGTGCTGCAACGAGCACCGCGTCGGCGACCTCGGCGAGTTCGTCGCCGAGGACGTCAGCGGTTCGGGGCCCGTAGACGGGCTGGCCGCCTACGTCGACGGGGTTCGCGAGGTCATCACGGGGTTCCCCGACTACCACTGGGACCTGCAGCAGGTCCTCGTCGACGGGGACACCGTCGCCGCCCGCCTGGTGGGCCGGGGGACGCACACCGGTGTCTTCGCCGGCATCGCCCCGACCGGCCGGCGCCTCAGCACTCAGGAGCTGGTGGTCTACCGCATCGTCGGCCGGCGGATCGTGAACTGCTGGGGCGACCTGCACCCCGTGGTCCGCGACGCCCTGTCGCGCTGAGGACCGACGTCCTGCGGGGACGGATCGCGTTGCGTCACAACGACTCACGCTGGTCAGCAGGTTCGAACGCCTGTACGATGGGGTCATGTCCTCCACCGTTCCCGACCTCGCTGCCGCAGCGGTTCCCGCCGCGCCGCGCGGGGTCGTGGAACAGCTGAAGCGTGACGCGGACGCCGCCTCGGCCCGGCTGGTGCTGGGGTTGGCGCAGCGGGTGCGGGAACTGCGCGACTCCGAGCACCCCGACCTGCTGGCCCTGAAGGACACGGGGCTGACCGTGGCCGGGCGCCCGGTGGACCTGGTCCACGCCGCCGTGGACCTGGTGACCGCGGAGTTCGCCGACGCCGCGGGCCTGTCGTGGACGGCGGCGCTGGCCGTGGTGTGGGCGGCCTGGTACGACGCCACCGACCGCGGCCCGGTGTGGCGGGCCGTCGCGGAGGGGCGCATCACCGCACAGCAGGCGCACGCGATCCAGAGCCGCGCCGCCCGCCTGGACCGGCGCGTCGCCGCGATCACCGAGGTCCGCGACGCCGCCGGGCGGCTGGTCGACCTGCAGGTCGTGGAGGGGGAGCCCGTCGTCGACCCCGCCGACCGGCCTGCTGTGCTCGCCCGCTTCCTCGACGAGGCGATCGGCTGGGCCGCCGACGGGGTGCCGGTCGAGGCGTTGTCGAAGCGCTGCGACCGGCTCATCACCTCACTGACCCCGGGCTACGTCGCCGTCACCATCCGCCGCCGCGAGGACACCCGCGACCTCCAGGTCGAGGGTTGCGAGGACGACGCGTACGCCCACCTCACCGTCGTGCTACCCCGGGCGGACGCGATCCGGGTGCGGGCGTGGGCGAACGCGGCTGCGGACGCGACCGCTGATGCGGAAGGCGCGGCGGGTGTGGCCGACGACCGCAACCACGCCACCCGCGCCAACGACGCCGTGGCCGACCTGCTCCTGGACGGCCTCACCCGGCACGTCCCCGCCGCCAGCGACCCGAGCAGGCCCGCCGACACCGACTCCGCGCCGGTCACCGGCCGCACCCACCGCCCCGCCTCCAGCGTCCAGGTCCACGTCACCGTCGATGCGGCCACCCTCGCCGGCCTCGACGAGCACGACGGCTGGGTCGCGGGCCTCGGCCCGGTCCCCGCCGACGTGGCGCGCGCCCTCGCCGGTGACGCCGGCGCCGCGTGGCGGGCCGTGGTCCTCGCCCCCGGCACCCGTGAGGTCGTCGACGTCGCCGCCACCGCCTACCGGCCCACCGCCGCCCTGCGGCGGTTCGTCACCACCCGCGACGACACCTGCCAGGGCCCCGGCTGCCGGGTCGCCGCGATCGACTGCGACCTCGACCACGTCATCGCCTGGCCCGAAGGGGCGTCCACCGCGGACAACCTGCAACCCCTGTGCCGCAGCCACCACCGCTTCAAGACCCAGTACGTCTACGAGACCGCGACCGCGAACCGGCGACGGAACACGGGGAACCAGCGCGCCCTCCTGCCCCCGCCGTCACCGGTCGACGAGTCACCCCCGTTCTGACGGGCGGGCCGGCTGCGTCCTAGGCGGAGAGGCGGAACCGGGCGACGACCTGGCTCAGCTCGTCGGAGAGCCGGGTGAGCTCGGCGGCCGAGGCGCGCGAGGCCCCGACGGCCTCCGTGGTGCCGCGGGCCGCGCCCGCCACGCTGTCGATGCCGGCCGAGATCTCCGCCGAACCCCTTGCGGCGTCGGAGATGTCCTCGCCCATGGTCGCCGTCGTGGCGGTCTGCTGCTCCGCGGAGGCGGCGATCGCGCCCTGGATGTCGTTGATGCGGTCGATGGTCGTGGCGATCCGCCCGATGGCCTGCACGGCCGACTCGGTGTCGTTCTGGATCGCCGCGACCTTGCGGGAGATGTCCTCGGTCGCCGCGGCGGTCTCCATCGCCAGCTCCTTGACCTCGGCGGCCACGACGGCGAAGCCCTTGCCGGCCTCGCCGGCGCGCGCGGCCTCGATGGTGGCGTTGAGAGCCAGCAGGTTCGTCTGCTCGGCGATCGACGTGATGACCTTCACGACGCTGCCGATCTCGGCGCTCGACGCCCCGAGGCGGGTGATCGACTCGGTCGTGCTGTGGACCTCGTTGACCGCGGCGGACGCCATCACGGCCGCCTCGGCCGAGCTCGTCGCGATGCCGCCGATCGAGGACCCCATGTCCGCGGTCGCGGTGGCGACGGCGCGGACGTTGACGGACACGTGGCCGGCCGCGGTCGCGACGTCGGTGGCGCGGGAGGCGGCGTCCTCGGCGGACTCGGCGATCCGGCCGGAGACCGTGCTCAGGTCGTGCGAGGAGCTCGCGAGGGCCGCGGCCGAGCGCGAGATCACGGCGACCGCGTCGGCGACGCCGTGCTGGGCCCGGCGCAGCGTCGAGGCCAGGGTGCCGAGCTCGCAGGAGCTCGAGACGCCGATGCTGCGGGTCATGTCCCCCTCGGCCATGCCCTGCAGCGCGTAGCTGACCCGGCGCAGGGTCATGACGACCATCTGGGAGACGAAGTAGGCGGCGAACAGCGCGACCGCGAGCACGACGACGGCCCCGGCGACCCAGCCCGGCCCGCGCTGGCCCGCGAGGACCTGCTGGAGGGCGAGGGCGGTGCCCGCACCGGCCAGGCCGGTCAGGACCGCGGCGCCCACGATGCGGGTGCCGACGGTGAGGTTGCTGACGACGCGGAACGCCGCGGTCGACTCGATCCAGTAGGACGGAGGCGGGGCCGGAGCGGTGCTGCAGGACGAGGGAGGAGCCACGTCCTCCCATCGACCGCCGTGCGCCCCGCCTTGAGCCCCGCCGGCCGGCGCCGAGGGAGGATGGCGGGGTGAGCACCGCGCCCCGTCCCGCCCGGGCCGCCGACGGCGCGACGTCGGAGGTCCTGCCGCTGCGCGCCGCGGGCCGGGTGCTGCTGCCCCACCTGCGCCCGCACCGCCCGGCCATCGCCCTCGCGGTCGCGCTGTCCCTCGTCGGGGCCGTGACGTCGCTCGCGCAGCCCCTGCTGATCGGCCGGGTCGTCGAGGTCGTCGGGCGCGACGGCGCGCTGCGCAGCATCGCGGTCCTCCTGGTGGCCGTCCTGCTCGTCGGCGCGGTGGTCGACGGGCTGCGGCAGTTCCTGCTGGAGCGGGCGGGCGCGGGGGTCGTGCTGGGCCTGCGGACGTCCCTGGTCTCCCGGCTGGCGCGCATCACCGTCGCCGCGCGCGACGCCCGCACCTCGGGCGACCTGCTCTCGCGCGTCGGCAGCGACACCACCGCGCTGTCGGGCGTGGTGACGTCGGGGCTGTTCGACCTGCTCGGCACGGTGCTCACGCTGGTGGGCTCGCTCGTGCTGATGGCCCGCCTGGACCTCGTCCTGCTCGCGGTGACCCTCGTCGCGGTGGTCGTGGCCGGCGTCGTCATCGGCGTCGTCTCGGCCCGCCTGGCGGGGCTGGAGCTCGCCACCCAGCGGCAGGTCGGGGAGATGAGCTCCGCGGTGGGCCGGATGATCTCGGCGCTGCGGACCATCCGCGCCAGCGGGGCCACCGACCGGGAGCTGGGCGTCGTCGTCGGGGCCGCGGAGGGCGCCCGCGTCGCCGCGGTCCGCGCCTCCAAGCTGCGGGCGCTGATCTCCCCGGCGCTGCAGATCGCCGTGCAGGGAGCCTTCGTGGCCGTCCTCGGCGTCGGTGGGGCGCGGGTGGCGTCCGGCGCGACGTCGGTGGCCGAGCTGGTCACCTTCGTGCTGCTGCTCTTCACCCTCGTCGGGCCGCTGGGGTCGGTCCTGCAGGTGTGGACGGTCGTGCAGGCCGGGCTGGCGGCCCTGACCCGCATCCAGGAGGTCGTGGTCCTGCCCGTGGAGGAGGACGACCCCGCCGTCGTCGACGCCCCCGCGCGCGACGTGCCCGGGGCGCCGCTGCTGGAGCTGGACGACGTGACCTTCAGCTACCCCGACGGCACCCCGGCCCTGCGCGGCATCAGCTTCACCGTTCCCGCGGGGACGCGGACGGCGCTCGTGGGCCCCTCCGGGGCGGGGAAGTCGACGCTGCTCGGCCTCGTCGAGCGCTTCCACGACGTCGACGGCGGGGCGGTGCGCGTCGGGGGCGTCGACGTGCGGGCCGTGCCGAGGGCGCAGCTGCGGGCCCGGCTCGGCTACGTGGAGCAGGACGCGCCCGTGCTGGCCGGGACGCTGCGCGACACGATCACGCTGGCGCGCCCCGAGGCCTCCGAGGAGGAGGTGCTGCGCGTGCTGGCCGAGGTGGGGCTGACCGAGCTGGTGGAGCGCTCACCGCAGGGGCTGGACGCCGAGGTCGGGGAGGGCGGGGTCCTGCTCTCGGGCGGTCAGCGGCAGCGCCTCGCGATCGCCCGCGCCCTGCTGGCGCCCGCGGAACTGCTCCTGCTGGACGAGCCCACGGCCAGCCTGGACGCCCGCAACGAGGCGCTGCTGCGGGAGTCCCTGGCCGCGGCCGCGCACCGCCGCACGCTGGTCGTCGTCGCGCACCGGTTGTCGACCGTCGTGGACTCCGACCAGATCGTGGTCGTCGACGACGGCCGGGTGCTCGCCCGCGGCACCCACGCGGAGCTGCTGGACAGCTCACCGCTGTACCGCGAGCTCGCGACCACCCAGCTCCTCGTCTGACCGCTCCGGCCCGGTGGGGAGCGGGACCCGCGGGTGAGGCTAGCCTCACCTCATGCATCGTCGATCCGTCCTCACCGCCCTGGCCGCCTCCGGCGTGCTGGCCACCCTCTCCGCCTGCGGCAGCGACGACTCCCCGGTCGCGGAGGCCCCGGCCTCGACCCCCTCCGCGGGCGGGGCCGGCGCGTTCCCGGTGACCATCGAGCACCAGCTGGGGACCACGACGGTCCCCGCCGCGCCCACCCGGGTCGTGACCGTCGGCTACAACGAGGAGGACTTCGTGCTCGCGCTCGGGGTGACCCCGGTCGGCAGCCGCACCCCGCTCGGCAGCTACGACGCGACGCGCCGGCCGTGGGCCGTCGACCTGCTCCCGGCGGGCGGCATCGCCTCCGTGGGCCAGGCGGAGCTGAACCTCGAGGCGATCGCCGCGCTGCAGCCCGACCTGATCATCGGCGCCTACGCCTACCTGCAGCAGGCCGACTACGACAAGCTCTCCGCGATCGCCCCGACCATCGGCGACGTCGTCCCCGCGGCCGGCGCGGCCGCGGGTGCGGCCGCGACGTGGCAGGAGGAGCTCGCCGTCATCGGGCGCGCGCTCGGCCGGACGGACGCGGCGGACGCCCTCACCGACGAGGTCGAGGCCGGCTTCCGGGTCGCGGCGGACGAGCACCCCGAGTTCGCGGGCAAGACGGTCAGCGTCGTGCTGTTCAACCAGGGCTACTACCTGCTCGACTCGACCGACCCGCGCGGGAACTTCTTCCTGCAGCTCGGCTTCGACGAGAACCCCGTCTCGGGCGAGCTGAGCGAGGAGCGCGTCGCCGAGCTCGACACCGACGTCCTCGTGGTGCTGGGTCGCAGCGCGGCGGAGTTCACGGCCAGCGCGGTCGCCGCGCAGCTGGCGGTGGTCACGGAGGGCCGGACCGTCTTCGTGCCGACGTTCGACAGCGACGCCGCCGGGGCGCTGGGGTACTCCAGCCCGCTCTCGCTGCCCTACGCGGTGGAGCAGTTCGTCCCGGCGCTCGCGGCGGCGGCCGACGCTGACCCGGCCACGGTGCCCACCACCGTCTGAGGGAACTCTGAGGGCCTCGCGCCGTCACCTCAGGCGGCGCGGGGCTCACCGAGCTTGACCGTGACGACGCCGGCGAGGACGAGCACCCCGCCGAGCAGCTGGACGGTCGCGGGCAGCTGGCCGAGCAGCAGCCACGCGGCCACGACCCCGGCGACGACCTCGAGCAGCGCCACGAACGAGGCGAGCCGCGAGCCGAGGCGTCGGCCGGCCAGCACCCCGGTGGTGTAGGCGAGGCCGGCCGTGACGACGCCCAGGACGAGCAGCGGCACCCACCAGGTGACGGTGCGGTCCGCGTAGGTCACCGCCGCGGTCGTGGCTCGCAGGGGCAGCACTCCGACGGCCCCGAGCAGCCCGAGGGCGACCGCGCCCGTCAGCAGCCCGCCGCCGGCGAGGGCCAGCGGCGGCAGGCCCGTCGTGTCGTCGGCGGACAGGACGAAGTAGGTCGTCGCGCCGACCATGGCGCCCAGGGCCCACAGCACCCCGACCGGGTCGAGGTCGGCGCCCGAGAACAGGTCCAGCACGAGCAGGAGCCCCACGGCGGCCAGGGCCGCCCCGGCCAGCGTCACGGCGCCGGGTCGCTGCGCGTGGCGCAGCCACAGCCACACGACGACCGCGGCCGGAGCCGTGTACTCGATGAGCAGCGCCGGGCCGACGTCCATCCGCGACACGGCCGAGAAGTAGCAGAACTGCGCGCCCGCGACGGCCAGCGCGCCGTACGCGAGGACGGTCAGGGTGTTGCGGCGCAGCGCGTTCCAGTGCCCGCGCAGGCTGACGGCGGCGAACGGTGCGACGACGAGGGCGGCGATCGTGACCCGGACGAGCACCACGGCGCCGGGGCTCCAGCCGGTCGCGAGCAGCCCACCGGCCAGCGGCCCGGCGCTGCCGAAGGAGGCCGCGGACAGGACCGCGAGCACGAGGCCGCTGCCGGTCCGCGAGCGGCGGCGCGCCGCGCCGGTGACGTCGACGGCGCTCATGGGTGCTGACGCTAGGGACGCGGCCGTAAGGTGTCAACATGCTCTTCACCCATGACACGACGACGGCCCTGCAGGCTGCCGTCGACCTGGTGAACACCGCAGGCCCGCCCGACACCCTGACGAGCGCGGAGCAGCTCGGCGCCTGGTACGCCGGGTTCGGCTACACCGGCCGGCACGAGGGGTCCGCGGCGGAGCTGGCGGCCGTGCGCGACGTGCGGCCGCAGCTGCGCGAGCTGCTGACGAGCGAGCGCGACCACGGCGTCACCCTGCTGAACCGGGTCCTGGCGCAGGCCGCGGCTGTGCCCCAGCTCGTGCGGCACGACGCCCTCGACTGGCACGTGCACGCCGTCGCCCCCGAGACCGGACTGGCGACGCGGATCCTCGTCGAGACGGCCATGGCCATGATCGACGTCGTGCGCGCCGACGAGGGCTCCCGCCTGTCGGTCTGCGCCGACGACGCGTGCTCCGGCGTCGTCCTCGACCTGTCCCGCAACCGGTCCCGGCGCTACTGCAGCACCGCGTGCGGGAACCGCAACGCCGTCGCGGCCTACCGCGCGCGCCGGAGGTCCGGGAGCTGAGGCGGGGGCTACGGCTGGACGAGGAGCCGCACCGGGTGGCCCTCGTGCTCCTGCAGCCGGCGGATCCCCTCGCCGACGTCCTCCAGGGACACGATCCCGCTGACCGACCGCGACAGGTCGAGGCGGCCCGTGGCGAGCAGCCTCACCAGCACCCCGATGTCCTCGTTGCGGTAGCCGAGGTGGCCGAGGACCTGCTTGCGGGACAGGTTGAACGCCAGCGTGCTGCCCAGGGAGACCTCCTGCCCGCTGAGCCCGACGCCCACGACGCGGCCGCCCGGGGTGAGCATCGCCAGGCTGTGCTCGAAGGTCGCCCTGATGCCGACCGCGTCGAAGGCGACGTCGAGCAGGTGCCCGCCGGTGGCGGCGGCGATCTTCTCCCGGAGCTGCGGGTCTCGGGAGTCGAAGGCGAAGTCCGCGCCCACGGCGAGAGCCCGCGCGCGGACCTCCTCGTCGAGGTCGACGGCGATGACCGGCACCGCGCCGACCAGGCGGGCGAGCTGCACGAGGTGGGTCCCGACCCCGCCCACGCCCCAGACCCCGACGGCCTCGCCGACGCGGACGCCGGCGGTGTGCGCGACGGCCCCGAACGGCGTCGCGACCGCGTCGGCGAGCAGGGCCGCCTGCTCCAGGGGGACGTCGTCGGGGACCCGGGTGAGCCCGGCCGCGTCGGCCACGGTGAACTCGGCCCACGCGCCGTCGTAGGCGAAGGCCATGAGCTGCAGGTCGTCGCAGTGCGGGAAGTCGCCGCGGCGGCAGTGCTCGCAGCGGCGGCAGGGCCGGCCCGCGGCGGGGACGACCCGGTCGCCGACGGCCCAGCCGCCCACCCCGGGGCCGAGCGCGGCGACCGTGCCGGAGGCCTCGTGCCCCTGCGTGACGACCTCGGGGACCCTGGCGCTGGGGAACGTGCCGTCGAGCAGGCTGAGGTCGGAGTGGCAGATGCCGCAGAACGCGACGCGCACGAGGGCCTGCCCCGGGCCGGGCACCGGGACGGGCACGTCCTCGACGGCGAACGTCCGGGTGTCGCGGTGGAAGCGCTGCGCGCGCATCGTCGCGGGGACGTCGGGGGCGGGGTCCGTCATGGTCGTCCTCCAGGGGGAGTTCCGTGCTGCGGGTGGGGGTCGCCGGGCCGTACCCGGGACCAGAACTCGTCGGCGAGCGCGGCGAACTCGGCGGCCCGCTCGATCTGCGGCATGTGGCCCGTGCCGGGGAACACGTGGGTCTGCGCGTGCGGCAGCAGCCGGCGGACGGCGTCGAGGTGGTCGGCCGGCAGGACGAGGTCCTCGGCGCCCCACACGACGAGGGTCGGCAGGTGCAGGGCCGCGACGGCCGGGACGAGCCGCCGCCGCCAGCCGGGGCGGACGCCGAGGACGGTGCCGAGGTCGTGCGCGGTCTCGGCCATGACCTGCGGTCCGTGCGGGCGCGAGGCGAGCCGGAACGCGCGATCGACGCGCTCGGGGGTGACCATCGCGCGGTCGTGGAAGATGCCGCGCTGGTTGCGGCGTGCGGCGTCGAGGCTGGGCGTGAGCAGCCGCTTCGCCAGCGACCGGACCGCGACCAGCCGGAGCGCCCACGTCACGGTGCGGCCGAACCCCGCGGGGTCGGCGAGCAGGAGGGTGCGCACGCGGGACGGGATCCGCACGGCCACCGCCATGGCGACGGCCCCGCCGAGGGAGTTTCCGACGACGTGCAGGGGCCCGGTCTCGCCGAGGGCGTCGAGCGAGGCCACGACGGCGTCCGCGAGGCCGTCCAGGGTGTTCGGGACGGTCAGCGGGTCGGAGCCGCCGAACCCGGCGAGGTCGACGCTCAGGCAGCGGAAGCGGCTGCGCAGCAACCGGTGCTGCTCGTCGAAGTCGTCCAGGCTGCAGCCGATGCCGTGCAGCATCAGGACGGTGTCCCCCTCGCCGTCGAGGCGGTAGCGCACCCGACGGCCGGCGACGCGGACCTCCTGCACGTCCGCGAGCGGGGTCTCAGCCACCGGTCGCCGCCGGGACCCGGCCCGTCGCCCGGGAGAACGTCAGCCCGACGTCGGCGGGGGAGCGGTGGCGCAGCAGGAGGACGTCGCGCGGGTAGTTCTGGTGCAGGAGCCACGGGGCGGTGGCGCCCTGCGTCGGCAGCTGGTCCTGGCTGCGGCGCACGTAGCCGGCGGCCAGGTCGATCAGCGGGCGGCGCTCGGGGGTCGGCGGTTCCGCGGCCACCACGACGTCGTGGCCGCGGCGCCGCATGAGCTCCAGCAGCCGGACGACGTGCTCGCTGACCAGGTCGACCTTCAGCGTCCAGGAGGCGTTGGTGTACCCGAGCGCGAACGCGAGGTTCGGCACGCCCGAGAGCATCATCCCCTTGTAGACGACGCACGCCGCGGGGTCGATCTCGCGCCCGTCGACGGCGAGGGAGATGCCGCCCAGGAACAGCAGCTCGAGGCCCGTCGCCGTGACGACGACGTCGGCGTGCAGCTCCTCGCCCGAGGTGAGGCGGATCCCCGTCTCCGTGAAGGTGTCGACGGCGCCGGTGACCACGGAGGCCTTCCCGCCGCGGACGGCCGAGAACAGCTCGCCGCCCGGCACGAAGCAGAGCCGCTGGTCCCACGGGTCGTAGGACGGCACGAAGTCCCGGTCGACGTCGTAGCCGGCGGGCAGCTGCGCCGCGACCCGCTCGCGCAGCAGCCGGCGCACGAACCCGGGGGCGCGGCGGCTCAGCTGGAACGTGGCCGTGGCCGCGGCGATGTTCTTCCACCGCACCAGGGGGTAGACGACCGACTCGGGCAGCCGGCCGCGCAACCGGTCGGCGAGGGCGTCGCGACGCGAGAGCGACAGCATCCAGCTGGGGGAGCGCTGCAGCATCGTGACGTGCTCGGCCTCGCCCGCGACGGCGGGCACGATCGTGACGGCCGTGGCCCCGCTGCCGATCACCACGACCCGCTTCCCGGCGGTGACCAGGTCCGCGGGCCAGTGCTGGGGGTGCACGACGGTGCCCGCGAACTGCTCGCGGCCGGGCAGCTCGGGCTCGTAGCCGTGGTCGTAGCGGTAGTACCCGGTGCACGAGAACAGGAAGTCGCACGTGAGCTCGACCGTCTCGGTCCCGTCCTCGCTCGTGCGCTCGACCTCGACGGTCCAGCGCGCGTCGGCCGAGGAGAACTCGGCGCGGACCACGCGGTGGCCGTGGCGGACGAGGCGGTCGACGCCGAACTCCCGCGCGGTGTCCTCCACGTAGCGGCGGATGGAGGGGCCGTCGGCGATGGCCTGCGGCGACGTCCACGGCCGGAACGAGTACCCCAGCGTGTACATGTCGGAGTCGGAGCGGACGCCGGGGTAGCGGAAGAGGTCCCACGTCCCGCCCACGGCCGCGCGCGACTCCAGCACGGCCACGCTGCGCCCGGGTGCCTCGCGCCGCAGCCGGCAGGCGGCGCCGATGCCCGACAGCCCCGCCCCCACGACCAGCACGTCCACGTGCTCAGCAGTCATGCGACCACTGTTCAACGAGGCGTCGACGGTGTCAACAGGGTGTCGAACGCCTAGGCTCCTCCCGTGCCCGCCGAACCCACGCCCGCCGAGACCCCGGGCCGCGGCCGGCGCGCGGCCCGCCCCAGCGGTGACGACCGCGAGCGCGCGATCCTCGGCACCGCCGAGCAGCTGCTGACGCAGCGCCCGTACGCCGACGTCTCGGTGGACGACCTCGCGCGCGGGGCCGGCATCTCGCGGCCGACGTTCTACTTCTACTTCCCGTCCAAGGAGGCCGTGCTGCTGGCCCTCCTGGACGCCGTCGTCGCCGAGGCCCGGCTGCGCCGCGACACGGCGCTGCGCCACCCCGCTCCCGACCCCGAGCGGCGCTGGCGCCAGGTCATCGCGGCCATCCAGGAGCCCTTCCGCACCCACCGGGCCGTCACGCTCGCCGCGGCCGAGGCGCGCGCCTCGAGCCCCGCCGTCCGCGAGGTCTGGAGCGCGGTGATGGAGCGCTTCGTGACCGAGACGGCCGCCGAGATCGACGCCGAGCGCGCGCGGGGCGCGGCACCGCCCGGGCTGCCGTCGCGGGAGCTGGCCACGGCCCTGAACTGGATGAACGAGCGGGTCCTGCACACCACGTTCGCGGGCCACGGACCCGCCGTCGGTGAGGCGGACGTCGTCGACGTCCTGCTGGGCGTGTGGCTGCGCGCCATCTACGGCGAGCCGCACCCCCGCGGCAGCACGCCCTAGACTCACCGGTCGTGTCCGTCATCTCCCGTTCCGAGGTCGAGCACCTCGCGCGCCTGGCGCGCATCGACATGTCCGACGAGGAGCTGGACCGCATGGCCGGTCAGCTCGGCGCGGTCCTCGACGCCGTCGCGCAGGTGTCCTCCGCCGTCACCGAGGACGTTCCCGCGACGTCGCACCCGGTGCCGCTGGTCAACGTCACCCGGCCCGACGTCGTGCGTCCCGGCCTGAGCGCCGCCGACGCCCTCGCCGGCGCTCCCGCGTCCGAGGACGGCCGGTTCCGCGTGCCCCAGATCCTCGAGGAGGACGCGTGAGCAGCAGCGTGAACGAGCTGGTGCACTGGGACGCCGCGCGGCTGTCCGAGGCGCTGGTCGCCAGGGTCGTGTCCTCGGAGGAGGTCACTCAGGCGCACCTCGACCGCATCGCGGCCGTCGACGGCCCCGCGGAGACCGGCGTGCACGCGTTCCTGCACGTCGCCGCCGAGTCCGCGCTCGCCCGCGCCCGCGAGGTCGACGCCGACCGCGCGAAGGGCGCCGTGCTTGGCCCGCTGGCCGGGGTGCCGATCGGCGTGAAGGACGTGCTCACCACGCGCGGCATGCCCACCACGTGCGGCTCGCGCATGCTCGAGGGCTGGGTCCCGCCGTACGACGCGACCGTCGTCCGCGAGCTGCACGCGGCGGGGCTCGTCGTGCTCGGCAAGACGAACATGGACGAGTTCGCGATGGGCTCGACCACCGAGCACTCCGCCTACGGCCCGACCCGCAACCCGTGGGACGCGACGCGGGTCCCCGGCGGGTCCGGCGGCGGATCGGCCGCGGCGCTCGCCGCCTTCGAGGCCCCGCTCACCGTGGGGTCCGACACGGGTGGCTCGATCCGCCAGCCCGCGGCGCTCACGGGCACGGTCGGCGTCAAGCCCACCTACGGCGGCGTCTCGCGCTACGGCCTCGTGGCGCTCGCGAGCTCGCTGGACCAGGCCGGCCCGTGCGCGCGGACCGTGCTGGACACCGCGCTGCTGCACGCCGTCATCGCGGGCCACGACCCGTACGACTCCACCTCGATCCCGGCCGACGTCCCCGACGTCGTCGGCGCCGCGCGGCAGGGCGCCTCGGGCGACCTGACCGGCGTCCGCGTCGGGGTCGTCGAGGAGCTGTCGGGCGAGGGGTACGAGGCGGGCGTCACCGCGCGCTTCACCGAGGCCGTCGCGCTGCTGCGCGAGGCCGGCGCCGAGGTCGTCGAGCTGAGCCTGCCGAACCTCGTGCACGCCCTCGCGGCGTACTACCTGATCCTGCCGAGCGAGGCGTCGAGCAACCTCGCCAAGTTCGACGGCATGCGCTACGGCCTGCGGGTGACGCCCGAGGGCGAGCACGTGACGGCCGAGCAGGTCATGCGCGCGACGCGCGCCGCCGGGTTCGGCGACGAGGCCAAGCGCCGCATCATCCTCGGCACCTACGCCCTCTCGGCGGGGTACTACGACGCCTACTACGGCAGCGCCCAGAAGGTCCGCACCCTGGTGCAGCGCGACTTCGCGCGGGCCTTCGGCCAGGTCGACGTCCTCGTCTCGCCGACCGCGCCGACCACGGCGTACCGGCTGGGGGAGAAGCTCGACGACCCGCTGGCCATGTACGCCGGCGACGTCGCCACGATCCCCGCGAACCTCGCGGGGATCCCCGGCATGTCGCTGCCCGCGGGCCTGTCCGACGACGGCCTGCCCGTCGGTCTGCAGGTCCTCGCGCCGCAGCAGGCCGACGACCGGCTGTACCGGGTCGGGGCCGCCGTCGAGGCGCGCCTGACCGCGCAGTGGGGTGGGTCGCTGCTCTCGCAGGTCCCCGAGTGGAAGGGAGTCCCGGCATGAGCGCCGTCGAGGAGACCGTGGGCTACGACGAGGCCGTCGCGCAGTTCGACCCGGTGCTCGGGCTCGAGGTCCACGTCGAGCTGTCGACGGCGACGAAGATGTTCTCGGGCGCCCCGACGGAGTTCGGTGCGGAGCCCAACACGCAGGTCGACCCCGTCTCGCTCGGCCTGCCGGGTGCCCTGCCGGTCCTGAACGCCAAGGCCCTGGAGTCCGCGATCCGGATCGGCCTCGCGCTGAACTGCTCGATCGCGAGCTACTGCCGCTTCGCCCGGAAGAACTACTTCTACCCGGACATGCCGAAGAACTTCCAGACCTCGCAGTACGACGAGCCGATCGCCTACGACGGGTTCCTGGACGTCGAGGTCCCGGCCAGCGAGGACGGCACGAAGCCGGCCTTCACGTACCGCGTCGACATCGAGCGGGCGCACATGGAGGAGGACACCGGTAAGTCCCTGCACGTCGGGGGTTCCACGGGCCGCATCCACGGCGCGGAGTACTCCCTCGTGGACTACAACCGCGCGGGCATCCCGCTCATCGAGATCGTCACCCGTCCCCTCACGGGCGCGGGGGACCGGGTCCCGGACGTGGCGCGCGCGTACGTCGCGACGCTGCGCGACCTGCTGCGCGCCCTCGACGTCTCCGACGTGAAGATGGAGCAGGGGTCGCTGCGCTGCGACGTCAACCTGTCGCTGCGCCCCTCGCCCGACGCGCCGCTGGGCACGCGCTCGGAGACCAAGAACGTGAACTCGCTGCGCTCGGTCGAGCGGGCCGTGCGCTACGAGGTCGGCCGGCACGCGGCCGTGCTGCGCTCGGGCGCGAAGGTCGTGCAGGAGACCCGGCACTGGCACGAGGACACGGGCCTGACGACGTCGGGCCGGGAGAAGTCCGACGCCGAGGACTACCGCTACTTCCCCGAACCGGACCTGGTCCCGATCCAGCCCGACCCGGCCTGGGTCGAGTCGCTGCGGGCGACGCTGCCCGAGCCGCCCGCCGAGCGCCGCCGCCGGCTCACCACCGACTGGGGGTTCTCCGAGCCCGAGATGCGCGACGTCCTCAACGCGGGCGCGCTCGACCTCGTGGAGGCGACCGTGGCCGCGGGCGCCTCGCCCGCCACGGCGCGCAAGTGGTGGATGGGGGAGCTCGCCCGGCGGGCCAACGTCGAGGGCACGGAGCTCGCCGCCCTGCCCGTCACCCCGGCGCAGGTCGCGGAGCTGCAGCGCCTCGTCGACGCCGGCACCCTGACCGACCGCCTCGCGCGCGAGGCCCTCGAGGGCGTGCTCGCGGGCGAGGGCTCGCCCACCGAGGTCGTGGCCTCCCGCAACCTCGCGATGGTCTCCGACGACTCCGCGCTCACCGCGGCCGTCGAGGCGGTGCTGGCCGCCAACCCCGACGTCGTCGCGAAGATCCGCGGGGGCAAGCCCCAGGCCGCCGGTGCGCTCATCGGCCAGGTGATGAAGGAGATGCGCGGCAAGGCGGACGCGGCCCGGGTCCGCGAGCTCGTGCTGGAGCGCGTCGGCAGCTGAGGCGCCGCCTCAGACCGTCCCGCTCTGCACGAGGGCGTCGATGCAGCGCCGGGCGTCGGGGCTGACCTGACCGAAGGCGATGCCGAGCTCGTCGCCGCCGTCCCCGCCGTCGCGGTGGCGGGTGACGGAGGCGGGGGCGCGGAACTCCTGGCGGCCCACGACCACGCGCAGGTCACCCGCTGCCCCCGGCCGCAGCCGCGTCGGGCCGGGCAGGAGGCAGCGCAGCCCGCTGACGCTCAGGTCGGCGAGCGTCGCGTCCACCCGCGTGTCCCCGACCGTCAGCGTCACCCGGCCCGCGAGCGGGCGCCGCTCGGCCTCGCGGCGCTCCAGCCGCTCGCCCAGGGAGGCCAGCTCCCGGACGCGGGCGACGGTCGTGCCCAGGGCGGCGTGCAGCGTGTCGACGAGGGCGAACTGCTCGACGGCGACGCCCGCGAGCGCGGCCGTCGCCTCGTCCAGCAGCGCCATGTCGCTGCCCACCTTGCCGATCGCGGCCCCGACGCGCGCGGCGTCGGTGTCCAGGGCCGCGAGGGTCGTCGTGATGGTGCCGGTCGAGCTGGCGGTGGTCGCGGCCAGCCCCTTGACCTCCTCGGCCACGACGGCGAAGCCGGCGCCGGCCTCGGCGGCCCGGGCGGCCTCGATCGTGGCGTTCAGGGCCAGCAGCTTCGTCTGCGCCGCGACGCCTGCGATGAGCTGCGCCATCCCGCCCACCTCGACCAGGCTCGCCCCGAGCGCCGCGGCCCCGGCGTCGGCGTCCGCGGTCTCCGCGCTGACGCTGCGCGTCACGGCCTCCGTCGTCGCCACGCGCGCCTCGATCGAGCGCGCGCACGCCCGCACCGCCTCGACGTGCTCGGCCAGCGCCTGCAGCTCGGTCAGGACCGTGGCGGCGCTCTCGTCGATGATGTCCTGCGCGCGCTCCCGGGTGCGGCGCTCCGACGTGCGCTGGTGCTCGAACCCGGCCTGCAGCTGGGCCTCGCGCTCCTGCTGCGAGGCCAGGAGCTGCTCCTGCTGGCGCAGCAGCGTGAGCCGCGCCGTCGTCAGCGAGCGGGCGATCTCCCCGAACTCGTCGCGGCCGGCCGGCAGCGGACGGTCCTCGAGGTGGCCGTCGGCGAGCGCGGCGACCGCGGCGACGGTCGCGCCGACGTCGCGGCGAGTGCGCCACAGGATGGCCGCGGCCAGCCAGGCCGCGAGCAGGAAGCCGACCGCGGTCGCGGTGAGGACGCCGTCGCGGTCGCTGCGCAGCGCCCCTTCCCGGGCGTGCAGCAGCGAGCCCAGGACGCCCGAGGCGGCCGGCACCGCGGCCTGCGCCGCGTCGGCGACGGGGGTGGCGTCGACGGGCGCGGGCGCGGGGGCGGTCAGCCGGGCGGCGGTCTCCTGCGCGGCGGTGGCGACGGCGAGGAGGTCCTCGAGGCCGTCCAGCGGCGCGCCGGCCGCGCGGCGCGCGGTCTCGACGTCGGCGGTCAGGGCGTCGGCGGCGCTCGTCAGCGTGGCGGCCTCCACGGCCCGCGTCGCCGCGTCCTGCTCGCCGTTCCCGACCGCCGCGGCGGCGGCCAGGAGCCGCGGCAGCTGCACGACCTGGGCGTCCATGGCGTAGAAGGAGTCGAGGTCCGGGTCGAGCACGAGGTTGGACGCGTTGCCCACCTCGGTGGCGAAGCCGCCCAGCGCCGCGGTCCGCGCGGACGCGTCGGCACCGCCGCTGCTCGCCGCCGCGACCGTGGCCAGGGCGTCCTCGAGCTCCAGCTCGGGGTGGGCGGCGACGGCGGCGCGCACGCCGGACAGGTCGGTCGGCTCGCCGCGGGCGGCGCCCGCCATCGCCAGCAGCGTGGGGTCGAGGACCGACTGCCCCGCGAGCTCGGCCCGGGTGAAGGCCAGCCGGTGCTCGGCCTGGACCGTGAAGGACCCCGT
This sequence comes from Kineococcus siccus, assembly GCF_009906795.1. Classification (GTDB taxonomy): domain Bacteria; phylum Actinomycetota; class Actinomycetes; order Actinomycetales; family Kineococcaceae; genus Kineococcus; species Kineococcus siccus. The sequence goes on from NZ_JAAALN010000013.1 coordinate 19,428, forward strand.
GGCGAGCAGGCCCGGCAGGACGAGCACGGCGACGAGGACCGCGAGGCGGGGGCCGCTGCGCAGCCGGTCCACGGCAGCCAGTGCGGGCCGCAGCGCCCGTGGGGGGGCCGGGACGGCCCCTGCCTGCTGCATCGCGACGCTCATGTTCCCCGTGCCTTCCCGACGATCGTCCGCGGTGAGCTGTCACCGCGGTCCTCCATCGGCCGGCAGCGACCGTTCCGGAGCCCCTGAGCCCCGGTCGTCACCCGGTCGGTCCAGCTCGCGCCAGGCGGGGGCGACGAAGGGCAGGAGGGTCACGAGCAGGTAGGCCCCGCCGAGGACGAGCAGCAGCGTCGTCAGCGACCCGCGGTCCAGCCACAGCCCGGCCGCGAGCGTCCCCAGCGGCATGCCGGCCCAGGCGCCCGCGCCGACCACCCCGGCGACGCGGGCGCGCGCCGCGGCGGGCACGCGCTCCAGCTGTGCCGCGCCGAGGATCGGGTTGAGCGCCCCGGCCGCGACCCCGGCGAGGCCCAGCACCACGAGCAGCACCGCGAGCGACGGCTGCGCGGCGAGGACGAGGAACCGCGGGGCGCCGGCCAGCAGGAAGGCCACCGCGAAGACGGACCGCCGGGAGAACCGCGCCCCGACGGCGCCGAACACGACCGCACCCACGACGGCGCCCGCGCCGAAGACCCCCACCAGCAGGCCGAGGGCGCCGCCACCGCCGAGGGACCGCGCGGCGTGCAGGGGCAGGACGACGCTGCTCCACGCCGCGTCGAAGGCGTTGGTGAGCACGATCATCGCGACGATCGCGCGCAGCAGGCGGTCGCGGCGCACGAACACGAGGCCCTCGGCGAGGTCGCGGCGGTACCCCCGCCACCCGCCCGCCTCCTCCGTCGCGCCGGCCGTCGTGGCTCGCGCGAGCGCCGGCACGGTGACGGCGACCAGGACCGCGGCCACGACGAAGGTCGCCGCGTCGAGCACGAGGACGACGGGGGCGCCGACGGCCGCGACGAGCCCCCCGGCGGCGGGAGCGCCCAGCAGGCGCGCCGCGCGCTCGGCCGCGTCCATCCAGCCCGTCGCCCGCTCCAGCGGGACGCCGGCCTCGTCGGCCAGCTCGGGCAGCATCGCGTGCCGCGCGGCCTGCCCGGGGGTGTCCAGCAGCCCGGTCGCGACGACGAGGGCGATGAGCACGGCGAAGGGGAGCCCCGTCGTCGCCGCGAGCAGCGGGACCGCGCCGATCGTCACGGCCCCCACGGCGTCGGAGACCACGCTCGTGCGGCGGTAGCCGAAGCGGTCGACGAGGACGCCGCCGAAGACGCCCCCGACGACGACGGGCGCGACGGCCGCGGCCCCGAGGACGCCGAGCAGCGCCGGGCTGCCCGTCGTGGCGTAGACGTAGAGCGGCAGGGCGATCAGCGTCGCGGTGTTGCCGGTGGCGCTGACGGTGTGCGCGGTCAGCAGCCAGCGCAGCCGCCACCGGGGCCCGGTCGGGCGGTTCACCGCCGCACGCGGGGCACGGCCGCGTGGATCAGGGCGACGCGGTGCGTGGCTCCCCGCCCGTCGGCCGCGGGCGCGTCGGAGCGGGCCTGCCAGCGGTCGGCGAGCGCCTCCAGCTCCCCGGACAGCTCCCGCAGCTCGGCCGCCGTGAGCCGCAGCTGCCGGTCCCCGGTCGTCGACGCCGCGACGAGCTCGCGAGGCAGGGAGGCCTCGGCGCTCAGGTGCTCCTCGAGGACGGTTGCGTAGCGGCGGGCGAACTCGCGTCGCAGCGCGGTCGAGGCCGCGTGCCGCTCGGGGTCGTCGAGGGAGTCGGTCGGCTCCACCGTGGTCATCTGGTGCAGGGCCTGCCACCAGCGCTCGCGCCGGTCGCGCGCGAGGCCGGGCGCCTCCGCGACGAGCCCGGCGTCGACGAGACGGCCCAGGTGGTAGCTCACCGAGCCCGGCGCCTCGTCGAGCGCGCGGCTGAGCGCGCCGACGGTGGCGGGGCCCTCGCTGCGCAGCTCGCCGAGCAGGGCGAGGCGCGTCGGGTGCGCCAGCACGCGCATGACGGCGGGGTCGGTCAGGCGCACGGCGCGGGTCTGGTCCACGGCGCGAGGGTAGGGCGGCAAGAGCTCTTGTACAAGAGCTCTTGTGGATGTGGTGGCGGGGCGTCAGCCCTGGCGGATCAGCGGCACGACGTCCCGGGTGAACTGGTCCAGGAAGCGCGACTGGTCGTGGCCCGGGCCGTGGAAGACGAGGTGGGTGAAGCCGGCGTCGACGTACTCCTGGACCCGGTCGGCGACGAACCGGGGGTCGGCCGAGACGATCCAGCGCTTGGCCACCTGCTCGATCGGCAGCTGGTCGGCGAGCCGGGCCATCTCCACCGGGTCGTGCACGTCGTGCTTCTGCTCCGCGGACAGCGACAGGGGCGCCCAGAACCGGCAGTTCTCCAGCGCCCGGTCCGGGTCCTCGTCGAAGGAGAGCTTGATCTCGATGGTGCGCTCGAAGGCGGGCACCTCGCGGGTCGCGAGGGCGAGGCCCTCCTCCAGCGCCGGCAGCAGCGTCTGGCTGTAGAGGTCCATGCCCTTGCCCGACGTGCAGATGTACCCGTCGCCCGCGCGCCCCGCGTACTTCGTCACGCCCGGCCCGCCCGCCGCCACGAAGATCGGCACGGGGACGTCGGGCTTGTCGTACACGGTCGCGTTGTGCAGCGAGTAGAACTCGCCCTCGAACTCGACGCGGTCCTCGGTCCACAGCGTGCGGATGAGCTTGACGGCCTCGCGCAACCGCGCGAAGCGCTCCTTGGTCTCGGGGAAGATCGACCCGACCGCGGTCTCGTTGAGCGCCTCGCCGGTGCCCACGCCCAGGATGGGGCGGCCGGGGTGCAGCACGCCCAGGGTCGCGAACGCCTGCGCGACGACCGCCGGGTTGTAGCGCAGGGTCGGGGTCATGACGCTCGTCCCGAACTGCACGCGCGACGTGCGCGCCGCCACGTGCGCGAGCCACACGAGCGCCGAGGGCGCGTGCCCCGCCTCGTGCCGCCACGGCTGGAAGTGGTCGGAGATCCACACCGAGTCCAGCCCCTGGTCCTCGGCCTGCACGGCGAAGTCGGTCAGCGCACCCGGGCCGAACTGCTCGGCGGACGCCTTGTAGCCCAGCTTCAGGCGCTGTCCGTGCGTGTCCACCATGGTGTGCTCCTCGGGTCCTCGGCAGGCTGCTCCCGCTGCCGTCGGGGCGAGCCTACGGTCAGCCCAGCGGGACGCTCACGAGCCGGTCGTCGCCGGCCCGCGCCTCGCCCCGGAAGGTGTTGCTCGTGAGGACCCAGAGGCTGCCGTCGGGGCCGACCTCGGCGGCGCGCAACCGGCCCAGCGTGCCGTCGAGGTAGGCGTCGGGGGTTCCCGTCGGGCCGTCGGGGTTCAGCGGCACCCGCCACAGCCGCTGCCCGCGCAGCGCCGCGACGTACACCGCGTCGGGCGTCACCGCGAGCCCGCTGGGCGAGGCCTCGTCCGTGGTCCACGTCCGCGCCGGGGCGACGAACCGGCCGCCGCCGTCGCCGGCGCCCTCGACCTCGGGCCAGCCGTAGTTGCCGCCCGCGCGGATGACGTTCAGCTCGTCGAAGCGGTCCTGCCCGAACTCCGCCGCGATCAGCCGGCCCGTGGAGTCCCACCCGAAACCCTGCGGGTTGCGGTGGCCCAGGCTCCACGTGCGCGAGCCCGGGAACGGGTTGCCCTCGGGCACCCCGCCGTCGCGCGTGATGCGCAGGATCTTGCCGCCCAGGGAGTTCACGTCCTGCGCCGCGGGGCGGTCCTGCGCGTCCCCCGTGCCGACGTACAGCAGGTCGTCGGGGCCGAAGCGCAGCCGGCCGCCGTTGTGGGTGGAGTTCTTCGGGATGCCCGTCAGCACCGGCACCGGGTCCTCCAGGCGGCCGTCCGCGAAGGTGAAGCGGACGACGCGGTTGTCCTCGCGCGCCGTGAAGTACAGGAACACCTGCGCGTCCTGGCCGAACGTGGGGGACAGGGCGATGCCCAGCAGGCCGCCCTCGCCGCCGGGCACCACGCCGGGCACCTCGCCGTCGTCCCCCGTCGACGGCACCTGGTTCAGGATTCCCGGCCCGGCCTGCACCACCCGGGCGCTGTCGCGCAGCGTCACGAGGGCGGTCCCGTCGGGCAGGACCGCCAGGTCCCACGGCACGTCGAGCCCCGTCGTGATGTCCTGCGGCGCGCCGGGGGTCCCCGTCGCCGTGGCCACCGGGGCGGTCGTCGCCGAGGGCGAGGGCGAGGTCGGGGGCGGGGCGGACGTCGTCGCGGACACCGACGACGGGCTGCCGCTGGGCGAGGCGACCGCCCCCGTGCCCGACGTCGACCCGGCGTCGGAGCAGCCGGCGAGGAGGGCCGCGACGGCCAGCCCCGCGAGGGGTCCGCGGGCGGCGCTGCTGCGGGTGGTCGCGGGAGGACGCATGCCTCATCCTCACCCGCGGCCCCCGCGGGTCGCTACCGTGCGCGGGGTGACGTCCGACGCGCGCCCGGCCCCGCCCCTCGTCGTCAGCCTGCCCTCGGCGTCGTGGGTGGCCGCGGTGGGGGAGGTGCCCGGCGCGACGCTCACGGTCTGGGACTGCACGCGCGTCCCCGCGGGCCCGTCGCCGCACGTCGTCGTCCCGCCCTACCTGGGGCTGCCGCCGCTGCGCGAGGCGCTCGCCGCCCTGCCGGACCTGCGCCTCGTGCAGCTGCTGACCAACGGCTACGACGGCGTGGCCGAGCAGCTGCCCCGCCGCGTCGCCCTCGCCACCGCGGCGGGGGTGCACGACGCCTCGACCGCGGAGCTCGCGGTCGGCCTGGCGATCGCGTCCCTGCGCGGGCTCGACGACGCGGCGCGGGGCATGGCGGCCGGCGACTGGGCCGCCGCCCGCCGGCCGTCGCTGGCCGACCGCCGCGCCCTCGTCGTGGGGTGGGGCGGCGTGGGACGGCAGGTCGCGGCCCGCCTGGCGCCCTTCGAGGTGGCGGTGACGGCCGTGGGCTCGCGCGCGCGCGAGCAGGACGGCACGCGCGTGCACGGCCCGGCGGAGCTGCCCGGGCTGCTGCCGCGCCACGACCTGGTCGTCCTGGCCTGCCCCCTCACCGACGCCACGCGGGGTCTCGTCGACGCGGCCTTCCTGGCCGCGATGCCGGACGGCGCGCTGCTGGTCAACGTCGCCCGCGGGCCCGTCGTCGTCACCGACGACCTCGTCGCCGAGCTGGCCGCGGGCCGCCTGCGCGCGGCCCTCGACGTCACCGACCCCGAGCCGCTGCCGCCGGGTCACCCGCTGTGGAGCGCGCCGGGCGTCCTCGTCACGCCGCACGTGGGCGGCAACACCTCAGCGTTCCGGCCGCGCGCGGTCGCGCTGCTGCGCGAGCAGCTCGGGCGGCTGGTGGCGGGTGACCCGCCGCTGAACGTGGTGCGCGCGGGCACCCGCGGTCCTGCGGACGGGTGAGAGGCCCTCAGGTGACCCGCAGCCCGCGCCGACTCCCCTGACATGGGACTCCCAGCCGCGCTGGCGCCCCGCGACCTCGAGTCGGCGGCCCGCTCCGCCAGCGTCTTCGCCTTCGTCGGCGCGGCCGTGCTGCTCGTCCTGCCCTTCGCCGTGCCCAGCTTCACGCCCACGGCCGTGAGCCGCGGGGGTGCGCTCGCGCTCGGGGTGGGGCTCGTCGCCGTCGGCGTGGTCGAGCTGCGGGCCCCCGCGTGGCTGCCGGCGCTGTTCTGGTTCAGCGTCCCCACGCAGCTCGTCGCCGCCACGACGGCCCTGGCCCTGACCACCTCCGACGCCAGCGCCGCGGCCCAGTCCTTCCTGCTCTGGCCCGTCCTCTACGCCGCCCGCGAGCTGCGCCGCACGGCGTGCTGGCTCGTGCTCGCGCAGGTCCTGGCCGCCGACGCGGTGATCGTCCTGGCGCTGCTGCCGCTGGACCGGGCCGTCACCGACGTCGCCTGCGTCGGGGCCACCCTCGCCGTCGTGGGCGCGGTGCTGCTCCGGGCCCGCGAGCGGGAGGACGCCGTCGTGGCCGAGCTCGAGCGCCGGGCCGCGGTCGACTCCCTCACGGGGCTGGCGACGCGCCGCGTCCTGGACCGGGCGGCCGACGCGGCGCTGGCGGGCGGGGCGCCGGGCGGCCGTGCCGTCCTGCTGCTCGTCGACGTCGACCACTTTAAGCGCGTGAACGACGCGCACGGGCACCCGGCGGGCGACGAGGTGCTGCAGCACGTGGCCCGCCTGCTGCGCGAGGTGTTCCCCGCCCCGGGCCTCGTCGCGCGCCTGGGGGGTGACGAGCTCGCGGTGCTGCTGTCGTCGGCGACGCTCGAGCAGGCGGTCCGCTCGGGGCAGGAGCTGCGCCGACGCCTCGCGGTCCGCCCGCCCCGGTGGGCGGGGCACGAGGTGCCCGTCACCGTCAGCGTCGGCGTGGCGGCCGCCGCCGAGGGGCAGGGGCCCGTCGACCTCTACGCCGCCGCCGACGAGGCCCTGTACCGGGCCAAGCGCGCGGGCCGCGACGGCGTCCACGCCCAGGCCGCCGCGGGCCGCTGACGTCGCCGCGCTCAGGCGGTGGGCGCCGCGTCCGCGGGGACCGTGGGGTCCCCGGCCGTCCCGCGGGCGGCCGAGACGACGCGCATGAGGTGGTAGAGCCCGATCGCGGCGGCCGTGCCGAGCGCGATCCCCGAGAACTGCAGCCCGCCGCCGGGGGACCACGTGTAGTCCGCGATGCCCACGACGAGGGCCACGGCGGCCGGGGCGAGGTTCACGGGGTGGGAGAAGTCGACGCGGTTCGCGACCCAGATGCGGGCGCCGAGGACGCCGATCATCCCGTAGAGCAGCGTCGCCACCCCGCCGAGCACGCCGTCGGGGACGGAGGCGACGAGGGCACCCACCTTGGGTGAGGCGCTCAGCAGCAGCGCGGTCGCGGCCGCGACCCAGTACGCCGCCGTGGAGTAGACCCGCGTCGCCGCCATGACGCCGATGTTCTCGGCGTAGGTGGTGGTGCCGGAACCGCCGCCGGCCCCGGCGAGCGTGGTGGCGACGCCGTCGGCGACCAGGGCCCGCCCGGTGAGCGCGTCCAGGTCGCGCCCGGTCATGGCCGCCACCGACTTCACGTGCCCGACGTTCTCGGCCACGAGGACGAGCACCACCGGCAGGAACAGCACCAGCGCCCCCGCGTCGAAGGCCGGGGCCGTGAACTCCGGCAGGCCGACCCAGGCCGCCGAACGCACGCCGTCGAGGTCGACACCGCCGCGCGCGAGGGCGAACAGGTAGCCGGCGAGGACGCCGAGCAGGATCGACAGCCGGCCGAGCGTGCCGCGGAGCACCACGCCCACCGCGAGGACGACGCCGAGGGTGACGAGCCCCGTCACGGGATCGGAGCGGAACCCCGTGCAGGGGCCCTGCCCGAGCACGCCGTCGACGACGACCGGGTCGCACGACCCCCACGCCGCCGGGGCGAGGTTCAGGCCGATGAGCGCCACCACGCTGCCCGTCACGACCGGCGGCATGGCCGCCTCGATCCAGCGCGTCCCCGCGCGGTGCACGACGAGACCGACCGCCGCCAGCAGCAGGCCGGTCACGAGGACCCCGCCCGTCGCCACCGACGGGCCACCGGAGGCGGTGGCGGCCAGGAGCGGGGCGATGAACGCGAACGAGGAACCCAGGTAGCTGGGCAGCCGGTTGCGCGTCAGGAGCAGGAACAGCGCGGTGCCCACGGCGGAGAAGAACAGCGTCGTCGACGCGGGGAAACCCGTGATCGCGGGGACGAGGATCGTCGACCCGGCCATCGCGACGACGTGCTGCAGGCCGATCCCGACGGTCCGCGACCAGCTGAGCCGCTCCTCGGGCGCCACCACCGCACCCGGCCGGACCGTCCGGCCGTCCCCGTGCAGCCGCCAGCCGAACCCTGCCATCCCGCGTCCCCCGTCCTCGTCGTCGCGGCGACCGCCGCGCGAGCGGTGGAACTCTAGGGGGCGCGCTCAGGTGCTCTCGCCCACGTCGAGGCGGTAGGGGATGCGCCGGTGCGTGCCGGGCTCACCGGGCGCGAGGGTCCCCGCGTGCAGCGCGAGCACCACCTCCAGCGCCGTGCGGGCGACCAGCGGCACGTCGAGGGCGAGCGTGGTCAGGCGCGGCGTGACGAAGCTGCCGATCGCCAGCCCGTCGATGCCGAGCACCCGCACGCGGCCGGGGACGTCGACCCCCGCCAGGCGCAGCGCGCGCAGCACGCCGAACCCCGTGACGTCGTTGAACGCGACGAGGGCGTCGACGTCGGGGACCTCGCGCAGCACCCGCTCGGCCGTCGCCAGCCCCCCCGCCAGGTCGGTGGTCGCGGTCGGGGCGCGCCGGGCGGACGTGCCGCGGTCCGCGAACGCCGCGACGAACGCGGCCGCCCGCGTGCTGCCGTGCGGCAGGTCCAGGACGACCGGGCGGCGCACACCGCGCTCGTGCAGGTGCGCCACGGCGGCCACGACGGCGGCGGACATGTCGAGGTCGACGCGGCCCTGCGCGCTCTCGCGGTTCTCCGGGTCGATCTCGACGAGCGGCAGCTCGGCGAGGCCGTCTGAGCGCCCGGGCACGGGCCGCGCCGTGAAGTTCACGACCGCGTCGACCTCGGCGCCGAAGCGCTCGGCCGGGGCGGCGTCGGCCGCCCAGGCCCGCTCGGCCAGGACGACGTTCCACCCGGCCTGCGCCGCGAGCCGCAGCACGGCCGAGGCGAGTTCCGGGTAGTAGGGGTTCGTGAGGTCCTCGACGAGCAGGCCCAGCGTGCGCGTGGGCGGGACGACCAGGCCGCGGCCGAAGCGCGAGGGCCGGTAGCCCAGCTCCCGCGCCGCGGCCAGGACCCGTTCGCGCGTGGCGTCGTTGATGCCCGGCATGGCGTTCACCGCGCGGGTGACGGTCTGCCGGGACACCCCCGCCGCGGCCGCGACGTCCTTGATCGTCGCGGGCCGCGGCGGGGTGCCCGGCCCCGGGCCGGGAGGCACCGTCAGTCCCGCAGGTCCAGCCACGCCACCTGGCGCTCGTCGAGGGTCACCGTGAGCCCCGTCATGGACGAGCGGGCCTCGGCGATGGTGCGCGGCCCGAACAGCGGGAAGGTCGGGAACGGCTGCGCCAGCACGAAGGCCAGGGCGACGGCCGTCGCGGGGACCCCCAGCTCGGCGCCCAGCTGCTCCGCGCGGCGCTTGCGCTCGAAGTTCTCGTCGCTGTAGTAGCAGCGCACGAGCTCGGCGTCGCTGCGGTCCGCCTCGTCGGCGCGCGCGAAGAACCCGCGGGCCTGCGAGGACCACGGCAGCAGCGGGATCTGCTTGCGCCGCAGCCACTCCTTGGACTCGGCGTCGGTGACGTGCCGGCACCCCGCCCACGGGACGTCGTAGGCCTCGGCGAGGCCGAAGTGGTTGCTGAGCACCGAGAACCCGCGCTTGCCGTTCGCCTTCGCGTAGGCGTCGGCCTCGTCGACGCGCTCCGGCGACCAGTTCGACCCGCCGAACACCGTGATGCGGCCCGCGTCGACGTGCTCGTTGAGGACGTCGACGAACTCGCCGGCCGGGACGTCGGGGTTGTCGCGGTGCATCATGTAGATGTCGGCGCAGCCGTGCTGCTGGCGCTCGAGGGACTCCAGCAGCTGGCGCGACAGCGACTCCGGGTCGTTGTGCGGGGTGTGGCAGCCCTTGACGATGACGACGAGGTCGTCGCGGATGCCGCGGTTGGCCACCCAGCGCCCGAACCGCTCCTCGTAGACCCCGCCGCCGTAGAGCCAGGCGGTGTCGAACGTGTTGCCGCCCGCGGTGAAGAAGTGGTCGAAGATCGCCGAGGCGTGCGCCAGGTCGGGCTGGTTGTCGCAGCCCATCACCAGCCGCGACACCGGCTTGCCCAGGCCCTCGATCCGCCCGTAGGGCATGACGTGGTCCGGGGCGACCGCGAGCGGCAGGCCCGACACGGTGGGGACGTCCGCCGTCTCGGCCTCGAACGGGAACCGCAGCCCGAGGGCGGCGCGCCAGCGGTCGAGCACGACGGCCGTGCCCAGGCTGTCCTCGAGGGAGTTCTGCGGGGCGTCGCCGCCCGCGGCGACCGCGTCGGCGAGGGCGTCGGCCTCCAGCGCGTACGGGCGGTTCTCCCGGCTCGGCGCGAAGTCGAGGACCTGGGGCTCCTGGCCGACCACGGTCAGCGTCAGGGCGGTGTTCTCCCGGATCGTCCACGGGTCCGCCAGCGAGATCGAGCCCTTCGAGCCGTGGACCGTGACGGTCTCCGCCTCGGCCAGGCGGACGCCGCAGCGCACGGTCGCGGTCAGGCCGCTCGCGAAGGTCAGCGTGGCGGTGGCCCACTCGTCGACGCCCGTCTCGCCCAGGGTGCCGGCCGCGGTCAGCCCCGTGGGCTCGGCGAACGGCCGGCCCGTCGCGGCGCCGGCGATCGCCCGCGCCATCGAGACGGGGTAGCCGCCGACGTCGAGGATGCCGCCGCCCGCGAGCTCCGGGTCGAACAGGCGCCCGGTGGGGGAGGAGGTGGAGAAGGCGAAGCTCGCGTCGACGTGGGTGACGTCGCCGATCGCGCCCTCGGCCACGAGCTGCAGCAGCCTCCGGGTCTGCGGGTGGAACCGGTACATGTAGGCCTCGACGACCGTCACGCCCGCGGCGCGCGCCGCGTCGACGACGGCCATGACGCTGCCCGCGTTGGGCGCCAGGGGCTTCTCGACCAGGACGTGCTTGCCGGCGCGGACGGCGGCCAGGGCGAGGCGGGCGTGCGTGGTGTGCACGGTCGAGACGTAGACCGCGTCGACGCCGGGGTCGGCCAGGACCTCCTCGTAGGTGCCGCTGCGCACGTCCGGGCCGGTCTCGCCGGCGAGCGCCTGCGCCCGGGCGGCGTCGGAGCTGCCGACCGCGACGAGCCGGCCGCCGCGGCTCGCGGGCAGCTGGGAGACGAACCGGCGGGCGATGGCGCCGGGGCCGAGCACGGCCCAGCGGACTTCGGTGTCCATGCGGAACTCCAGGGGGAAGGGGCCGTGAACGTTCACGACGCGAGCGAGCCTAGGCGCGGGGGTGGCCGGGGTCAACGGTCCGCCGGGCGCGGGTGCCGTCCTAGACTGCGGGCGTGAGCGTCGACACCCCCGCACCGCAGCAGGCCGGCCCCGGCACCACCGCGTCAGCTCCGGGCCGCGCGGCCGGGCGGGCCCCGGGCGAGGCGGACCCGGGGGTGGACATCAAGCCCCGCAGCCGGACCGTCACCGACGGCATCGAGGCCACCGCGTCGCGCGGCATGCTCCGCGCGGTCGGCATGGGCGACGACGACTGGGTCAAGCCCCAGATCGGCGTGGCCTCCAGCTGGAACGAGATCACCCCCTGCAACCTCTCGCTGGACCGCCTCGCGAAGGCCGTCAAGGACGGCGTGCACGCGGCGCAGGGCTACCCGCTCGAGTTCGGCACGATCTCCGTGTCCGACGGCATCTCGATGGGCCACGAGGGCATGCACTTCTCCCTCGTCAGCCGCGAGGTCATCGCCGACTCGGTCGAGACCGTCATGAGCGCGGAGCGCCTCGACGGCTCGGTCCTGCTCGCGGGCTGCGACAAGTCGCTGCCCGGCATGCTCATGGCCGCGGCCCGCCTGGACCTCGCGAGCGTCTTCCTCTACGCCGGCACGATCCTGCCCGGGCGCGCGAAGCTCTCCGACGGCAGCGAGCACGAGGTCACGCTCATCGACGCCTTCGAGGCCGTCGGCGCGTGCGCGCGCGGGCTGATGAGCAAGGGCGACCTGGACACCATCGAGCGCGCGATCTGCCCGGGCGAGGGCGCCTGCGGCGGCATGTACACCGCGAACACCATGGCGGCCGCGGCCGAGGCCCTGGGCATGTCGCTGCCCGGCAGCGCCGCGCCGCCCGCGACCGACCGCCGCCGCGACGGGTACGCGCGCCGCTCGGGGGAGGCCGTGGTCAACCTGCTCGCCACGGGCATCACGGCGCGCCAGATCCTCACCAAGGAGGCGTTCGAGAACGCCATCGCGGTCGTCATGGCCCTGGGCGGTTCCACGAACGCCGTGCTGCACCTGCTCGCGATCGCCTACGAGGCCGAGGTCGACCTGACCCTGGCCGACTTCGACCGGATCGCCGGCCGCGTGCCGCACCTGGGCGACCTCAAGCCCTTCGGGCGCCACGTCATGGTCGACGTCGACCGGATCGGCGGCATCCCCGTCGTCATGCGGGCCCTGCTCGACGCGGGCCTGCTGCACGGGGACTGCCTGACCGTGACCGGGAAGACGATGGCGGAGAACCTGGCCGACATCGCGCCGCCGGACCTCGACGGGGTCGTGCTGCGCGCCCTGGAGAACCCGATCCACAAGACCGGCGGCATCACGGTGCTCACGGGCAACCTCGCCCCGGGCGGGGCCGTCGTGAAGAGCGCGGGCTTCGACTCGGAGGTCTTCGAGGGCACGGCCCGCGTCTTCGAGCGCGAGCGGGCCGCGCTCGACGCCCTGGAGGACGGCACGATCTCCGCCGGGGACGTCGTGGTCATCCGCTACGAGGGCCCCAAGGGCGGTCCGGGGATGCGCGAGATGCTCGCGATCACCGGGGCGATCAAGGGCGCGGGCCTCGGCAAGGACGTCCTGCTGATGACCGACGGCCGCTTCTCCGGCGGCACGACGGGCCTGTGCGTCGGGCACGTCGCGCCCGAGGCCGTCGACGGCGGCCCCATCGCCTTCGTCCGCGACGGCGACCGGATCCGCCTCGACGTGGCGGGCAAGACGCTCGAGGTCCTCGTCGACGAGGCCGAGCTGACCGCCCGCCGCGACGGGTGGGCGCCCCTGCCCCCCGTCTACACGCGCGGGGTCCTGGCCAAGTACGCCAAGCAGGTCCAGCCCGCCTCGGTCGGCGCGGTCTGCATCTGACGTTCCGGGGAGGGGTGTCCGGGTCGTGGACAAGTCGTCCAGCATGTGAGACGGGAGGGATCGCCGGCTGACTTCTCGGCCGGCGGGGTCTACCGTCGAGGCCATGCGGAACCTCGTAGCCATCGGACAGCGCGCCGGCTGAGCCGTCTCCGCCGAGCGCGCGACCCCTCGACCCACCCACGGGCGGAGGGGTCTTTTCGCGTCCGGCAGCCTGCGGCCGGCGCACCGACGGCACGACCACGAGGGCGACAGCGCCGCACCGCTTGAGGAGGATCACCGAGATGCCGAACGCGCAGACCACCGAAGGACTGCCCTTCGACCCCCTGCTGCCCGTCGAGTCGCTGACGGGCGCGCAGAGCCTGATCCGCTCGCTCGAGGCCGTGGGCGTGGAGGTCGTCTTCGGGATCCCGGGCGGGGCGATCCTCCCGGCCTACGACCCGCTCATGGACTCCCCGCACGTGCGCCACATCCTCGTGCGCCACGAGCAGGGCGCGGGGCACGCCGCCGAGGGCTACGCCGTGGCGACCGGGAAGGTCGGCGTCTGCATGGCGACCTCCGGACCCGGCGCGACCAACCTCGTGACGCCCATCGCCGACGCGAACATGGACTCCGTCGCGATGGTCGCGATCACCGGCCAGGTCGCCGCCGCCGCGATCGGCACCGACGCCTTCCAGGAAGCCGACATCACCGGGATCACCATCCCGATCACCAAGCACAACTACCTCGTGACGGACCCCGCGGACATCCCGCGGGTGATCTCCGAGGCGTTCCACCTCGCCGCGACGGGCCGCCCCGGGCCCGTCCTGGTCGATGTCGCCAAGTCCGCGCTGACCGCGCGCACGTCGTTCACGTGGCCGACCGCGGTGGACCTGCCGGGCTACCGCCCCGTGACGCGCCCGCACGGCAAGCAGGTCAAGGAGGCCGCGCGCATGATCGCGGCCGCCGAGCGGCCCGTGCTGTACGTCGGCGGCGGGGTCGTCAAGGCCGACGCCGCGCACGAGCTGACCGCCCTGGCCGACCTCACCGGCATCCCCGCCGTCACCACCCTGATGGCGCGGGGCGCGCTGCCCGACAGCCACCCGAACAACCTGGGCATGCCCGGCATGCACGGGACGGTCGCGGCCGTCACGGCGCTGCAGAAGTCGGACCTGCTCATCACCCTGGGCGCGCGCTTCGACGACCGCGTGACGGGCCTGCTCTCGAGCTTCGCCCCGGACGCCAAGGTCATCCACGCCGACATCGACCCCGCGGAGATCGGCAAGAACCGGGCCGTGGACGTCCCGATCGTGGGCGACGCCAAGCTCGTCATCGCCGAGCTCACCACCGCCCTCGCCGCCGAGTTCGAGCGCGGCCGCGCCGACATCGCGCCCTGGGTGGCGCAGACGCACGCGTGGCGCGAGACCTACCCGCTGGGCTACGCCGACTCCGACGACGGCACCGTCGCGCCGCAGCACGTCATCTCCCGCATCGGCGCCATCGCCGGCCCGGACGCGATCTACGTCGCGGGCGTGGGCCAGCACCAGATGTGGTCGGCGCAGTTCGTGAAGTACGAGAAGCCGCGCACGTGGCTGAACTCCGGCGGTCTCGGCACGATGGGCTACGCCGTGCCCGCCGCGATGGGGGCCAAGGTCGGCATGCCCGACACCGTGGTCTGGGCCATCGACGGCGACGGCTGCTTCCAGATGACGAACCAGGAACTGGCGACCTGCACGCTGAACCGGATCCCGGTCAAGATCGCCATCATCAACAACTCCAGCCTCGGCATGGTCCGGCAGTGGCAGACGCTCTTCTACTCCGAGCGCTACTCCAACACCGACCTGAACTCGGGCGACCACCACGGCACCCACGCCGCGCCGATCCCCGACTTCGTCAAGCTCGCCGAGGCCTACGGCTGCGTCGGGCTGCGCTGCGACAAGCCCGAGGACGTCGACGCGACGATCGAGAAGGCCATGGCGATCAACGACGTGCCCGTCGTGGTCGACTTCCGCGTGCACCGCGACGCGATGGTCTGGCCCATGGTCGAGGCCGGCGTCAGCAACGACGCGATCCAGTACGCCCGGGGCATGTCGCCCGTGTGGGACCGCGAGGAAGAGGGCGACAACGAGTCCGGCCCGGCGAAGGTGATCTCCTGATGTCCCAGCACACCCTCTCCGTCCTGGTCGAGAACCGTCCCGGTGTCCTCATGCGGGTGACGTCGCTGTTCGCGCGCCGCAACTTCAACATCCACTCGCTCACGGTCGGGCCGACCGAGCGCAGCGAGATCTCCCGCATGACGATCGTCGTCGACGTGGAGTCGCAGCCGCTGGAGCAGGTGACCAAGCAGCTCAACAAGCTGGTCAACGTCCTGAAGATCGTCGAGCTCGAGGACGAGTCCTCGGTCCAGCGCGAGCTGCTGCTCGTGAAGGTCCGGGCGGACTCCTCGGCCCGCGGCGAGGTCGTCGACACCGTGGCGCTGTTCCGCGCCAACGTCGTGGACGTGTCGCCCGACGCGGTCACGGTCGAGGCCACCGGCAGCCCCGAGAAGCTCGCCGCGCTGCTGCGGGTCCTGGAACCGTTCGGGATCCGCGAGCTCGTCCAGTCCGGCTCCGTCGCGCTGGCGCGCGGCGGCCGCGCGATCTCCGACCGGGCCCTGCGCTCGGCCTGACCGCCCCCCTTCCCGCACCCACCGCAACCCCCGAGGAGACGCACCCGTGGCGCAGATGTTCTACGACGACGACGCCGACCTGTCCAAGATCACCGACAAGAAGGTCGCGGTCCTGGGCTACGGCAGCCAGGGGCACGCGCACGCGCTGTCGCTGCGCGACTCCGGTGTCGACGTGCGCGTCGGCCTGAAGCCGGGGTCGACGAGCCGCGCCAAGGCCGAGGAGGAGGGCCTGCGGGTCCTCACGCCGTTCGAGGCGGCGGCCGAGGCCGACGTCATCATGGTGCTCGTCCCCGACCACCTGCAGCGCGGCCTGTACGCCGAGGCGATCGAGCCGAACCTCACCGCGGGCAAGGCGCTGTTCTTCAGCCACGGGTTCAACATCCGGTTCGGCTACATCAAGCCCCCGGCCGACGTCGACGTCGTCATGGTCGCCCCCAAGGGCCCGGGCCACCTGGTGCGCCGCGAGTACGTCGACGGCCGCGGCGTCCCCGTGATCGTCGCCGTCGAGCAGGACCCGTCGGGCACCGCGTGGGACCTCGCGCTGGCCTACGCCAAGGCGATCGGCGGTCTGCGCGCAGGCGGCATCAGGACGACGTTCACCGAGGAGACCGAGACCGACCTGTTCGGTGAGCAGGCCGTCCTCTGCGGTGGCGCGTCCGCCCTCGTGCAGACCGGGTTCGAGGTGCTGACCGAGGCCGGCTACCAGCCCGAGGTCGCGTACTTCGAGTGCCTGCACGAGCTCAAGCTCATCGTCGACCTCATGTACGAGGGCGGCATCGCCAAGCAGCGCTGGAGCGTCTCCGACACCGCGGAGTGGGGCGACTACGTCTCCGGCCCGCGGGTCATCGACGCCTCGGTGAAGGAGCGCATGAAGGAGGTCCTCAAGGACATCCAGGACGGCACCTTCGCGCAGCGCTTCATCGACGACCAGGACGCGGGCGCGCCGGAGTTCAAGCGGCTGCGCGCCGAGGCCGAGGTGCACCCCATCGAGGCCACGGGCCGCGAGCTGCGCAAGCTCATGGCGTGGGTGAAGACGGACGACAGCGACTACGTCGAGGGTTCCGCCGCCCGCTGACGCCCCGCCGCCCGGACCGCCCGCCCCCGCCGGGGGCGGGCGTGCCGGACGCGAGGTGTGGTGCCAAGCTGGCGCCCATGAGCAACCTCAGCGACGACGACATCACCACGACCAGCACGTCGGCCCAGACCACGGGCGGCGACGCGGACTCCGGCGACAGCGACGCCACGCAGGTCGACCCCGCGGGCTCGGACCCGGCGGGCTCGGACCCGGCCGGCGGCGAGGGCGGGGACTCCGACGCGGGCGACAGCGACTCCACGCAGGTCGACCCGGCGGGTTCCGACCCCGCCGGTGCGGACTCCGCGGGCGCGTGACGCTCACCACCCCGCGCACCGCCCCCGCCGACGACGTCGCGGGGGCGGTGCCCGTCACCGCCCTCACCCGCTGCTTCGGCGACGCCGCCGCGCGGCTGGCGACGGAGCACTGGAACACCCGGCCGCTCCTCGTGCGCGCCGCGGACCGCGCCGCGCAGGGCGGCGCGACGGACGTCGACGACCTGCTCTCCCCGGCCGCGGTCGACGAGCTGCTGGGGCCGCGGGCGCTGCGCACCCCGTTCTTCACCCTGGTCAAGGACGGGGTCGGCCTGCCGCGCAGCACGTTCACGCGCCGCGCCGTCGCCGGGAACCAGCAGCTGAGCGACCTGCCCGACAGCGACGGCATCGCCCGCGCCTACGCCGACGGCGCGACGATCGTCCTGCAGGCCCTGCACCGCACGCACCCGCCGCTGGCCGCGTTCTGCCGCGAGCTCGCCGCGGAGCTCGGGCACCAGTGCCAGGTCAACGTCTACGTCACCCCGCCCGGCGCGCAGGGCTTCAAGCCCCACCACGACACGCACGACGTCGTCGTGCTGCAGGTCGCCGGCCGCAAGCACTGGACCATCCACCCGCCCGTCGTCGAGCTGCCCCTGAAGTCGCAGCCGACGACGATGCTCGGCCCGGACCCGGTGGCCGGGCGCGCCCCGGTCGTCGACACCGTCCTGGAACCCGGGGACGCGCTGTACCTGCCGCGCGGCTGGCTGCACTCGGCCCGCACGGCGGACGACCGCTCGGTGCACCTGACGATCGGCCTGCTCGCGACGACGTGGGCCGACGTCCTCACCGACGCCGTGGCCGCCGCGGGGCACGACGACGTCGCGCTGCGCCGGGCGCTGCCGCTGCCCGACGGGGACCTCGACGTGGCGGATTTCCGCGCCGCGGCCGCGCGCTGGCTGGAGTCCCTCGACGACGCCGCGGTCCGGCGCCTCGTCGAACGCCGCCGCGCCGGGGCCGTCCCCGCCGAGCCCGTCGGCCCGCTCGCCCAGGACGCGACCGCGCGGGCCCTGGCGGCCGACACGCCCCTGCGCCGCCGCCGCGGCCTGCGGGCCCGCCTGGCGGGGGGGCCCGACGTGGCGGAGCTCGTCCTGCCCGACCGCCGCGTGACCTTCCCCGGCTGGGTGCGCCCCGCCCTCGAGCACGTCCTGGACAGCGCCACGACGTCTCCGGAGCAGGTCGCCGCCGCGGCACCCGCCGTCGACGTGGGGGACGCGGTCGTGCTGCTGCGCCGGCTCGTGCGCGAGCACGTCCTGCTCCCCGCCGCGGGGGAGCCGAGCTGAGCCTGACCGCAGACCCGCCGGGGGAGCGCTTCTCCTGCGCCGCGAGGTCGCAGGGCGACGGCGAGCCCCTCCTCGGCACGGCCACCACGGTGCGCGGCTACCTCCTCGTGGAGGAGCCGGGCCCGTGGGGCGACGGCGGGGTGCCGTCCTCGCGCCTGGGGGACGGGGTGACCACCGCGCTGCGGGCCGCGGCCGCCGCGCGCGGGGTGAAGCTGCTGCTCGTGCGCCGTCCCGACGCCGCCCGGCGCGACCCCGGCGCCGACCGGCGCGTCTTCCTCGTGGACTCCCGCCGCGGCGGTGCCGGCGTCCTGACCCGCCGCGCGGCCGTGACCGACCTCGCCGACGCGGTGGCCGCGGAGGCGGGCTGGCGCCCGCACGCGGAGCCGCTGCTGCTGGTCTGCACGCACGGCCGCAAAGACTGGTGCTGCGCGGTGCGGGGTCGTCCGGTCGCCGCGGCGCTCGCCGAGCTGGCCCCGGAGCTGGTCTGGGAGTGCTCGCACCTGGGCGGGGACCGCTTCGCGGCGTCGGTGCTCGCGCTGCCGAGCGGCGTGCTGCACGGGCGGGTCGGGCCGGCCGACGCCCCGGACCTCCTCGCGGCCCTGCGCGAGGACCGCGTGCTCGTGGACCTGCTGCGCGGCCGCACGTGCGACCCCGTGCTCGTCCAGGCCGCCGACGTGCTGGTGCGCCGCGCACGGGGCCTGGACGCCGTCGACGGCTTCCGCGCGGTGCGGGCGGAACCGGTCGCGGGCGACGACGGGACCTGGCGGGTGCACGTCGAGGCGGCCGGGACCGCCCTCGTCGCGGTGGTCCGGGAGGGACGCGCGCCGGCGCACCGGCTGACCTGCTCGGCGACGGCGCCGAACCACGCGCGCACGTGGGACCTCGTGGCGCTGGAGGACGCGCCGCCCGGCGAGGCTCAGCGCGTGCCGGCGAACCGGTAGACGCCCGCGATCGTGGCGTGCCCGGCGGGCACCGTCCCGGCCGGGCTCGTCCACGCGACGGTCACCCGGCGGGCCACGGCCCCGAGGAACGTCACCGGCTTGCCGGCCGCGCAGGCGCCGAAGGCGCTGGGCGGCGGCAGGGTGAACTCGGCGCTGATCCTCGCCGTGTCGCTGTCCACGCGGTTCCACGGCCCCACCTGCGAGGCCCGCTGCTGCGAGCCGGGGTCGGTGGTGACCCGCACCGTGCGCACCCGGGGCAGCCACTCGCCGCCGCAGCGCACGACCACCTCGACGCGCGTGCCGATCGCCGCGGCCACCTCGGCGACGGGCAGGTCGCACGCCTCGGTGTAGACCTCCGCGCAGTCGGGCACGCCGCCGAAGGCGTCGAAGCCCGTCAGGGTGAGCTCGACGACGCCGAAGCCGCAGTTGGCGGCGCTGCGCCCGGCGAAGCAGTCCTCGACCATGGGCCGCGTCTCGGCGGGCGCGTACGTCGTCACGGTCGCGGCCGCGACGCGCAGGCCCGGGGCCGGCGCCGCGGCGGCCGGGGTGGCCGCGGCGGTCGTCAGCGCCACGGGGACCGCGGTGAGCAGGCCGAGCAGGGCGGTGAAGCGTCGTCGCAGCATGTAGTCGATGGTGCCATTCGGGTGACGACCGAGCGGGGCGTTCGGGAGAAAGGGGCGGTCGCCCGGCGTGCCACCCCGCTTGCGGCTCGCCGCGCGCAGTGGTCAGCTGCGACGGTGCTGCCCACCAAGGACTGCGCGGTCTGCGGCCGCACGATCACCTGGCGCAAGAAGTGGGAGCGGAGCTGGGACGAGGTCCGCTACTGCTCCGACGCCTGCCGGCGCCGCTCCAAGGGCGCCGGGGCCGGCGTGGATGCCTCCCTCGACGCCGCGCTGCGCGAGCTGCTCGCCGCGCGCGCGGCTGCGGCCACCGTGTGCCCCAGCGAGGTCGCCCGCGCCGTGGGCGGCGAGGACTGGCGCGACCTCATGGAACCCGCGCGGGCCGCGGCGCGCCGGATGGTCGTCGCGGGCGAGGCGGAGATCACGCAGGGCGGGCGGGTCGTCGACCCCTCGACGGCCAAGGGGCCGATCCGCGTGCGCCGGGTGCGCTGAGCCCCTCGTCGCGCCCACCTGAGTGAAGCGCTTGACACCGCCCCCGGCGGTGGCGTCCACTGGCTCCACCATCCAGAGCGGCCGAGAGACTTGGCTCGACGACGCCGCAGCAACCGCCCCCCGGGGTTGGTGCTACCGCCAAGCCGATGGAGGAGTCCCGTGGTCCAGCTCGTCGTCGCCCAGCGCTCCGCACCACCCGTCGCCCCCGTGGTGACGCACCTCTCCCGGCGGTTGCACCTCGACCTGCGCCGCACGGCCGGCGGGACCTGTCAGGGCTGACGCGCCCGTTCCACCCCTGCTCCTGCGCCACCGACGCCGCCGCCCGCAAGGCGCCGGCGTCCCGTCCGGCGCGCGCGGCCCCGTGCCGCCCGCCGGGCGACCCCCTGCTCCCGTCGCGCTGCCCTGCTCCCCGCGCGCGCCCGCGTCCCGAGAGGTCCTCCCCGTGTCCCGTCAGCCGTCCACCAC
>NZ_JAAALN010000140.1 GCF_009906795.1 Kineococcus siccus
GTCTGCTGGGTGGGGACCCCGCCCGGCGCGCCGGTGGCCCCCGCTTCCCGCGCGGGGTCCCCACCCAGCAGACTGCACCGCACCGGCCCCCGGCCGGTGTCAGCAGGTTCGGTTGTGCGACGGCGTCAGCGTCGACCCACGCACCGGTACGGAGGCGAGGGCCAGCACCCCATGACGACCCAGCACGAGACCACCACGGCGGTCCCCGCGGGCCGGGACGGCGCCGATCGCGCGCGATCCCTGGACGCGGCCCTGGACGGCGTCTCCTCCGACGAGGGCCACGCGGCCCTGCGGGCCTCGGTGCGCCGCCTGGGCGAGCTGCTCGGCGAGTCCCTGACGCGGCACGAGGGCGCCGAGCTGCTGGAGCTCGTCGAGCGGGTGCGCGCGCTGGCCCGCCAGTCCGACGACGGCGCGGACCTCGCCCGGCTGCTCGCGGGCGTGGACGACGCCACCGCGATCGTGCTGGCGCGGGCGTTCACCGCCTACTTCCAGCTCGCCAACGCCTCGGAGCAGCTGCACCGCGGGCTGGAGCTCTCGCGCCAGCCCGGCGGCGGCCTGCCCGCCGTGCTCACCAAGCTCGCGGGCGCCGTCGACGCGGGTGACCTCGACCGCGACGAGGCGCTGCGCATCATCGCCCGCCTGCAGCTGCGGCCCGTCTTCACGGCCCACCCCACCGAGTCGAGCCGGCGCTCCGTGCTCGTGCTGCTGCTGCGCCTGACGGGCGTCATCGAGGCGCTGGAAGACCCGCAGCTCAGCGCGGCCGACGCCGCGCGCGGCCGGCGCCGCCTCGCCGAGCAGGTCGACCTGCTGTGGCAGACCGACGAGCTGCGCGTCGAGCGCCCGCGCCCGGCGGACGAGGCCCGCTCGGCCCTGCACTACCTGCGCGCGCTGGCCACCGACGTCCTGCCGGACCTGCTCGAGGACCTCGAGGTGGGCCTCGGCGCCGTCGGGCTGGACCCGGGCACGGAGCTGCGTCCCCTGCGCTTCGGCAGCTGGGTCGGCGGCGACCGCGACGGCAACCCCAACGTGACCCCCGAGGTGACGCTCGAGGTGCTGCAGCTGCAGCACGAGACGGCGCTGGACGTCCTCGCCTCGCAGGTGCGGGTGCTGCGCACGGAGCTCGCCGCCTCGACGCAGATCGTGGACGTCAGCCCCGAGCTGGCCGCGTCGCTCGCGGCCGACGCCCGCGCGCTGCCGACGGTGGCCGCCGACCGCGCCCGCATCAACGGCGAGGAGCCCTACCGCTTCAAGCTCTCCTACGTCCTGGCCCGGCTGGAGGGCACGCGCGCCCGGCTGCGCTCGGGCTCCGAGCACGTGCCCGGGCTCGACTACGCCCACCCCGGCGAGCTGGTCGACGAGCTGCTGCTGGTGGCGGACTCGCTGCGCGCCCACGACGGCGAGCTCGCGGCCGACGGCACCGTCGCCCGCCTGGTCCGCGTCGTGCGCGCGGTCGGGTTCGGCCTGGCCACCCTCGACGTGCGCGAGCACGCCGAGAAGCACCACGCGGCCCTGGCCGCGATCTACGACCGCCTCGACGAGCTGGACACGCCGTACGCCGAGCTGGACCGCCCCGCCCGGCGGGCGCTGCTCTCGCGCGAGCTGTCCGGCCACCGGCCCCTCATCGGGGCGGCGGTGCGCACGCTCACGGGCACGGCGGCGCAGGTCATGGCCCTGTTCACCACGATCCGCACGGCGCTGGACCGCTACGGCGACGAGACGATCGAGACCTACATCGTCTCCATGACGCAGGGCATCGACGACCTCTTCGCGGTCGTCGTGCTGGCCCGCGAGGTCGGCCTCGTCGACCTGGCCGAGGCCCCCGGCGCGGGCGGCGCCCGCGACGTCGCGCGGATCGGGTTCGCGCCCCTGTTCGAGACGGTGACCGAGCTGGAGGCCGCCGAGGAGCTGCTGGAGGGCCTGCTGTCGGACCCCTCCTACCGCCGCGTCGTCGCCGCCCGCGGTGACGTGCAGGAGATCATGCTGGGCTACTCCGACTCCTCCAAGGACGCGGGCATCGCGGCGTCGCGCTGGCAGATCCACCGCGCCCAGCGCGCGCTGCGCGACGTCGCCCGCCGCCACGGCGTGGTGCTGCGGCTGTTCCACGGCCGCGGCGGGTCGGTCGGGCGCGGCGGCGGCCCCACGGGCGAGGCGATCCTGGCGCAGCCCTACGGCACGCTCGACGGGCCGATCAAGGTCACCGAGCAGGGCGAGGTGATCTCCGACAAGTACGTGCAGCCGCGCCTGGCCCGGCACAACCTCGAGGTCGCGGTGTCGGCCGCGCTGGAGGCCTCCACGCTGCACCGCACGTCGCTGCAGCCGCGCTCGGTCATCGACCGCTGGGACTCCAC
The DNA here is from genome assembly GCF_009906795.1 of Kineococcus siccus. Classification (GTDB taxonomy): domain Bacteria; phylum Actinomycetota; class Actinomycetes; order Actinomycetales; family Kineococcaceae; genus Kineococcus; species Kineococcus siccus. The sequence goes on from NZ_JAAALN010000140.1 coordinate 2,349, forward strand.
GATGGACCTCGTCGCGGCCCGCGGCCAGGAGGCCTACCGCGCGCTCGTCGGGGACCCGGGCCTGGTGCCGTTCTTCCTCACCGCGACGCCCGTCGAGGAGCTGGGCAACCTCAACATCGGCTCGCGGCCCTCCCGCCGCCCCGGGGGGCCGGGCGGCCTCGCCGACCTGCGCGCCATCCCCTGGGTGTTCGGGTGGACGCAGAGCCGCATCAACGTGCCCGGCTGGTTCGGCGTGGGGTCCGGCCTGGCCGCCGCGCGCGAGGCGGGCCGCGCGGACACCCTCGCGGAGATGTACGGCACCTGGAACTTCTTCCGCAGCTTCATGTCGAACGTGCAGATGACGCTCGCGAAGACGGACCTGGAGATCGCGGCGCACTACGTCGAGGAGCTCGTCGGCGCCGACGACCGGGCGCCGTTCGAGGCGATCCGCGCCGAGCACGCGCGCACGGTCGAGCAGGTCCTCCTGCTGACGGGCCAGGACGAGCTGCTGCAGGGCGCGCCCGTCCTGCGGCGCACGCTCGACCTGCGCGACGCCTACCTCGCGCCCCTGCACGCGCTGCAGGTGACGCTGCTCGCCCGCTCCCGCGCGGCCGGCGACGAGCCCGACCCGGCGCTGCGCCGGGCGCTGCTGCTGACCATCAACGGGATCGCGGCCGGGATGCGCAACACCGGCTGAGACGCTGCGGCGCGGGCGGTCTCAGGTGGGCGGAGCCTGGGGCGCGTCCCGCGCCGCGCCGTAGCGCCGGTCGCGCCGGGCGTAGGTCTCGATGGCCGCCCACAGCGAGCGCCGGTCGACGTCCGGCCACAGCACGTCGGAGAACACCATCTCCGCGTAGGCGGACTGCCACAGCAGGAAGTTCGACGTCCGCTGCTCCCCCGACGAGCGCCAGAACAGGTCGACGTCGGGCATGTCGGGTTCGTCGAGGTGGCGGGCGACGGTGGTCTCGTCGATGCGCCGCGGGTCGAGCGTGCCGGCCCGCACCTGCTCGGCGATGGAGCGCACGGCGTCGGCGATCTCGGCGCGCCCGCCGTAGTTCACGCACATGGTCAGCGTCAGGACGTCGTTGTCCTTCGTCATCTCCTCCGCGGCCTCGAGCTCGGCGACGACGCTGCGCCACAGCCGCGGGCGACGGCCCGCCCAGCGCACGCGGACGCCCCAGCGGTGCATCTCGTCGCGGCGGCGGCGGATGACGTCGCGGTTGAACCCCATGAGGAACCGCACCTCGTCGGGGCTGCGCTTCCAGTTCTCCGTGGAGAACGCGTACGCCGACAGGTGCCGCACCCCGATCTCGATGCCGCCCGCGACGACGTCCAGCAGCGACGCCTCGCCGCGCTGGTGGCCCTCGTTGCGCGTCAGGCCGCGGGAGTTCGCCCACCGGCCGTTGCCGTCCATGACGACGGCGACGTGGTGGGGCACGAGCTCGGCCGGCAGCTGCGGCGGCCGCGCGCCGGAGGGGTGCGGCGGCGGCGGCTCGACCGTGCGCTCGGCGACCGCGGGCGCGGGGCGCCGACGGCCGAGACCCGTTCGGCGAGCGGGGGTGTCCACGCGGGACAGCCTTCCACGCCGCTCGCGCTCAGACGCGTTCGACGTGGCGCAGCGAGCGGATGCCCCGCTCGAGGTGCCACTGCAGGTAGGCCGCGACCAGCCCGCTGCCCTCCTTGCGGCAGCGCGGGTCCGCCTGCTCGGCGACGTCCCAGTCCCCGCTGAGCAGCGCCGCCAGCATCTGCAGGGTGCGCGGGTCGGGGGCCGCGCACCCGGGCGGGCGGCACGACGGGCAGACCGCCCCGCCCACGGCGACGGCGAACGCCCGGTGCGGGCCGGGGGCCCCGCAGCGGGCGCAGTCCACGAAGCTCGCGGCGTAGCCCGCGACGGCCAGCGAGCGCAGCAGGAACGCGTCCAGGACCATCGTCGACTCGTGCTCGCGGCGCGCGAGCGTGCGCAGGGCCCCCACCAGCAGCAGGTACTGCTGGGTCGCGGCCTCCCCCTCGACCTCGGTGAACCGTTCGGCCGTCTCCAGCAGGGCGTGCCCGGCCGTGTAGAGCGCGTAGTCGGTCGCGATGACCTGCCCGTAGGGCTCGAGGACCTCGACCTGCGTGACGACGTCGAGGGTCCGGCCGCGGTGCAGCTGCACGTCGACGGTCGTGAAGGGCTCCAGCCGGGCCCCGAAGCGGGACGTCGTGCGCCGCACGCCCTTGGCCACGGCCCGCACGCGCCCGCCGTGGCGCGTCAGCAGCGTGATGATCCGGTCGGCCTCGCCGAGCTTCCCGGTCCGCAGCACCACCGCCTCGTCGCGGTAGCTCTTCGGTCCGCCGATCCCCGCGCCCCTGCTCCCGCTGCCCGGTCCCCTGCCGCCCGCCGTCACGCCCTCAGGCTCGCACAGCCCGGTCGCGGCCCGCCTTCTTGGCCCCCGCGCAGGCCGAGTCGGCCGCCGAGAGCGCCTCCGCGGCCGGCGCGGGGCCGGAGACGCCGATCGACGCCGTCAGGCGCAGCCCGCGCGAGACGTCCGACCACGGCTCGGCGCGGACGGCCTCGAGCACGCGCGTCGCGACCGTCATCGGGTCCACCCCGGTGTCGGTGCCGCCCGCGGGGGCCTCGGCCGGCAGCAGCACGACGAACTCGTCGCCGCCGTAGCGCACGACGACGTCCTCGCTGCGGCAGTGCTGGACGAGGAGCTTGGAGAACCGGCGCAGGACGTCGTCGCCGACCTCGTGGCTCTGCTCGTCGTTGACCTGCTTGAACCGGTCGAGCGCGACGAACACGGCGCTGAAGCGGCGGTCGGGGCGCTCCAGCACCTGCTGCAGCCGGCGCCGGTTGCCGAGCCCCGTCACGGGGTCCTCGAGCGCGGCGCGCCCCAGGCGGTCGCTCTCCTGCGCCATCTGGCGCAGCCGGATCCGGTCCTGCAGCGACTCGAAGCGGCTCTCGCGGTCCTCCCACAGGCGGGACAGCGCGGTGCGCACGAGGGACTGCAGCGGCGCCACGGCGGTGTGCGGGCCCTGCTCGCGCACGGCGTTGCGGGCCTGCGCCGCGAGGGCCGTGAGGCCCCAGACGTCGAGCTGCGTCGTCGAGGAGCTGCGCACGACGTCGGCGAGGAGCGGCTCGGCGGCCGAGAAGCGGCCGCGCTGTCCGAGCACGAGCGCGAGCCCGATGCGCGCGATCTGCGTCTCGGCGAGCTCCTCGCGCAGCCGGAAGGCGGACATGGCCGGCCGCAGCCGCGCCTCGGCGAGGTCGACGTCGCCCGCGCGCTGGAGCACGAACCCCTCGATGACCTCGGCGCGCGCGAGCATCTCGGGGTAGGGGACGTCGAGGGCGAGGGCCCGCATGCGGGCCGCGCGCTCGAGGGCGACGACGTAGTGCGGGCGCGCCTCGTCGGGACGCCCGACGATCTCCAGCATCGCGCCCCAGGACACCTGCAGGACGGCCGCCTCCTGCGCGACGTTGAGCCGGACGCTCGCGGAGGGGTAGCCCGCGTCGAGCATCTGCAGCATGAGCTCGTCGGCGGGCTCGTACAGCGCGAGCGCCCGCAGCGCGAGCGCGACCGACATGGTCGCCGACAGGTGGCTGTAGTCGCCGCTGGGGTGACCCGCGACGATCATGCGGCCCTCGGCCAGGTGGTCCATCGCCAGCGCGGTCATGCCGAGGTCGACGCGGGCCTCGGCGAGCAGGGCCAGGGCCTTGGCGCGCCACAGCGGGTCGGCGTCCGGCCCCAGCCGGCGCAGGAGGTGCCCCGCCTCCTCGCTGGCCTCGGTCCAGCGGCCCAGCTGGTGCAGCGCGACGCCGCAGACGAACTGCAGGTAGCGCGCGGTGCGCTCGTCCCCGGCCGCCTCGACGACCAGCAGGCCCTCGCGCGCGGCCGTGACGGCGCGCTCGCCGTAGCCGTCGAGGTAGAGCCGGTGCGCCCACTCCGCCAGCGCGTCGAAGGGACCGAACGAGCTGAGGGGGACGAGAGCCCCCTCGCCGTGAGCCACTGGGATCAGGACCCCTCCCCGGACGGCACCCGCGTCAGCACGGGCTGTGATCGGTCGATGACAGGTGCATCGTCTCGCAGACTCTCACGGGCGACGAGCCGGTGCAGCCGGATCGACCGATCCGCCCGGCTCAGCGCAAGGCGCGGTTGACCGCCGAGACGACGGCCTTGAGCGAGGCGGTCGTGATGTTGGGGTCGATGCCGACCCCCCACAGGACCCGGCCGTCCACCGCGCACTCGACGTAGGCCGCCGCGCGCGCGTCGCCACCCGCGGAGAGCGCGTGCTCGGCGTAGTCCAGGACGCGGACGTCCACGCCGTCCAGGGACGCCAGCGCGGCGCAGAAGGCGGCGATGGGGCCGTTGCCCGTGCCGTGCACGGTGACGGGACGGCCGGCGTCGAGCAGGGTGACCTCGAGGGCGTCGGCGCCGTCGACCTCGCTGACCGAGCGCGTCGAGCGCAGCGCGAAGCGGCCCCAGTCCGGGGTGCCGCTGGGCGAGGGCAGGTACTCGTCGGTGAAGATCGAGAAGATCTCGGCCCCCGAGACCTCGCCGCCGGCCGCGTCGGTGCGCTCCTGCACGACCCGGCTGAACTCGATCTGGAGCCGGCGCGGCAGGTCGAGCTGGTGCTCGCTCTTCAGCAGGTACGCCACGCCGCCCTTGCCGGACTGGCTGTTGACGCGGATGACGGCCTCGTAGGTGCGCCCGACGTCCCGGGGGTCGATCGGCAGGTACGGCACGGCCCAGGGGATCTCGTCGACGGTGCGGCCCGCGGCGGCCGCGTCGCGCTCCATGACCTCCAGGCCCTTCTTGATGGCGTCCTGGTGCGAGCCGGAGAACGCCGTGTAGACGAGGTCGCCGCCGTAGGGGTGGCGCTCGGCCACCGGCAGCTGGTTGCAGTGCTCGACGGTGCGGCGGATGCCGTCGATGTCGGAGAAGTCGATCTGCGGGTCGACGCCCTGGCTGAACAGGTTCAGGCCCAGGGTGACCAGGCAGACGTTGCCCGTGCGCTCCCCGTTGCCGAACAGGCAGCCCTCGATGCGGTCGGCGCCGGCCTGGTAGCCCAGCTCGGCCGCGGCGACCGCGGTGCCGCGGTCGTTGTGCGGGTGCAGGGAGAGGACCACGTTCTCCCGCTGCGCCAGGTTCCGCGACATCCACTCGATCGAGTCGGCGTAGACGTTGGGCGTCGCCATCTCGACCGTCGCGGGCAGGTTCACGATGACCTTGCGCTCGGGCGTCGGCTCGAACACCTCGACGACCGCGTTGCAGATCCGCAGCGCGAACTCCAGCTCGGTGCCGGTGTAGGACTCCGGGGAGTACTCGTAGTAGACGGTCGTCTCCGGGATCGACTCCTCGAACTTGCGGCACAGCCGCGCCCCCTGCAGGGCCAGGTCGACGATGCCGTCCTCGTCGGAGCCGAACACCACGCGCCGCTGCAGCACCGACGTCGAGTTGTAGAGGTGGACGATGGCCTGCTTCGCGCCGCGCAGGGACTCGTACGTGCGCTCGATGAGGTGCTCGCGGGCCTGGGTCAGGACCTGGATCCGGACGTCGGCGGGGATGAGGTCCCCCTCGATGAGCGTGCGCACGAAGTCGAAGTCGGTCTGGCTCGCGGAGGGGAACCCGACCTCGATCTCCTTGTAGCCCATGTCGACGAGCAGCTGGAACATGCGCAGCTTGCGCTCGGAGTTCATCGGGTCGATCAGGGCCTGGTTGCCGTCCCGGAGGTCGACGGCGCACCAGCGGGGCGCGGTCTCGATGCGGCGGTCGGGCCACGTGCGGTCCGGCAGGTCGACGGTGATCTGCTCGTGGAACGGGACGTACTTGCTCGTCGGCATGGCCGAGGGCTGCTGGGTGTTCTGCACGGTCGTCATCTCCTGGAGCGGGGCCTCGGGGGTGTCGGCCGGCGCACGACGAGGTCCCGCGGCAGGGAGACCGGCCTAGCAGGCCCCGCCGCGGCAGCGAAGGAGGAGGCTCGCCGCTCGGATCACGCGATCAGCCTACGCGCAGTGCGGGGAGGGAGTCCACGTGACCCGGGCGGCGGCGCGTCAGTCGCGGGGGTTCAGCTGACCGGGGTCGCCGTCGGGGTCGGGCCCGTCGCTCTCGGCCGCCCCGTCGACGCTCTCCTCGCCCCGCTCGTCGCGGGGGTTCAGCTGGCCGGGGTCGGCGTCGGGGTCGGACGGGGTCGTGGGGCTGCTGCTCTGCTCGCTCATGGCTCCAGCCTGGACCCCCGGGCGGGCCGGCGCCCGGTGACGACGGTGACGCGGTCGACGCGGCGCGGTATCTTGACGTCGAGACACGTCCGCGAGAGGACACCGCCGTGACCTGGGACCCGCAGCAGTACGCCCGCTTCGCCGACGACCGCAGCCGGCCCTTCCACGACCTGCTCGCGCGGGTCGGGGCGACGGCTCCGCGCGAGGTGGTCGACGTCGGGTGCGGCACCGGGGCGCTGACCGCCCTGCTGGCCCGGCGCTGGCCGCAGGCGCGGGTGCGGGGCTTCGACTCCTCCGCCGAGATGGTGGCGCAGGCACCTGCGGACGCCGGGGTCGAGTTCTCCGTGGCCGACGCGCGCGGCTTCGACGCCACGGGCGTCGACGTCCTCGTCAGCAACGCGGTGCTGCAGTGGGTGCCGGAGCACCGCGACCTGCTCGTGCGCTGGGCCGGGCAGCTCGCGCCGGGCGGCGAGCTCGCCGTCCAGGTGCCCAGCAACCTCGGGGCCCCGTCGCACGCGCTGATGCGCGAGCTGGCGGACTCGCCCCGCTGGCGCGGCCCGCTGTCCGGTGTCCTGCGGGTGGGGGACGCGGTCGCCGAGCCCGGCGAGTACCTCGACCTGCTGCAGGGGGCGGGCCTGGCCGCGGACGTCTGGCGGACCGAGTACCTGCACGTCCTGGCCGGTGCGGACCCGGTGCTGGAGTGGGTGCGCGGCACGGGGTTGCGGCCGGTGCTGCAGGCGCTCGGAGCGCAGGCCGCGGAGTTCGAGCGGGAGTACGCGGCCCTCCTGCGGCGGGCCTACCCGCCGCGGGAGCACGGCACCGTGTTCGGCTTCCGCCGGACCTTCCTCGTCGCCCGGGTGCCGACCCGAGTCGGCACCCCGGTCGAGGCGGGTGTCAGTTCCGGTCGCGCTTGACCTTCGCCTCGACGACGGCGAGCACCACGTCGGACAGCTTGCCCAGCACCGCGAGCAGGAGGATGGCGAGGATCAGCTGGTCGGTAAGGCCCTGGTTCTGGCCGTTCGTCATCTGGAACCCCAGGCCGATCGACGCCGCGATGATCTCGGCCGCGACGAGGAACAGCCAGCTCTGGGCGAGGCCCAGCCGCAGCCCCGACAGCAGCGACGGCGCCGTCGCGGGCAGCAGGATCTCGGAGAACAGCCGCCAGCCGCGGCGCCCGTAGGCGCGGCCGACCTCCACGAGGGCGGGGTCGAGGTGCTGCAGCGCCGAGAACACCGTGGTGTAGACGGGGAAGAACGCCCCGATCGCGATCAGGATGATCTTCGGCGGTTCCCCGAGGCCGATCCACAGGCCCAGCAGCGGGACCCACGCCAGCGACGGCACGGCCCGCACGGCGCCCAGCGTGGGCGAGAGCATCCGGTCCAGCGTGCGGGACAGCCCCGTCAGCCCGCCCAGGAGGACGCCGAGCGTCGCCCCGATCGCGAAGCCGATCAGGACGCGCTGCACGCTGATCGCGACGTTGAGCTGCAGCGTGCCGTTGAGCCACAGGCGCCGCGCGGCGTCGAGGACGGCCAGGGGCGGCGGCAGCTGGTAGGCGGTGAAGACGCCCAGCGTCGAGGACAGCTGCCACGCCGCCAGGAGCAGCAGCGGGACGACCGCCCCGAGGGCCCAGGACCCACCGCGCCTCCTGCCCGGGCGGGCGGCCGGCGGGTGGGCACCCTGCGCCGCGGGGGCCGGGCGCGTGGTCGCGCTCACGCGTCGCTCGCGGCGGCGAAGCGGGGTTCGAGCAGCCCGTCGAGGGCCTCCTGCACGACGTCCTCCGAGGAGGCCCCGCCGATCTGCACCATGAGCGGGATGATCCCGGCGAGCACCGTCCGCTGCGCCTCGCCCGGGGCGAGGTCGCCGTCGAGGCGGGTCCGCTCGAGCACGAGCGCCGCCACCTCGGGCGAGAGCTGCGCGGCCTCGGCGTACAGCGCCGCGAAGTCCGCGGAGTTCGCGAGCGCCCAGGTGCGGGCCTGCGCGTAGGCGTCGACGACCTGCTGCGCGAGCTCCGGAGAGGACTCGAGGAACTCCTCGCGGGCGTTGAGCATCCCGTAGGTGTTGAAGTCGACGTTGCGGTACAGCAGCGTCGACCCGGCCTGCAGCTGCGAACCGGCCATGTTCGGGTCCAGCCCCGCCCACGCGTCGACGTCCCCGCGCTCCAGCGCCGCGCGGCCGTCGGCGTGCTGCAGGTTCAGGATCTCCACGTCGGTGGCCGCGACCCCGGCCTGGGCGAGCGCCTGCTGCAGGAAGAAGTACGGGTCGGTGCCGGTGGTCGCGGCGATCTTCTTGCCGCGCAACGCGGCGACGTCGGTGATGGCCGAACCCCGGCCCACCACGAGGGCCGTCCACTCGGGTTGCGAGTACACCGCGATGCTCTTCACGGGCGAGCCGTTCGCCCGTGCCTGCAGGACCGCGGACCCGGCCGTGGAGGCGATGTCGAGGTTGTCGTTGCGCAGGAACTCGTTCGCCTTGTTGCTGCCGGCGGACTGCTCCCACTGCACGGTCAGCCCCGCGTTCTCGAGCGTCTTCTGCTGCCACACCACGAGGCTCAGCGGGTTGTACAGCGCGTAGTCCAGCCGCACGGAGCCCGCGGCCGCGGCGGAGGAGCTGCCGGCCGCGGCGGGGGCGGTGCCGGAGGACCCCTCCCCCTGCACGCAGCCGGCCGCGGCGAGCGCGAGGCCGCCGAGGGCGGCGCCGAGGACGCCGCGACGGGCGAGGCGGGGGGCGGGAGAGGCAGCGGGAACGGGCACGGGGACTCCTCGGG
>NZ_JAAALN010000141.1 GCF_009906795.1 Kineococcus siccus
GGCCGACGTCGCGCAGCACGCGGCGCTCCCGGCCGGGCAGCTCGACGACGACCTCGGCGAGGGCGGGCAGGGCCAGCAGCAGGACGTCGTCGGCGGCCTCGAGCAGGGTGGTAGCGACGCTCACCGCGTCCGCGTCGCGCAGGGGGAGCTCGACGACGGTGTCGTAGCCCGCGGGCACGCCGCCCACGGCCTCGGCGGTCGCGGGGAAGGGCAGCCGGAGCACGGGGACGTGGCCCGCGCGCCGGTCGAGCTCCGCGCCCAGCGCGGGGGCGGAGGCGGCGCGCGACCGGACGAGCTCCCGGGTCGCGCTGCGGGAGAAGCGGACCCCGCCGCCGTCGCCGATGACGGCCGGGTCGTCCGTGACCGACAGGACGGCGGAGAAGCCGACGCCGAAGCGTCCGACGAGGGCGTCGCCGTCGTCGCGCTTGGCCGAGGCGCGCAGCGTCGCGAGCCCCTCGACCCCGGCGGCGTCCAGCGGCGCACCGGTGTTCGCGGCCAGCAGCCGCGGACCGCGGGGGCCGTCGGGGTCCAGGTGCAGCAGGAGCCGCCCCTCGACGCCCGCGGACGCCGCGGCGTCGGCCGCGTTCTGCGCGAGCTCGACGACGAGGCGGTCGCGGTAGCCGCCGAGCGCCGCGTCCTCCTCGGCGTTGGCGTCCTCGCGCAGCCGGGCGGCCGAGGCCGCCCAGGCGTCGAGGACCCGCTCACGCACCGCGGCGGTGCCGAAGGGGTCCGCCGTCACCGGGTGCGCCGTCACCGGGTGCACCCGGGCCGGGTCACGGAGGTCAGTCGGCGGGGGTGGCGGGTGCGTCCGGCTCGGCGCCGTCGGACGCGGCCGCCTCGGCCGCCTCGACCGGGCCCTCGTCGGCGGGGGCCTCGTCGACGTCGGTGCCGCCCGTGCGGATCAGCTCGAGGCCGTCGGGGGCCAGGTCGTCGATCAGCGGCGCGGAGGGCGCCTCGACCTCGCTCTCGACGTCGGTCTCGCTGTGCGCGCCGCAGCCGTGGTCGGCGCTGACGACGCGGCCGTCCTCGGGCGACCACTCGCTGGCGCACACGCCGAACACCTGGCGCAGGGAGCCGGCGAGCAGCAGGAAGAACCCGCACGTCGAGCAGGGGGCCTTCGCGTGCTCGGCGATCTCCGCGCGCGGGCCGCGGTCGCCCGCGTACCAGCGCGTCGCGGCCTCGTCGCGGCCCAGCAGCGACAGCACGCGCTCGCGTCCCAGCCCCAGCTCCCAGAGCGCGAGCCGGTCGGCCTCCTCGTCGCCCGTGGCCTCGTAGCCCGGTTCGAGCAGGGGGTCGTCCGCCTTGCGGGGCAGCGTGTCCTGGGTGCCCAGGTCGCCGGGGGCGATGCGCTCGGACCACGGCAGCCACACCGGTGGCCGCAGGGCCCCGTCGCCGGGCAGCAGGCAGACCTCGCTGACGGTGACGTTCTTGGCGCGGGAGGCGCGGCTGACGGTGACGCTCCACTGCCAGCCGCGGTAGCCGGGCAGCGTCGCCGCGAAGGCGTGCGTGACGATCCGGTCGCCCTCGGCCGTCACGCCGAGGTGCTCGCCGACGGTGCCGGGCTCGGCGACCTCCTCGGCGGCCGCGCGGGCGAGGTCGAGCGCCGCGGCGGAGACGCTGTCGAGGACGGGCTTGCGGGCGCGGCGCGCGCGCGTCGCCGACGTGGTCTCGCTCACGCGCCCGTCTCCAGGTCGTCGGCCACCGCGCGCAGCACGGAGGCGATCTTGCGGGCACCGCCCTTGTCGGGGTAGCGGCCGCGGCGCAGGGTGCCCGAGACGCCGTCGAGGAGCTTGATGAGGTCCTCGACGATCGGGACCATGTCGTCGGCGGGCTTGCGGGTGGCCCGGGCGACCGAGGGCAGCGGGTCCAGCAGGCGCACGGACAGCGCCTGGGTGCCCCGCTCGCCCTGGACCAGGCCGAACTCGACGCGGGTGCCCTTCGTCAGGGTCGTCGTGCCGGCGGGCAGCACGGAGCCGTGGACGAAGACCTCCTTGCCGTCCTCGGCGGCGAGGAAGCCGAAACCCTTCTCGGCGTCGAACCACTTGACCTTGCCAGTGGGCACGGGAACCTTCTCGTTCGCGGGCCTGCTGCGGCGGTGGCCGCGGCGCAGGCCCTGGGGTGCGTCCTGTACTCGTCGGTGGCGGCGGCGCCCGTGCTCACGGGCGCGCCGACCTCACCAGGTTAACGGCGGCCGACCCCCGGGCGCGCCCGGTCGCCGTCCGCCCCGCCGGACACCCCGCCGGACACCTCGCCGGACACCTCGCCGGACACCTCGGCCGGCGCGTCCCCGGCGAGCCCGGCGGCGTGTCCCGCGAGCCACGCCGGGAAGGCGTCCAGGGAGGCGAGCACGACGTCCGCGCCGGCCGCGGTCAGCGCCGCGGCGTCGTGCGCCCCGGTGCTCACGCCCACCGCGACGGCCCCGGCCGCGCGGGCGGCCCGCACGTCGCCCGGGTGGTCGCCGACGTAGGCGGTCGCACCCAGCTCGGCGAGCCGCGCGCCCTTGGCCTCGGCGAAGAGGTCACCCGCGACGTCGGCGGGGTCGACGCCGCCGGCGAGCCCCGCGGCGGCGAGCACGCGGTGCACGTTCGGCGCGTGCTTCGCGCTGACCACGACGCTGCGCCCCCCGTGGACGGCGGGGGCCGCGAGCGCCGCCGCGGCGCCGGGGAACGAGCGCACCGAGTCGACGCCGAGCGCGGGGTACAGCTCGCGGTAGCGGGCGGTCAGCGCCGGCAGCCGCGCGTCGTCCAGCCCGGGGGCGAGGCCCGCGAGGATCAGCTCCAGCGGCATCCCGGCGTAGGGGAACGTCTGCTCGGCGGTGACGTCGACACCGGCCTCGCCGAGGACGGCGAGCAGGGTGGCGGCGATGCCCTCGCGGGAGTCGACGAGCGTCATGTCCAGGTCGAAGCCGACGACGGGGCCGGGCGCGGCGCTCGGGGTCATGACGCCAGCCTAGGCAGGCCCGGCGGGGCGGGAGCACGGCCGGCCCGACCCCCGCGCGGGTCGTGGCGATCACGCGGTGAGACCCTGCGGGTGGCCGGTTGCGCGGCGCCCACCGCTGCGCGAGGGTCACGGAGCGAGGCGTCCCGGCCCGGTCGGAACGCTCGCTGGACGCTCATCCGAGGACGAGGGAGACGACCACACGATGGCCGAGTACACGCTGCCGGACCTGCCCTACGACTACTCCGCGCTCGAGCCCCACATCTCGGGGAAGATCATGGAGCTGCACCACGACAAGCACCACGCGACGTACGTGGCCGGGGCCAACACGGCGCTGGAGAAGCTGGCCGCCGCGCGCGACGCCGACGACCTCGCGACCGTGAACCTGCACACCAAGAACCTCGCCTTCAACCTCGGCGGGCACATCAACCACTCGGCGTTCTGGCCGAACATGTCCGGCGACGGCGGCGGCGAGCCCACGGGCGAGCTGGCCGCGGCGATCACCGAGCAGTTCGGGTCGTTCGACAAGTTCAAGGCGCACTTCTCCGCCGTCGCGGCGGGCGTGCAGGGCTCGGGCTGGTCGATCCTCGCGTGGGACTCGATCGGGCAGAAGCTGATCGTCGTCCAGCTGTACGACCAGCAGGGCAACATCCCGCTCGGCCTCGTGCCGATCGTGCTGCTGGACGTGTGGGAGCACGCCTACTACCTCGACTACCTCAACGTGCGCCCCGAGTACATCAAGGCCTGGTGGAACGTCGTGAACTGGGCCGACGCCGCTCAGCGCTTCGAGACGGCCCGCACCCGCACCGCGGGGCTCATCGTCGCCTGATCCACCTCGTCCCCGGAGGGCGGTCGCGGCCACGGGCTGCGGCCGCCCTCCGGCGTGTCGCGGCCGGAACGGGCGCTGCAGGGGAAACACCGCGGTAACCAGGGGGTGCCACACTGACCCGGCTCGCCGCCCGGCTCCCCGCCGCGCGTGCCGGGCACCCTCGTCCCCCGGACCCTGGAGCTGAACCACGATGCGGCGTCGCCACTTCCTCCTCGCCAGTGCGGGCGCCGCCTCGGCGGCGACCCTGGTCGCCTGCTCCTCCGACGACGGGGGCTCGGGGGAGGCTCCCGCGGCGGGTGCGGCGCTCGTCGTGGACAACGCGTTCGACCTCAAGACCGCCGACCCCGCCCGGTCGTTCGAGCTCACGGGCGCGCTGCTCAACCGGCAGACCTACGAGACCGCCCTGACCTTCCAGGGCTCCGACGTGAGCACGCCCGTGCCGCAGATCGCGAGCTTCACCATCTCCGACGACGCGCGCGTCGTGACGCTGAAGATCGAGGGCGAGCACAAGTTCGCCGACGGCTCCCTCGTCGACGCCGACGACATCGTCTTCTCCTACCAGCGCCTGCAGGGCATCAAGGGGAACCCGTCGTTCCTCCTGGACGGGGTGGAGGTCCGCAAGGTCGACGCCGCGACCGTCGAGCTGGTCAGCGCCGACGCGAACCCCGCGCTGCCCTCGATCCTGCCCAACCCGTCCCTGGGGATCCTCAACTCCGAGCTGGTCAAGGCCAACGGCGGCACGACCGACGACTCCGACGGCGCCGAGACGTTCCTCAACGGCCAGTCGGCCGGGTCCGCGGCCTACCAGATCGACACCCTCGACGTGACCAGCCAGGTGACGCTCAAGCTCAACCCCGCGTTCGTGGGCACGAAGCCGACGTACTCGCGGATCGTGCTGGAGAACGTCCCCCCGGCGACGCAGAAGATCAACGTGCAGTCCGGCACCGCCCAGATCGCGACCGACCTGAACGCCGAGGAGGCCTCCGGCCTCGCGGGCGGGCGCACCGCCGTCATCAGCCAGGCCTCGGCGTACATGATCTTCGGCTGGTTCAACACCGACCCGCGCTTCGGCGGCCCGGTCTCGGACCCCCTGTTCGTCCAGGCCGTGCGCCACGCCCTCGACTACGCCCAGCTCGGCGAGCTCGCGGGCGCGGGCTCGGTCCAGCCCGGTGGCGTCGTCCCCTCGCAGTTCGTGGGCACGCTGGCGCAGGACCCCTCGAACACCTACGACGTCGCCGCCGCGAAGGACCTGCTCGGCCGGTCCTCCTACGACGGCCAGGAGATCCAGTTCCTCTTCTCCAACGACGTGGCCGTCAGCGGGGTCCAGCTGCAGATCCTGGCGCAGGCGATCCAGTCGCAGCTGAAGGCCGTGGGCATCACGATCGCGCTCGCCCCCAAGCCCTCGGCGACGTCGCTGGACAGCTTCCGCAGCGGGGAGTTCCAGGCGGGCCTGGCCTACTGGGGCCCGGACTTCCCGGACCCGTCGAACTACCTGGCGTTCACGCCCGGTCAGAACGTCGGCCTGCGCGCCGGCTGGACGCCGCAGAGCGCGGGGGCGGGCGAGGTCGTGACCCTGGTCGACGCGGCGAAGGCCGCCTCCGGACCCGAGGCGCGCGGCGCCGCCTACGAGGCGCTGCAGCGGCAGATGAACGTCTCCGGCCCCTTCGTCCCGATCGTCCAGCCCGCCCAGAACGTCGTCACGGCGGCGGGCCTGGAGGGCGTCGAGCTCAACCCGATCTGGACGATGGACCTTGCCGCGGTCCGGTGAGCCGCTGACGGCCGAGGTCGCCGGGGCCGCCACCGTCCCGCCGGCCCCGCGCCGCGGGCGGCACCCGCTGCTGCGCTACGTCTCGATCCGGCTGGGGATCAGCGTCCTGCTCGTGTGGGGCGTGACCCTCGTGACGTTCGTCATGACCAACCTCGTGCCGGCGGACCCGGTGACGGCCGTGCTCGGCGACGCGGCCGCGGCCGACCCCGAGGTCGTCGCCCAGTTCCGCCGCGAGCTGGGGCTGGACCGCTCGCTGCCCGAGCAGTACCTGCTGTACCTGCAGCGGCTGCTCCACCTCGACCTCGGCACGTCGGCGCAGACCCGCCGGCCCGTCCTGGACGACCTGCGCGAGGCCGTCCCCGCGACGGCCGAGCTCGCGCTGTTCGTCCTGCTCGTCTCCGTCGTCGTCGGCGTCGGCATCGGCGTGTTCGCGGCGCTGCGCCACCGCCGGTTCGCCGACGACGTCGTCCGGGTCGTCAGCCTCGTCGGCATCTCGGCCCCGACGTTCTGGCTGGCCCTCGTCGTGTTCTACGTCGGGTTCTACCGCCTGGGCTGGTTCCCGGGTTCGGGGCGGCTCGACACCCAGCTCGTCCCGCCGCCGCAGGTCACGGGGTTCATGACGGTCGACAGCCTCCTCGCGGGGCAGACCGCGACGTTCGTCAACGCCCTCGCCCACCTCCTGCTGCCCGGGCTCGTGCTGACGCTCTACACGGTCGGCCTGCTCGCCCGGTTCTCCCGCTCCGCGGTGCTGGACGTCCTGAACCAGGAGTACGTCACGGCCGCGCGGGCCAAGGGGCTCCCGGGCCGCGTCGTGACCTTCCGCTACGTCCTGCGCGGGGCGCTGCTGCCGATCCTCACGGTCGTCGGGCTGAGCTTCGGGTCGCTGCTGTCCGGCGCGGTGCTCACCGAGACCGTCTTCGTGTGGCACGGCCTCGGCCAGTACGCCTACCAGGCCGCGACGCGCCTGGACCTGCAGGCGGTCATGGGCGTCGGGCTCGTCGTCGGCGTCACCTACATCACGATCAACTTCGTCGTCGACCTGCTGTACGCGGTCATCGACCCCCGGGTGAGGCGGCAGTGACCCTCGTGAGCACCACCACCCGCCCGCGCCGCCGCGTCCCCGAGGCGCTGCGCTCACCGCTCACCGTGGTCGGCGTCGTCGTCGCCGCGGGCTGGCTCCTCGTCGTCGTGCTCGGGCCGCTGCTGCAGCCCGCCGACCCGCTGGCGCAGTCCCCGGACCGGCTCGCGCCGCTGTCCGCGGCCCACTGGTTCGGCACCGACAGCCTGGGCCGCGACGTGCTGTCCCGCGTCATCGCGGGGGCCCGCATCTCGATCCCGCTGTCCCTGCTGCTCGTGGCGCTGTCGGCGTCCGTCGGGTCGCTGCTCGGGGCGGTGGCCGGGCTGCTCGGCGGCGTCGTCGACGAGGTCGTCATGCGCCTCGCCGACCTCGTCCTGGCCTTCCCCACGATCATCCTGGCGATGGTCGTGGCGGCCGCGCTGGGGCCGAGCCTGACCAACGCCGTCATCGCCATGCTCGTCGTCACCTGGCCGCAGTACGCGCGCGTCACCCGCTCGCTCGTGCTGGGCGCGCGGGACCGGGAGTTCGTCGTGGCGGGGCGCCTGCTCGGCATCGGCTGGTTCACGTCGCTGCGCCGCGACGTCGTCCCGAACGTGGCCGGCCCGGTGTTCGCGCTCACGACCCTGGACTTCGGCAACGCGATCCTGCTGCTGTCGGGGTTGTCGTTCCTGGGGCTCGGCACCGTGCCGCCCACCCCGGAGTGGGGCCTGATGGTCTCCGACGGCGTGCAGAACTTCACGGCCTGGTGGGTCGCGGCGTTCCCGGGCCTGGCCATCTGCAGCATCGTGCTGGCGTTCAACTTCATCGGCGACGCGCTGCGCGACGCGCTGGACCCGCGGATGCAGAAGGCCGTCGGGAGCAGGGCCCTGTGAGCGACGCGGACGGCCTGCGGATCAGCGGCCTCACGCTCGAGCTGCGCGGGCAGCGCATCCTCGACGGCGTCGACCTCGTGGCCCCCGCCGGCCAGGTCACCGGCCTGGCGGGCGAGTCGGGGTCGGGCAAGACCCTCACCGGGATGACGGTGCTGGGCCTGCCCCCCGCGGGTTCCGTGCTGGGCGGCTCCATCGAGTTCCGCGGCACGGACCTGCTGACGCTCAGCGCGCGGCAGCACAACGCGCTGCGCGGCGAGGAGCTCGCCATGGTGTTCCAGGACCCGACGGCCAGCCTGCACCCGATGATCTCCATCGGCGGCCAGCTGACCGACCACGTCCGCCACCACCTGCACCTGGGCCGGGCGCAGGCGCGGGCGCGCGCCCTGGAGGTCCTCGAGCAGGTGCGCGTGCCCGACCCCGCGCAGGCCCTGCGCAAGTACCCGCACGAGTTCAGCGGGGGCCAGCTGCAGCGCATCGCGATCGGCATCGCCATCGCGTGCCGCCCGTCGGTGCTCGTGGCCGACGAACCCACCACGGCGCTGGACGTGACCGTCCAGGCCGGGGTCATGCGCCTGCTGCGCGACCTGTGCGACGAGCTGGGGCTGACCGTCCTGCTCATCACGCACGACCTGGCGGTGATGTCGGCGCTGGCCGACACGATCGTCGTCATGCGCCACGGCCGGGTCGTCGAGCACGGCCCGCGCTACGACGTCATCCGCGACCCGCAGCACCCGTACACGCGCGACCTGGTCGAGGCGCTGCCCGACCACCGCCCGCGCCCGACCGGCGGGAGGCCCTGATGGCCGGCGAGCTCGTCTTCGACGAGGTGACGGTCCGCTACGGGCGGCCCGGGCGCCCGACGGTCACGGCCGTCGACCGGGCGAGCTTCCGCGTGCGTCCCGGCGAGGTCGTGGGGCTGGTGGGGGAGTCGGGGTGCGGCAAGTCGACGCTCGCGAAGCTGGCGTGCGGCCTGGTGCCGGCGGCCGGCGGTCGCGCCACCTTCGACGGGACGCCCATCACCCCCTACGGGCTGCGCAAGCGCCCGGCGCAGCTGCTGCGCCTGCAGATGGTGTTCCAGAACCCCTACGCCTCGCTCAACCCGCGACGGCGGGTCGCGGCCCAGCTGCAGGACGCGCGCGCCATCCACCCCGCCACGGCGCCGTCCGTCGACGACCTCCTCCGCAGCGTGGGGCTGGACCCGGCCCTGCGGACCCGCTACCCCCACCAGTTCAGCGGCGGGCAGCGGCAGCGCATCGCGATCGCCCGCGCCATGGCGACCGGGCCGGACCTGCTCATCGGCGACGAGCCCATCGCCTCGCTCGACGCCTCGCTGCAGGCGCAGGTCGCGACGCTCATGCGGGACGTGGCGCTGGCCTCCGACACGTCGCTGCTCTTCATCAGCCACGACCTCTCGGTCGTGCGGCTCATCGCCGACCGCGTCGTCGTCATGCAGGCCGGGCGGGTCGTGGAGGAGGGGCCGACCGAGCAGGTCTGGTCCGCGCCGCAGGAGGCGTACACGCAGCGGTTGCTCGCGGCGATCCCGCTCGCGGACGGGCTCGGCACCATCCCGGACGTCGCGCCGGCCTGACCCCGGCGGCGCCCGCCACCGCGGCCTCGCGGCCGACCCGCGTCGGCGCCGCGCGCGGACGTCCACGAGAGTGGGCGGGTGACAGCGCAGGAGACCACGAAGGGCGCGGGCGCAGCGGACGGCCCCCGCCGGGCGGACCGGGCGCTGCTGCTCGTGATGGCGGTGGCCACCGGGCTGACGGTCGGCGGCAACTACGTCAACCAGCCCCTGCTCGCCACGATCGCCGCCGACCTCGGCACGAGCCAGGGCGCCGCGGCCGCGACGGTGACGGTGGCCCAGGTGTCCTACGGCCTCGGGCTGCTGCTGATCGTGCCGCTCGGCGACGTGCTGGAGAAGCGGCGCCTGCTCACCGTGCTCACGCTGCTCGCCGCCGCGGGGCACGCCGTCAGCGCGCTCGCCCCGTCGCTGCCGTGGCTGCTCGTCGGGACGGCCGTCGCGGGGGCGTTCTCGGTGGCGGCCCAGGTGCTCGTGCCGTTCGTGGCGGAGCTCGTGCCCCCGGGCGAGGTCGGGCGCGCCGTGGGCACGGTGATGAGCGGACTCCTCGTCGGGGCCCTGCTGGCCCGCAGCCTCTCCGGCGTCCTCGCCGACCTCGGCGGCTGGCACCTGCCCTACGCCGTCGTCGCCGCGGGCCTGCTCGTGCTGGCCCTCGTGCTGCACCGTCGGCTGCCCGTCAGCCGGCCGCGCGAGGCCCGCAGCTACGGCGCGGCCCTGCGCTCGGTCGTCGCGCTCGTGCGCAGCCGGCCGCGGCTGCGCTCGCGGGCCCTGCTGGGCGCGGCGGGCTTCGCGACCGTCGCCGTCCTGTTCAGCTCGATGACGTTCCTGCTCGCGGGCCCGCCGTTCCGGCTCAGCGACGCGCAGATCGGGCTCGCCGGCTTCGCGGCCGTCGGCGGCGCGCTCGCGGCCACGGTCGCGGGCCGCCTCAACGACGCGGGCCGCGGGACGCTCGTGACGGGCGTGGGCGCCGGGCTGCTCGTGCTGTCGTGGCTGCTGCTGGGCGGCTCGACCCGGTCGCTGCCCCTGTTCCTCGTGGGGGCCTTCCTCGTCGACCTGGCGCTGCAGGCCGTGCACATCACCAACCAGAACGTCATCTACGCGCTCGCGCCGGAAGCCCGGTCCCGGCTGAACTCGGCGTACATGACGACCTACTTCGTCGGGGGCGCGCTCGGCTCGGCCGTGGGCTCGGCGGCCTGGACGCACGGCGGCTGGACGGCCGTGACGGCCGCGGGTCTCGTGTTCGCCGTGGTCACGGTCGTGCTGTGGGTCCTCGACGTGCGCCTGGACCGCGCCTCCCGCGCCGACCGCGCCTGAGCTCAGCCGCCACCCCGGCGTCGCCGCACGCCCACCAGGACGCCCACGATGGCCAGCACGGACAGCGCCAGGACGCCCGCGGTGACGAGCGGTGAGGACGTGCCCGTGCCCGCGACGGGGTCGACGGCCGGGCTGCTCGCGGGCGCGCCGGGCGCCGGCGCCGCGGGCGAGGTGGACGTCGGCGACGGCGTGGTCGTCGGGGTGGCGGCCGGCGCGGCGCCCGCGGCCGTCGTGGTGAAGCGGAACGACCCGGACACGGGGTGCCCGTCGGAGGACGTGATGCGCCACTGGACCTCGTAGGTCCCCGCGGGGCGGTCCGCCGCGAGCGCCTGCGTCACGGTGTCGTCGACGACCTGCGCCTGGCCCGTGGACACGACCCCGGCGGGTCCGGTCACCTGGACCTGGGTGCCGAGGCCCAGCGGGTCGGAGGACATGACCAGCTCGACGCGGTCCGGGGCGACCTCGAGCGTGGCGCCGTCGGCGGGCAGCGTCGACTGCAGCCGGTCGTGCGCCGCCGCGGGCGCGGCCGCCGCCGTCACCCCCGCCACGCCCGCACCGACGCCCGCGCCCGCGCCGAGCAGGACGGCGAGGGCGGTGGTCGGCAGGCGTCGGCGGAGGCGGTGGGGCACGCCGCCACTCTACGAAGCCGGGCGTGGCGGGCAGTCGGTGCCCCGGGGCACCGTCCGGCACTCACGGCGAGCCCCCAGGACCACCCCAGGTGAACACAGGCTGTTAGTGAATCGGTACTTGACGCAACGACCACCACCCGGTTGGCTGCGCATCGGCCGTCCTTCGACACGAGTGACGTGCTTCACCCCTGTCCCACCTCGTGGAGGCCCACCCGTGGTCGACGACCGCCCCAGCACCCCCCC
>NZ_JAAALN010000142.1 GCF_009906795.1 Kineococcus siccus
GTGCGGCGGGCGACGACGCCGTGGGCGCCGACGGGGCGGCGGCCGGCGTGGTGGGGGCCGTCCCGGTGAGCTGGTCGGGCACCCCGATGCGGCTCAGCTGCCACAGCGCCAGGACGAGCCCCACGACGACGCAGACCGCGACGACGGCGAGGACGAAGCGCGAGTCCGACTGCGGCGGGCGGCCCGTCGAGGCCGGGGCCGCGAACGGCACGGGCGGTTCCTCGTCGGGCACCACCTCGCGGCTGGCGAGGCGCTGGCGCACCTCGCGCGTCGCGCGCTCGCCGCGCATCTCGCGCAGCACGTCCGCCCACACGGCCATCGACCACGGGGCGAGCTGCAGCGCCAGCTCCGCCGGGTCGCGCGGTCCGTCCTCGTGCGGCCCGAACGTCACGGCGCACAGCGTGTCCAGGTCGTTCGGCACGTCGGGCCGGATGTCCTTGGGCGGGACGGGGCCGTCCCCGCCCGACGGGGCGGTCGGCAGGCCCCGGTGCGCCGCGACGCCCGGCACGGCGGGCCAGCGGCCGGTGAGGCCCGCGTAGACGAGCGCCACGAGCCCCACCGCGTCGGCCCGGTCGGCCAGGGCCGCCGCGCGCGCCGGGGACACCAGCGGCGGGTCCACCTCGAGCGCCGCCTCCAGGCCCACGCCGACCACGCGCACGACGCCGTCCGGGCCCAGCACGACGGAGTCCGGGGTCAGGCGGGTGTGGTGCAGGCCGCGGCGGGCCGCCGTCTCCAGGGCCGTGGCGACCTCGCCGACGAGCGAGCGGACGGCGGGGGCCTGCAGGGGCCCCGAGCGCAGCAGCTCCGTCAGGGTGCGGCCCTCGACGTCCTCCTCGACGACGTAGACCGTGCCCGGTCCGGCCCCGCGCTGCTCGGTGCCCGCGTCCAGGACGCGCGGGACGTGCGGGTCGCTGAGCATCGCGGTGCGCCGGGCGG
Source organism: Kineococcus siccus (assembly GCF_009906795.1). Classification (GTDB taxonomy): domain Bacteria; phylum Actinomycetota; class Actinomycetes; order Actinomycetales; family Kineococcaceae; genus Kineococcus; species Kineococcus siccus. The sequence goes on from NZ_JAAALN010000142.1 coordinate 937, forward strand.
CGTCGAGGAACTCCTCCGCGCGCGGGTCGGCGGCGTCGAGGGTCCGGACCCGGACCCGGCGGTCCAGGGTCGTGTCGCGCGCGCGGAACTGCCGGGCGTCGGGCGGTGAGCCCCCGTCCGTGCCCCCGTCCGGGCCTCCGCCCGTGCCCCGGGCCGCGCCCAGCTCCGCGTCGAGGGCGTAGCGGTCCGCCACGGTGCTGCGGCCCACGGCGTCCAGAACGTCCCCCTCGTGCTCCACGGCGCACCTGCCGTCCCCGGGGTGCGCTCGGCCTCGACCGCCACCCCCGATCCTAGGTGGAGCGCCCGGGTGCGCCGGGCTGCCGCGCGGACGTCGGGGGCCGCGGGGCCCCGTGGTGGGGCCGGGCCTGTCGTCGGCGGCCTGTGTCGGCGGGCCTCTGCCGGCAGGTGGTGTCGGCGGGTGGCGTTGGCGGGGGCGAGGAGCGCGGCGGTCGACAGCGCCGCCGCCGCGCGCGCTCCCCGTCCCGTACCCGTCTCGTCGGCACGCCGGGGCCGCGCCTTGACCGCGGTCGGGGTGGCGGGCGCGGGAGGGCGCGCGCATCGGCGACCATCGTGGCGTGAGCACCACACCGGACCCCACCACGAGCGGTCCCGTCCCGGCGACCGCCCCCGGGCGCGGCGACGACGGCGGCACGGCCTCGCTGGCCCGCTCCAGCGCGCTCATGGCGTCGGGGACGCTCGTCTCGCGCGTCCTCGGCTTCCTCCGCGTCGCCGTCCTGGGGATCGCCGTCGGGGCCACCGCGTCCGGCGTGGGCGGGCAGGTGTTCGACGTCGCGAACAAGGCGCCGAACAACTTCTACATCCTCATCGCCGGCGGGGTGCTGAACGCCGTCCTCGTCCCCCAGATCGTCAAGGCGTTCCGGCTGCCCGACGCCGGTCAGGAGTTCGTCGACCGGCTCATCACGCTGGCCCTCGTCCTCATGGCCGGCGCGACCGTCCTCATCACGCTGGCGGCCCCGCTCGTGGTCCGGCTCTACGCCGAGGACTGGGACCGCGACTGGTTCGTGCTGGGGACCGCGATGGCCTACTGGTGCCTGCCGCAGGTGTTCTTCTACGGCCTGTACACCGTGCTCGGGCAGGTGCTGAACGCGCGCGGCAGCTTCGGGCCCTACATGTGGGCGCCCGTCGTGAACAACGTCGTCGCCGTCGCGGGCCTGCTGGTCTTCCTCGCGCTGTTCCCGGGCGGCGACGTCCTGGACGCCGACGCGTGGACCCCCGGCATGGTCGCCCTGCTCGCGGGCAGCGCCACGGCAGGCGTCGCGCTGCAGGCCCTCGTCCTCGTCTGGCCGCTGCACCGCGCGGGCTTCCGCTACCGCCCGAGGTTCGGCGTGCGCGGCACCGGCCTCGGCAGCGCGGGGCGGGTCGCGGGGTGGACGTTCGCGGGCGTCGCGCTGGGCCAGCTGGCGTTCGTCCCCACCTCGAAGGTCATGACGTCGGCGGGGTACGCGCTGAACCAGGCCGGCGAGAACGGCGCCTCGGGGAACTCCTACACCTACGCGTTCCTGCTGTTCATGCTGCCGCACTCCCTCGTCGCGGTGTCGCTCGTCACGGCGCTGTTCACGCGGCTGAGCCGCTCGGCCGTCGCCGGGGACGTCCGCGCGGTCCGGCGCGACTTCTCCGCCGGCGCCCGCACGGTCGCCGCCGCGGGGGCGCTGGCCACCGCGGCCTTCGTCGCGCTCGGTCCCTCGATCGGCGACGTCGTCGTGAGCGGAGGGCGGCCCATCGGCTGGGTGCTCGTCGCGATGTCCGTCGGCCTCGTGCCGTTCAGCGTCACCTACCTCGTCCAGCGCGTGTTCTACGCCTACGAGGACGCCCGGACGCCGTTCACCGTGCAGGCCGTCGTCGCCGTCGTGACCACGCTCGGCAACGGCGTCTGCTGGTTCCTGCTGGAGCCCCGCTGGCAGGTCGTCGGCGTCGGCGCCTTCATGAGCCTGGCCAACGTCGTCGGCTGCGTCCTCGGCCTGACGCTGCTGCGCCGCCGCTTCCGCGGGCTGGACGGCGGGGGCCTGGACGGCCACCGGCTGCTGCGGACGCTCGTGCGGCTGCTCGTCGTGGGGGGCCTCGCGGCGCTCGCCGGGACCGGGGTCGTGCGGCTGGGCGACGCGCTGGGCGAGGGCCGGGGGACCTCGGCCGTGGTCGTCGTCGTGGGCGGCCTCGTCGTGCTCGGCGTCTTCGTCCTGCTGTGCCGGCTGATGCGCGTCCGGGAGCTGGAGGAGCTCGTCGCGCCGCTGCTGCGGCGGGTGCCGGGCCTGCGCCGCGGCTGACGGCCGGCGCCGCGGTCAGCGGGGGTCGAGGCCCGGGGCCTCGGGCACGGGCAGGGCCTGCTCGGCCTCGTCCATGCGCCGCCGCGGGCGCCGCACGGCCCGCACGACCCCGACGACGAGGAGCAGCGCGGCCAGCCCGCCCACCGCGCCCGTGATCCAGCCCTCGACGCCCATCCGGACGTTGAGCGTCACGGGGACCGTCTGACCGATCTGCGAGCCGCCGGGGGCGCGCAGGGTCGCGTCGACGACCACGGTGCCGTTGGCCAGGGCCCGCACGGGGACGGCGACCCGCAGCTGGCTGCCGGCGGCGATCGTCTGCTCCGCGACCGTGCCCAGCTGCACGCGCGGCGCGCGGGCCCGCAGGACCACCTGCACGGTGACGGGGACGTCGAGCTCGTTGACCACCGTGACGGGCAGCTCGCTGCGCGTCGCCGCGAGGTTGCGCGTGCTGCCGCCGACGATGCGGACGCCCGCGGCCAGGGCGGCGACGGCGTCCGTCACGCGGTCCCGGGCGCCCGGCAGCTCCTCGGCGTGCCCGCGCCAGCTGACCGACAGCAGGGCCAGCGCGGCCCGCCGCCGGTCCGCGAGCAGGGCGTCCTCCCCCTGCAGCGCGGTGCCGAAGGCGTCCACGTCGGCCACGGTCCCGGCCACCGCGTCGACGTGCGCGACCGGCAGCTGACCGCGGGCCGCGTCCGGCGGCAGCACCGGGCCGCTGCGCGCCACGTCGGGGGCCGGGGTGGCCAGCAGCTCCTCGACGCCCTGCAGCTGCGCGTAGCCGGAGTCCTGCAGCGCCGTCGTGAGCGCCTGCACCGTGGCGGGGTCGGGGTCGACGGAGCGCGGCGCCACGGCCAGCAGGCTGCGCGGGTCGTTCGGCCGCTGCAGGCTCGTGGTCGCGGCCTCGGCGACGAAGCGCTGCACGAGCGCGGCGCCCGCGGCGGGCTCCGAGACGTCCGCGAACACGTCGGACAGCGTCGCGTCGGCCACGAGCGCGGCCAGCCGGGTCGTCCCGACGGTCAGGTCGCGACGGCCGGTCGGGGTGTAGGTGAGGTCGTCGTCGGTGGTGGGGGTGCTCACGTCGTCCACGACGAGGGCGCGGTCGCCCGCGCGGGCCGCGAGACCGACGACGGCCGCGCCCGCGGCCTCGTCGGCGGGCCAGGCCACGCCCTCCAGGACGTCGGCCGGTGCGTCGCCGAGGCCGCTGCGCACGGCGTCGGCGCTGCCCGCGTCGGCCGCCGCGAGCAGCTCGTCGCCGGCCGGGGTGCGGGCGAGGGAGGCGAGGTCGGGGTCGGCGTAGGGCAGGGGGAGGACGTCGCGCCCCGCGGCGCCGCTGCGCAGCGCGGCCAGCCAGGCCGCCGCGGCCGCCTGGTCGCCCGCGGGGGCCCCGGCGGCCGCCGCGTCGGGCGTGGCGGGACCGGTCGCCGGCGCGGCGGGCGACGCGAGCGCCGTCACGGAGGCCAGCAGGGCCGGGTCCAGCGCCCACGAGACGCGGGGGTCGGTCCCCGCGGCCAGCAGGTGCGTGAGGCGGCCGTCGGGGGTGAGCTGCGCCCCGACCTCGGCGGCGCTCAGGTGCCCGTCGACGCCGCCGTCCTCGCCGGCCTCGCCCGTGCGCCCCGCGACCAGCGGCAGCAGCAGGGTGATCCGCGTCGGGGCGGTGCCGGGCGCGGCGGCCGTGACGAAGGTCCGCACGAGCCCCGCGCGCCCGTCGCCGGTCAGGACCTCGACGGCCGAGGCGTGCGCCCCGCCGGTGCCGGGCAGGTCCGCGGCCGGGAGCGTCAGCACCACCTCGGTGGTGGCCCCGGCGGGCAGCTCGCCCCCGCTGCCGGACGGCGTCCCGACGTCGACGCGGGCCGAGCTCACCGTGCTGCTGCCGAGGGACCGGGTCGCGGGGGCCGTCGCCCAGCCCTGCACCGACTGCCGCGTGACGAGCGCGGCGCGCTGCACGACCAGCCGCGCCCGCAGCCCGGTGAGGGCCGCCCGCGTCGTGTTGCGCACGCCCACGCGCACGGTCACGAGCGAGCGCGCCGGGTCGTCGGCGTCGTAGGCGCTCGGGGTGACGCCCAGCAGGGTCACGGCCAGGGGCAGGGCCGCCGCCGACGGCGAGGGCGACGGCGTGCCGGCCGGCGTCGTGCGGGTGGGCGAGGCCGCGGCGGCCCCGGCGGGGGCCAGCGCCACTCCCACCGCGAGCGCGGTCGCGGTCGTCGTGCGGACCAGGACGCCGGGCCGCCGCGTCACCGGCGGCTCACGCGAGTTCGCTGAGGCGGTGCGAGGCGGCCTCGGCCACCCGCCGCTCGTTCGGGAAGGCCAGGCGGGCGTCGAGCTCGGTCAGGGGGATCCACGCGACGTCGACGGCCTCGGCGTCCGGGTCGTTCTCGACCGTCAGGTGCCCGCCCGTGGCCAGCAGCAGGAAGAGGTGGACGACCTTGTGGATGCGCCGGCCCTCCGCGGAGAACCAGTAGTCGATGCTGCCCAGCGGCTCGACGACGCGGCCCCGGATGCCGGTCTCCTCCTCGATCTCGCGGACCGCGGCCTCCTCCAGCGTCTCCGCGCCCTCGAGGTGGCCCTTGGGCAGGCACCACTCGTGGCGCCCGGCCCGGTTGACCCGGCAGATGACCGCCGCGCGGGGCGTCGGGGTCGACGTGTCGACGACCAGCCCACCGGAGGAGGTCTCCTGCACGGTGGGCAGCCGCCGACGCGGGTCCCGGGCAGGCTTGACCATCGGCTCACTGTAGCCAGGACTCCTCCGCGCCTCTGGCACCCTTGAGTCCCGTGCTCCCCCGTCCCTCCGCTCCTCCGCCCGGCGCCTCCGGTGCCGCCTCCGACGCCGGGACCGACGGGCCCGGTGCGGCCGCCCTGGCCGCGGCCCTTGAGGACGCCCGCCGGCGCGCGGTCGAGGCGCTCGGGCCCGTCATGCCCGTCCTCGTCGAGCTCGGTCGCGTCTTCGCCGGCGCGGGTCACGAGCTGGCGCTCGTGGGCGGCCCGGTGCGCGACGCGTTCCTCGGCCGCCGCTCGGCCGACCTCGACTTCACCACCGACGCGCGGCCCGACGCGACGGCGAAGCTGCTGCGCGCCTGGGGCGACGCGTACTGGGAGATCGGCCGCGAGTTCGGGACCATCGGTGCGCGCCGCACGGTCGCGGGGACCGACGTCGTGGTCGAGGTGACGACCTACCGCTCGGAGAGCTACGACGCGGCGTCGCGCAAGCCGGAGGTCTCCTACGGCGACGACCTCGTGGGCGACCTGTCCCGCCGCGACTTCACCGTCAACGCGATGGCGCTGCGGCTGCCGTCGCTGGACTTCGCGGACCCGCACGACGGCCTCGCGGACCTGGCGGCCGGGGTCCTGCGCACGCCCGGCACCCCGGAGCAGTCGTTCTCCGACGACCCCCTGCGGATGATGCGCGCGGCGCGGTTCGCGGCCCAGCTGCGGCTGCGCGTCGCCCCGGAGGTGCTGGCCGCGATGACCGCGATGGCCGAGCGGACCACGATCGTCTCGGCCGAGCGGGTGCGCGCCGAGCTGGAGAAGCTCGTGCTCGCGGTGGACCCCGTCGCGGGGCTGCGGCTGCTCGTGGACACCGGGCTGGCGCAGCACGTGCTGCCCGAGCTGCCCGCGCTGCAGCTCGAGATCGACGAGCACCACCGCCACAAGGACGTCTACGAGCACTCGCTGACCGTCCTGGAGCAGGCCATCGGGCGCGAGGACGGCCCCGGCGGCGACGTGCCCGGGCCGGACCTGGTGCTGCGGCTCGCGGCGCTGCTGCACGACGTCGGCAAGCCGCGGACGCGGCGGTTCGAGGAGGGCGGCGGGGTGAGCTTCCACCACCACGAGGTGGTCGGGGCGAAGCTCGTCGCCAAGCGGATGAAGGCGCTGCGCTTCGACAACGACACGACGAAGGCCGTCGCGAAGCTGACCGAGCTGCACCTGCGCTTCCACGGCTACGGCGACGGCGAGTGGACCGACTCCGCGGTGCGCCGCTACGTCACCGACGCGGGGCCGCTGCTGTCGCGGCTGCACAAGCTGACCCGCAGCGACTGCACGACGCGCAACGTGCGCAAGGCGCGGCGGCTGGAGGCGGCCTACGACGACCTGGAGGTCCGCATCGCGCGGCTTCGCGAGCAGGAGGAGCTCGACTCCGTGCGCCCCGACCTCGACGGCAACGCGATCATGCGGGTGCTCGGGATCGGGCCGTCCCGCGTCGTCGGGCGCGCCTACCAGCACCTGCTGGCGCTGCGGATGGAGCGCGGCCCGCTGCCGGCCGACGTCGCGGAGGCGGAGCTGCGGGCGTGGTGGGCCCAGCAGCCGGAGTCCCAGCAGCCGGAGTCCCAGCAGCCGGAGTCCCAGCAGCCGGAGTCCCAGCCGCCGGAGTCCCAGCCGCCGGACGGTCAGCCGCCGGAGTCCCAGGGGCCGGGGCCGAACCACCCCTGACCCGGGGTCAGTCGGCGCGGTTCTGCCGGGCCAGCTCGATGAGGACGCTGCGCTCGAGGGCGTCGGCGGCGTCGCGGTCCAGCTCGACGAAGCGGACGACGGCCTCGCCCGTGGCGTCGTCGACGCGCAGCACCTCGCCGTGCGCGTGCACCTCGACGCCCCCCTCGAGGTCGAGGGAGAGGTCGACCTCCTCGTGCGCCCGGGGCAGCGAGCCGGCCTCCAGGCGCACGCCCGTGCGCGAGATGTCGACGGTGCGGACCTCGCGGTCGCCGTCGGGGGTGCTGAGGTGCGCGAGCTTCGACGTGGTGGCGCGCACGGCGCCGCGGCGCGTCTCCGCGGCCAGCAGCATGACGCCGGTCAGCGCGAGCTCGTCCTCGCGGTGCGCCTGCGCGACGGCCTGGAACACCGCGTGGGGCACGACGGCACCGTCGGCGTCGGCGTGCGCCTCGGTGCTGACCCAGACCCGCTGGCCGTCGAGGGCCGCGACCGACGCGGGCGTGGCGCTGACGTGGCTCGTCACCACCAGCCCGGCGGCGCTGGCGGTCCACGACCGCACGGTGGCGGTGTGCACGGTCGCCGACGAGGTCGGCATGAGGGTCACCATCGTGTCGATGGCGGGACCCTCCGTCATGAGCAGGCCGCCCTGTGCACCGTTCATCCGTGCCCCCGTCTCGGTCCTCGCGTCGGCGCGGTCATCAGAGTGACCGCTCATGCACGCTACGTTACGACGGGGTGTCGCTCCATCCGAACGTCGCACATCACCCGTTCGGAGACCTCCCCACGTCGTCACTCTCCGCACCGGACGCGGGGTGCGGACCGGCCGCGGTGACGGCACCGGACCGCGCCGGTACCGTCGGGGCCGCCCGCGGGGACCGACCAGGACGCGACCCGCCGACTCCACCGGACCGAGGAGGCGCCGTGCTGCGCGTGCCCACCGCCGTGCTCCGTCCGCGCCGGCCGTCCGCGGCGGCCTCGGCGCCGGGCCCGCTCGTCGACCCCGCGCTGGCGGTCTACCTCAACGAGCACCTGGCGGCCGCGGGGGCGCTCGTCGCGGACCTGCGCCGGGCCGCGCGGTCGGAGGAGCTGCGCGCCGAGCGCGACGCGCTGCTGGGCCTGCGCCGGGAGGTGACCGCCGACCGGGCCGCGCTGCGCGCCGTCATGCGCGACCTCGGGGTGGGCACCGACTGGGCGGTCCTGGGGGTCACGTGGGCGTCGTCGCGGGTGGCCCAGCTGGCGCCGCTGCTGCAGCGGCTGCCCGTCCTGGACCGGGTGCCCGCCACGGCCGCCCCCCGCCGCACCGCCGTGCAGGTGCTGCTCGACCTCGAGGGGCTGGAGGCCGCGCTGCGGCGCCGCGAGGCCGTGTGGCGGGTGCTCGCCGAGCGGGCCCCGGCGCACCCGCGGCTGCGGACCGCGGCCTTCGGGGAGCTGCTGGAGCGCTCCGCCCGGCAGGCCGCGCGGCTGCACGCGGCCCACGGGCGCCTGGCCGCCGCGCTGTTCGCGCCCGGTCCGCCGGACTGAGGACGCAGACCGGACGCGGTCAGGACGCGGTCAGGACGCGGTCAGGACCGGGCGCGGGCCGTCGCGCGGTCGTTGGCCCGGCGCAGGGCGTCCACGAGCTGCGCCTTGGTCATCGACGAGCGTCCCCGGACGCCGGCCTCGCGGGCCAGGTCCAGGAGGTGGCGCTTGGTCGCCTTCTCGTCCACGCCGCCCGAGGAGCGGCGGTCGGTGTCCGCCCCGCCCTCGGACTGCGGGTCGGAGGGTCCCCGGCGGCCGCCCTCCTTGGGCTCCCAGTGGTCGCCGACCTTCTCGTGCGTGTGCTTGACCGCGCCCCACGCCACGCGGTTGGCGCGCTGCTCGTCGCCGTAGGACCCGGCCGCGGCGTCGTGGGCCTTGGCGAAGGTGTCCTGCGCCTTCGCGTCCGAGCGCTGCAGCGTGCTGGGGATCGCGTCCTGGCGGGCGTGCCCGGCCTTCGTGACCTTCGACTCGGGCGACTTCTCGGGCACGGCGTCCTCCCACGGTGAGCGGCTGGGCGCCGACGCTACGCGCGGACGGGCTCCGGCACCTCCCGGGCCGGCGGCCGCGCCGCGGGGCGCAGCTGGCGCCAGACCACGAGCGCCGCGCCGGCCGTGAGGACGACCCCGGCCGCCGCGGTGACGTCGACACCCGCGCTGAACGCCTCCCGCGCGCTCGCGAGGAGCTCCGGCCCACCGCTGCCCGCGGGCAGCCGGCCCGCGAGCTCGACGGCGCCGCCGAGGGTCTCGCGGGCCGCGTCGCCCTCGCCGCCGGCCAGGTTCCACGGCAGCTGCACGTGCAAGCGGTAGACCGCGTTGAGCAGGCTGCCGAGCAGCGTGGTGCCCAGCACGGCCCCCACCTCGTAGGCGGTCTCGGAGATCGCCGAGGCCGCGCCCGAGCGCTCCGGCGGGGCCGTGGAGAGGATCGCGTCGTTGGTCAGGGTCTCGGCGAGACCCGCGCCCGCGGACAGCAGGACGAAGGCGAGCGCCAGCTGGACCGCGTTGCGCCCCGCGTCCCCCGCGCCGAGGAACGCCGCCACGACGTACCCGGCGCTCGCGAGCAGCAGGCCCGTGGCGATGAGCAGGTCCAGCCGCACGCGGCGGGCCAGGCGGGCCGCGAGCAGTCCGGCGACGATCGAGGCGACCGCCCCCGGCAGCAGCAGGAGACCGGCGGGGACGGGGTCCAGGCCGAGGACGAGCTGCAGGTACTGCGACGTCGCGAACAGCATCCCGGTCATCCCGAGGATGCTCATGAGGTTGGCCAGGACCGCCGTGCGGAAGACCGGGATGCGGAACAGCGTCACGTCCAGCATCGGGTCGTCCAGGGTGGTCTGCCGCCGCACGAACACGACGCCCAGCCCCGCCCCGGCGACCAGCGTGGCCACGGCGTGCAGCCCGGGGCCGCCGTCGGCCAGGGCCTTGATGCCGTACACGACGCCGGCCATGGCGAGGATCGACAGGGCCGCGCTCAGCAGGTCGACGCGCCCGGGGGACGGGTCCTTGGACTCCCGCACCAGCAGCGGCGCCAGGACGAGCAGCAGGAGCATGACGGGCACGTTGAGCAGGAAGACCGAGCCCCACCAGAAGTGCTCGAGCAGCCAGCCGCCCACGATCGGGCCGAGCGCCGCGCCGCCCGCGAACCCGCCGGCCCACACCGCGAAGGCCGTGCGGCGCTGCTCGCGGTCGGTGAAGGTGCTGCGCAGCAGCGACAGCGTCGACGGCATGAGCGTCGCGCCGAACACCCCGAGGGCGAACCGCGCGGCGATGAGGGCCTCCGCGGAGTCCGCCGTGGCGGCCAGCAGCGACACGACGCCGAAGCCCGCGCCGCCGACGACGAGGAGCCGGCGCCGGCCGAAGCGGTCGCCCAGCGTCCCCATCAGCACGAGCAGCCCCGCGATGGCGAGGGAGTAGCCGTCGACGATCCACAGCAGCTGCGTCCCGCTCGGGGCGAGGGCCTCCGAGACGAAGGGCAGCGCGAAGCTCAGCACGGTCATGTCCACGGACACGAGGAGCACGGGCAGCACGAGCACCGCGAGCGCGGCCCACTGGCGGGCGGTGGCGCGGGTGGGCGCGCCGGCCGTCGCGGCGGCGCAGGGG
>NZ_JAAALN010000143.1 GCF_009906795.1 Kineococcus siccus
GTCCGGCGCGGGGCCGGGGGCCCGCCGGGCGAGCGGCCCCGCGCCGGACCGCCTGGCGGTCGAGACGTCGCCCGGGCCGCTGCGGGCCGCGCCGGCCGCGGTCGCGGCCCGCCTCCGGCGCTTGCTGCGCCGGGGGTAGCCCGCTCAGCTCCGGTCCGGGGCCTGGCTCCAGTCGGTCGCGACGATGCCGATGACGACGCCGTCCAGGTCGGCCACCTGCCCGATGCGGCCGAACGGCGTGGTCTCGGGCGCGGCGACGACGCGGCCCCCGGCCTCGACGGCAGCCGCGGCCGCGGCGTCGGCGTCGTCCACGCCGAAGTAGACGAGCCACTGCGAGGCGGGGACGCCGAACAGGGGGCCGAGCCCGCCCACGGGCGTCGGGAGGTCCGGGGCGGCGACGGTGCCGTACTCACCCGCGAGGGGCTCGAACTCCCACCCGAACAGCTGCCGGTAGAAGGCCAGCGCCGCCGCCGGGTCGGAGCTGCGCAGGTCCGCCCAGGCCAGGGCCCCGTGCTCGTTCACGCGGCCGGCGCCGATGTGCTCGCGCGCCTGCCAGGCGCCGAACGGGGCACCGCTGGGGTCGGCCAGGACGGCGAGCCGGCCGCTCGCCCCGACGTCGCCCGGGGGCATCAGCACCGTCCCGCCCGCGGCCCGCGCGGCCTCGGCCGTGGCGTCGGCGTCGTCGGTGGCGATGTAGAGCGTCCAGGCCGGGGCGCCGAACGAGCCGATGCCGGCGACCGCGTGGCCGTCCACGGACGCCATGAGGTATCCGCCGGACTCGGGTCCCGCGTCGAGCGTCGTCCAGCCGAGGACGGCGCCGTAGAAGCGGGCGGCGGCGGGCGGATCGCTCGCCGCGAGGTCGGCCCAGCTCGGGACGCCGGGGGGCCAGGGACGGTCGCGGGTGCTCATCGCCCCAGTCCAGCGCCTGCCCCACCCCCCTGTCCACGGTTCGAGCGGGGCGCGTCAGCCGCCGCGCAGCCGGGCGAGCGAGGAGCGGACGCGCTCGTGCACGACGGCGTCGACGGGGCCGTCGAGGCGCAGGGCCAGGACCGCCGCCCCCAGCAGCCCGTCCTCGGCGGGCTGCACCCGCAGGCCGGCCAGGGCGGCCGTCAGCGCGGGGGAGCGCGGGGCTCCCGAGCCGGCGACCCCGTGCCGCCAGGTGCTGCCGCCGGCCACCAGCGTCTCGCCCGGCTGCAGCCGCAGGGCTCGCAGCAGCGCGGCGAGCGCGTCGCCCCCCTGCGCGACGACGCGGGCGGCGACGGGGTCGGGTGCGGGGCCCGCGGCGGCCGCGAAGGCCAGCGGCGAGAAGCGGGCGAGCGCCAGCGGAGGCGCCGCGTAGAGCGCGTCGAGCAGCTGGTGCAGGTGCTCGGGGCGGCCGTGCCGGGTGGCGTCCCCGGCCGCGACGCCCTCGGCCGCCAGGACGGCGGCGGTCAGGGACGTCGCCTCGCCCGACCCGTCGAGGTGGGCCACGACGGCCCGCACGACCTGCAGGCCCGTCCAGTACCCGGACCCGGCGTCGCCCAGCAGCCAGCCGCTGCCGCCCACGACGCGCACCAGCTCCCCGTCCGCCACGCGTCCGGCGACCGAGCCCGTCCCGCACACCAGGGCGGCGCCCACCGCGTCCGCGGTCCCCGAGGAGTACATGGCCGGCAGGTCGCCGACGCGGCGCAACCGCGCCGCCGGGCCGGTGTAGCCGACGGCCGCCGCCAGCGCTGGCGACGGCAGGGGCCCCTCGGCCCCCGCCATCGCGATGACGACCCCGGTGACCCGGCCGGGCGCGACGGCGGCCGCGGCCAGGGCGTCGCGGGCTGCGCGCGCCATGGACGCCAGGGCCGTCGCCGCGCCGCTGGAGGTCGGGTTGCCGGACCCGGCGCGGCCCGTGCCGCGGCAGGTGCCGTCGGCGTCGAGGACGACGGCCCGCGTGCTCGTCCCCCCCGCGTCGACGGCGAGGAGCGGTCCGCTCACGCGCCGAGGGCCCCGCGCGTCACTTGAGGCTGCCCGCCGCGACGGAGCCCTGCAGCCGGCGCTGGAAGACCACGTAGACCACGAGCACCGGCAGGATCGTCATCACGGCCGCCGCGAACAGCGCGCCGAAGTTGACGTTGTAGCCGGCCTGCGAGGCGAAGGCCGCCAGCCCCTGGGTGAGGACGGAGTTCGCCGGGACGGAGTTGAGGACCACGGGCAGCAGGTACTGGTTCCACAGCCCGACGACGTTGAGGATGGCGACCGAGGCCATCCCCGGGCGCGCCATCGGGAGCATGACCTGGAAGAAGGTGCGCCACTCGCTGGCCCCGTCGATCGAGGCGGCCTCGGCGATCTCGGCGGGGAGCTCCTCGAAGAAGCTGAGGAGGAAGAACACCGTGAACGGGTAGGCGTAGGCGGAGTACGCCACGATCAGCCCGGGCAGGGTGTTGAGGATGCCCAGCTGCTGCAGGATGAAGAACAGCGGCACGACGGCCAGGAAGACCGGGAAGGTCAGGCCCGCCAGGATGAGGTTGCGGATCAGGCTGCGCCCGGGGAAGTCGAAGCGCGACAGGACGTAGGCGCTCATGGCGGCCGTGAGCATGGTGATGACCAGGGCGCCGGCCACGACGACGACCGAGTTGAAGAAGTAGCGGCCGATCCCCGCCGTGGTCCACGCGTCGACGTAGTTCTGCCACCGCCACTGCTCGGGCAGCGCGAACGGCGAGGCGAAGATCTCCCGGGAGGTCTTGAAGCTCGACATCACGGTCCACAGCAGCGGGACGACGATGACGACCGTCCAGATGCTGAGGATCGTGTGCGACGTCGCGGTGACCGCCCGCTCCGCGCGGGGCGTCCGGGAGCCGGGCGCCGCGGCGCCGGCGGGCGGCGCCGTGGGGGTCGTGGCCAGGGTCACCGCAGGACCTCCGCCTTCTTCTCGCGCCCGAGGAGCCTGCCGACGCCGAAGACGAGGCCCACGAACACGAAGGTGATGACCGCGAGCAGCACGCCCATGGCGCACGCCAGGCCGAAGCGGCCCTGGCGGAAGGCCGTCGAGTAGATCTGCTGGGTGATCACCAGTGTGGAGTTCTGCGGACCGCCGGCGGGGTTGAGCACGGACAGGAAGACGAAGGCGTCCAGGGCGAAGATGCCCAGGTAGATGTAGGCGCTGCGCAGCGCCCCCGTCATGCTCGGGGCCGCGACCGAGACGGCCGTCCGGAAGCGGCCGGCGCCGTCGAGGCGGGCCGCCTCGAACAGCTCGGCGGGGATGCCCTTGATCGCCGCGACGAACAGGACCATGTAGAACCCGACGAAGGTCCAGACGATGACCGCGACGGTGGCGATCATCGCGGTCCGCGCGTCACCGAGCCAGGGGTAGTCCTCCGCGGTGCCCAACCCCAGCCCCGTGAGGATGCCGTTGAGCAGTCCCGCGCTCGGGTCGTACACGGCGGCGAAGATGATGCCCGAGGCGATGGCCGGCACGATGTAGGGGAAGAAGGAGACCACCCGGTAGAAGCTGGAGCCCCTCAGCCCCCGTACCCCGCCGGTCGAGGAACCCCCGAACGTCACGAGGCAGGCCAGCGCGAAGCTCAGGACGAGCGTGAGCAGCGGGAGGACGACCAGCAGCGTCAGGCTGTTGCCGACGGCCTTGAGGAACGTGTCGTCCCCCAGCAGCCGCGCGTAGTTGTCCAGCCCGACGAAGTCCTGCGTGGCCGTGAAGCCCGACCACGACGTGAGCGAGTAGTACGCGGCCTGCAGGAACGGGTAGATGACCAGGGCCAGGTACCCGAGGAAGGGCAGGACGAGGAACACCACGAACAGGCTGACCCGGTCGAAGGTCCAGCGTCGCCGCCCCGTGCTGCGGGGCCTCCGGCGCCCCGTCGCGGGGGCGGCGCCGATGATCGTCAATCAGCTCACCGTCACCTTGGTGACGGAGTCGTCCTCGCGCACCTTGTCGGTGATCTCCTGCATCCCCGAGGTCAGCCCGGCGACGTCGAGCTGCCCGGACAGGAAGCTGTTCCACACCACGAGCATGTCGGTGTTCATGCCGTAGATGTCGATGAAGTTGTGCGTGAAGGAGTCCTCGCCGGCGGCCTCGAGCATGGCCACCTGGGAGGCCAGGGCCGTGGAGCCGAAGGCGTCGGCCGGGACGGTGTCCCGCACGACGGTCGAGGACAGCTTCGTCTTGGCGAAGTTCGTCGCCGCCTCCTTGGAGAGCATGATGCGCAGCGTCTCCATCCCGCCGGCCGCGTTCTTGGCCTGGGCCGGGACGAGGAACGGCTCGCCCGCGCTCGCGTGCAGGGCCGTCGCGGGCAGGGACGCCGACGCGCTCGCCGCGAGCGAGGGGGTGCCGGTCATCTGGAAGTCGGTGGCCGTCTGGTCCTTCATCTCGTTCTCGATCCAGGACCCCGACGGGTAGAGGATCGCCTCCTGGGCCTGGCTCCACTGCGCCTGGGCGGCCGTGAACTGCGTGCCGGCGCCACCCGGGCGGAAGTAGCCGGAGGAGACCGCCGTCCCCATCTTGGTCAGCACGCTCTGGACCGCGGGCAGGCTCCAGCAGTCGGCCTCGAGGTTGCCCAGCGCCGTGCGCACGTCGTCGCCGCCCTCCTTGACGGCGCCGTCGATGGCGAGCGTGAGGTAGTACGTCGCGGCCTCCTTGCCCCAGCAGAAGAGGAACTTGCCCTTCGCCTTGGCCTGCTCGCCGAGCGCCAGCGCCTCGTCCCACGTCGTCGGCGGGGTCCAGCCGTTGGCGGCGAAGAGGGTCTTGGAGTACCAGAGGCCGTAGACGGTGAGCACGTAGTTGAGCTGGACGAGCTTGCCGTCGTACGTCCCGTCGTCGAGCATCCCCGGGTAGAGGGTGTCCTTGATGACGGTGCCCTCGAGGTTCTTCGCCTCGACCAGCGGGGTGAGCTCCTTCAGCTGCGCGGCGATGGTGGCCAGGCCGATGTTGTTCGCGCCCGAGTTGTCGAGCAGGTCCGGCGGGTTGCCGCCGACGAAGCGCGGCTGCATCTGCTGGGAGATCTGCGTCGACGGCGTCACCTTGACCTCACCGCCGTGCGCGGCCGCGAAGGCCGTCGACGCGAAGCTGACGTAGTCGGTGCCGTAGCCGCCGTCGAAGATGACGGCGTCGACGTCGGTGTCCTTCGGCACGCCGAAGGGGTTGTCCTCGGTGACCTCACCCGCGGGGGCGGCGGAGGTCTCCTCGCCCGAGGAGCTGCCCCCTGCGGCGCAGGCGGAGAGGCCCGCGGGCAGGAGCACGCCGAAGGAGGCCAGGCGCAGGAAGCGGCGGCGGGCCAGGGCGGTGGTGTCGGTGGTGGCGCGGTCGGACTCGCGGTTCACGGTTCTCCTCGGGGGTCGGACTTCTCAGGCGGAACGGCGGATGCGGGTTCCGTAGCGGGCTTCGAACCCGAGGTTGCGGTCGTGACCGCCGGGGACGTTGGCCGAGACGTACAGCGGGGCCTCCGCGCCCGCGGCCGTGAGCGCCGCGGTCGTGGCGATGGTCAGGAGCTGCGCGATGTAGGCGGAGGTGATGGAGGACACGGCCCCGACCGTCACGTCGCCGATGGAGCTCAGGGTGGCGTCGCCCGTCGGGGCCCGGTTGTCGAGCACCACGTCGGCGATCTCGCTGAGGCGCCGCCCGCTGGGGTGCAGGGCGGGCACGGCCGCGGTGTGCAGCAGGCTCGTCACCGCGATGACCGGGTGGCCGTGCTCCTTGGCCAGGAGGGCCAGCCCGACGACGGAACCGTTGACGCCGGAGTTCGAGGCGATGACGAACACGTCGTGCTCCTCGCGCTCGATCGTCGCGAACAGGTCCGCCGCGATCGCGGGGTCCCGCTCCAGCGGCGGCTGCCCCCACAGCTCGCTGACCTCGTGCGTGCCCAGGAGCGCCGCGTCGCGCAGCGCGACCTTGTTGGTGGGGATGAGCCCCCCGGCCCGGCCCGCGATCTCCATGGCGAACGCCTCGGAGTGGCCTGTGCCGAACGCGTGCACGACGCCGCCCGCGGCGATGCAGTCCGTCAGGAGGCGGACCGCCGCGTCGAGCCCGCCGGCGGCCGCGTCGGCGGTGATGTCGGCCAGGCGCGTGGTGACCTCGTGCTGGAACGCCTGCACGTGCGGTGCGGAACTGGGCACTCCGGGCTCCCCGTGGTGGTCGGCCGGCCACCGGCGAGGCGGTCCAGCGGATGTCGTTGCGGTGAACTCATTCAACCTCTAGCGTTGCGGTGGTTGAAGCATTCAAGGCGGCGCAGGTGGTGTCAAGCACTTCCGGCAAGCGAGATCGAGGTGTGACCGCCCGGCGGGGCCGCCGGGCGGGGCGTCGGGCCGACGACGTCGGGGTGGACGCCGGGTGGACGGCCGCGGCGGGGACGAGGGGGTGGTGTCGTGACGCAGCAGGTGCGCGAGGAGGACCCCGTGCAGCTCATCGAGCGGGTGCGCCCGGCGCTGTCGCCGTCGCTGCGCAAGGTCGCCGACCTCGTCCTCGCCGAGCCCGACCTCGTGGAGGAGTGCTCCGCGGCCGAGCTGGCGCGCCGCGCGGGGTCGTCCCAGGCGGCCGTGACCCGGTTCTGCCAGGCCCTGGGTCTCGACGGCTACCAGGGGCTCGTGCTGGAGCTCGCCCGCGAACGCGGCCGGCGGGACGGTGACTCCTTCCTGGGCGGGTCCCCGCTGGGCAACCAGATCCGCCAGGGCGACGACCTCGACCGGGTGGTCGCGGTCGTCAGCTCCGCCGACATCCGGGCCCTGCACGAGACGGTCCGCTCCCTGGACCACCGGGCGCTCGAGCGTGCGGCGCAGGCGATCGCGTGCGCGGGGCGCATCGACGTCTACGGCGTCGGGGGCAGCTCGACCATGGCGGCCGACGCCGAGATGCGGCTGTTCAGCATCGGCTGCGTCGCCCGCAGCTGGAGCGAGGTGCACGCCGCGACGACGTCGGCCGCGCTGCTCACCGACGCCGACGTCGCCATCGGCATCTCCGACTCCGGCTCGACCCGCGAGGTCTGCGAACCGCTCGAGCTGGCCGGCCGGCGCGGCGCCACGACCATCGCGCTGACCCGCGACCCGGGCTCCCCGCTGGCCCGGCAGGCCGACGTCAGCCTCACCGTGACCGGGTCCTCCACGGGTTTCCGCGACGGCCCGATGGCCAGCCGGCACTCGCAGCTGCTCATCGTCGACTGCCTGTACGTGCGGGTCGCCCAGCTGACGCACGGGCGGGCCACGGCGGCCCGCCGCCTGACCAAGCACATCCCCCTGGACCACGTGGTCCAGGGAGGCCGCGGCGCGCGCCGCCGCAGCAGCTGACCCGCGGGCCGCGGCCCGTCGAGGCGGCGCGCGGGGACGACTATCGTGTCCGCACGTGCCGCCCCCCGAGGACCCGACCGACGCTCCCGTCCGCGTCGTCGTCCTCGCCTCGGGGTCCGGGTCGACGCTGCAGGCCCTGCTCGACGCCCGCGACCCGGCGTTCACCGTGGTCGCCGTGGGCTCCGACCGGCCCGACGCGGCCGCGCTGCGCCGGGGCTCCGACGCGGGGGCCGAGACCTTCGTCGTGCCGCCGCGCGAGCACCCCGACCGCGCCGCGTGGGACCGCGCGCTCGCCGACGCCGTCGCGGTGCACCGGCCCGGCCTCGTCGTGCTCGCGGGCTTCATGCGCATCGTCGGCGCCCCGCTCCTCGAGGCCTTCGGCGGCCGCACGCTGAACACCCACCCCGCGCTGCTGCCGTGCTTCCCCGGGGCGCACGGCGTGGCCGACGCCCTCGCCCACGGCGTGCGCGTCACCGGCTGCACGGTGCACCTGGTCGACGCCGGCGTCGACACCGGCCCGATCCTCGACCAGGCCGCCGTGCGCGTGCGGCCCGACGACGACGAGGCGAGCCTGCACGAGCGCATCAAGGCCGCCGAGCGCGTGCTGCTCGTCGACGTCGTCGCCCGGCTGGCCCGCGAGCAGCAGCGCGCCGCCGGCCGCCCCGACGACCGGGACTCCGACGACCGGGACCACGACGACCGGGACCACGACGACCGGGACCAGCCCGGGACCGACCCCACGCACCACCGACCCGAAGGGACCATCCGGAGCTGATGGCGGACAACGCGCGTGCCGAGAGGCAGCCCGTGAAGCGGGCACTGGTCAGCGTCTACGACAAGACCGGGCTGGAGGACCTCGCCGCCGGGCTGCACGCCGCGGGCGTCGCGATCGTCTCCACGGGGTCCACGGCCTCGCGGATCGCCGCGGCCGGGGTCCCGGTGACCCCGGTGGAGGAGCTCACCGGGTTCCCCGAGTGCCTCGACGGGCGGGTGAAGACGCTGCACCCGCGGGTGCACGCCGGCATCCTCGCCGACCGCCGGCTGCCCGACCACGTGCAGCAGCTCGCGGACCTGGGCGTCGAGGCGTTCGACCTCGTCGTCGTCAACCTGTACCCGTTCGCGGCCACCGTCGCCTCCGGGGCGGCCCCGGACGCCGTGGTCGAGCAGATCGACATCGGGGGCCCGTCCATGGTGCGGGCCGCGGCGAAGAACCACCCGAGCGTCGCCGTGGTCGTCGACCCGGCGCGCTACGGCGACGTCCTCACCGCGGTGGCCGAGGGCGGTTTCGACCTGACCGCCCGCCGCCGGCTGGCCGCCGCCGCGTTCGCCCACACCGCGGCCTACGACACCGCGGTGGCCGGCTGGTTCGCCGAGCAGACGCTCACCGACGACGAGAAGGGCTGGCCCGCGGTCACCGGGAACGCGCTCACGCGCTCGGCGGTGCTGCGCTACGGCGAGAACCCTCACCAGCAGGCGGCCGTCTACGCCGACCCGACCTCCGTGCCCGGCATCGCGCAGGCGGTCCAGCGGCACGGCAAGGCGATGTCGTACAACAACTACGTCGACGCCGACGCTGCGCTGCGGGCCGCGTTCGACCTCGCCGACCCGGCGGTGGCGATCATCAAGCACGCCAACCCCTGCGGCATCGCCGTCGGCACCGACATCGCCGACGCCCACGCCAAGGCCCACGCGTGCGACCCGGTCTCGGCCTACGGCGGGGTGATCGCCGCCAACCGCGAGGTGTCCGCCGCGATGGCCGCGCAGGTCGCCGACGTCTTCACCGAGGTCGTCATCGCGCCCGCGTTCTCCCCCGAGGCGCTGGAGGTGCTGCAGCAGAAGAAGAACGTGCGGCTGCTGCAGCTGCCCGAGGGCTTCGGCCGGCAGGCCACCGAGTGGCGGCAGGTCTCGGGCGGTGTGCTCGTGCAGACGCTGGACCGCGTCGACGCCGCCCTCGAGGTCGCCGACGGCGAGCCGGGCGGCGACGACCCGACGCGGTGGGCCCTCGTGGCCGGCGAGGCCGCGGACGACGCGACCCTCGCCGACCTCGCGTTCGCGTGGCGGGCCGTGCGCTCGGTGCGCTCCAACGCGATCCTGCTCGCCGCGGGCGGCGCCTCCGTGGGCGTCGGGATGGGCCAGGTCAACCGGGTCGACTCCTGCCGGCTCGCCGTCGAGCGCGCCGGGGCCGAGCGCGCGCGCGGCGCGGTCGCGGCCTCCGACGCGTTCTTCCCCTTCGCCGACGGGGCCCAGATCCTCATCGACGCCGGGGTCCGGGCCGTCGTCTCCCCGGGTGGGTCGATCCGCGACGCCGAGGTCGTGGCGGCCGCCGCGGCCGCGGGGGTCACGCTGTACTTCACCGGCTCGCGCCACTTCGCGCACTGACGCCGCACGCACCACGGGCCCGTCCGCTGCTCGCGGCCGGGCCCGTGGTGCGTGGGGGGAGGGAGTCAGTCGGAGGTGGAACCCCCGGTCGGGGCCTGCCCGGCCGCCGCGAGCAGGAACGCGGTGCCGTTGGGCTGGCCGACGCCGGTCACGTCGTCGTAGCCCTTGCGCACGAAGATGGACTGCTTGTCGTTGATGGACCGCAGGGTCGTCGTGGTGCCGCCGGAGGCGTCGACGGAGTTGGTGAAGTCGACCCGGACCACGCCGCGCACCGCCGAGGACGCCGAGTCGTGCAGCGCCGACGTGCCCGCGAGGCCGTAGATGAAGTAGTTCGCGAACCCGCGCGGGCGGCCCGCGATCTGGTCACCCAGCGCCATGATCCCGGCGATGACGGGCGAGGCGAGGCTGGTGCCGCCGATGCGGTACTCGCTGTACCTGGCCGACCCGTCGGGGAACGACTGCGTCTGGCCCACGAGGAAGCCGGTGTTCGGGTCGCCGATGGCCGAGATGTCCGGGACCGCGCGGCCGGGCCGGCCACCGAAGTACGTCGAGATCGAGGCCGGTACGACGCCCTGCTGGTAGGACGGCTGCGCGAACAGCTGGCTGACGCCGCCGCCGCCGCCGTACTGGTAGGTGCCGGGGAAGGCCGGGGTCCACGCCTTGCCGTTGGCGCTCAGGGCCGACCGGCCGGTCGACCAGCCGGTCTCGAAGCTCCGCGCGCCGGCGGCGTCGATGCCGATGGCGGTGCCGCCGACGGCGGTGACGAACGGGTCGGAGGCGGGGTAGTCCACCTGGCGCGAGCCGGTGTTGGCCTTCTCGTCGCCGTTGTCGCCGGAGGAGAAGTAGACGCCGATGCCCTCGATCGCGGACTGCACGAACGTCGCGTGCTCGGCGCCGATGCTCGCGGGGTCGATGTCCTCGCCCGTGTCGCCGTAGCTGTTGCTGATGATGGAGGCCAGGTGGCCGTCGACGACCTTGCGGACGGCCATGTCGATGTCGGAGTCCTGGCAGCTCGCCGCCCCGGAGTACAGGACGGTGGCCCCGGGGGCCATGCCGTGCACGGCCTCCACGTCGAGGGTCTGCTCGCCGTACCAGCCCTGCTCGCCGCACGGGTCCTCGCCGTTGACCGGGTCGGAGTAGCCGTAGCCGTAGGAGTACGCGGCGGGCTTCAGCTGCGAGAACTGGCCCTTCGCGAAGGGGGCGTCACCGTGGCGGGTCGCGTAGGTGTTCGCGTCGGCGAGGATCGTCGGGGAGTTGTAGGCGTCCACGATGGCGACGGTCACGCCGCGGCCGTCGATCTTCGCGGAGGAGTCCTGCACCGCCTGCACGTCGTAGGCGGACCGCAGCTGCGCCGGCGTGTAGCCGCAGGGCGCATAGGGCAGGAACTGCCCCTTGACCTTCGGCAGCGTCGTCGCGAGCTTCTCCCCGAACCAGGTGCTGCACGGGCCGGAGTTGACGAACGCGGGGCTGGGCGGGG
>NZ_JAAALN010000144.1 GCF_009906795.1 Kineococcus siccus
CCCGTAGGCCGCGAGCAGCAGGCGCAGCCGGCGCCACCGGTCCGTGTCGGCGGGGAACCCGTCGGCGGCCGCGACGTCGCGGGCGGTCAGCGGGACCCACGTCAGGGCGGTGAACGCCAGGTCGCGCACGGCGGGCGCCGGGCCGGCCAGGTCCCAGTCGACGAACCCGACGAGTTCGCCGGCCCCGGGGTCGCCGGCGGTGGGGGCCGGCCGCCAGACCGCGTTGTACGGCGCCGCGTCGTGGTGGCCGACCACCTCCCCGGGGCGCAGGTCGTCGCGGTCGCCGAACCAGTGCGCTCCGGCCGGGGGTGTGAAGGAGGCGACGGCGTCGTGGAACTCGCGCAGCCACGTCCCCACCTGGACGAGCGTGTCGTCGCGGTGGGCCCAGGCCGGCCAGGGCCGGTCCTCGCCGACGGTCCGGCCCGCCAGGTAGGTCAGGACCTCGCGGCCCTGCTCGTCGAGTCCCCGCGGCTCGGGCGCCCGCGTGAAGCCGTGGTCGTGGAGGTGGCGCAACAGGGCGTGCACCGCGGGGGTGCGGCTCCCGGCGTGGCGGCGCACGGTGTCCCCGACGCGGACGGCCCCGTGGTCGCGTCCGCCCGCGAGCCGCTCCTCCATGCCGGGCAGCCTAGGTAGCGTTCCCTCGTGCGCCGATGGCCGACCCACCTCACCGGGACGCTCCCGCCGCTGCTGCTCGCCGGCATCGGCCTCAGCCACCCGATGGAGCTCACGCCGGAGACGGCCGGCTGGTGGACCACGATGCACATCGTCCTGGTGCCGGTCTTCCCGCTGCTCGGCGTGGGCCTCTGGTTCCTCGTGCGCGGAGTTCCGGGAGTCCTGGCGTGGGCCGTCCGCGTCGCCGCGTTCCTCTACGCCAGCTTCTACGGCGTCGTCGACGCCGTCGCCGGCATCGGGGCCGGGGCGCTGGTGAGCAACGGGGTCGCGGCCGGGCGCGGGCCGGACGCCGACGGTCGCGACCCCGCCCTCGATCACCTCTTCGCGATCGGCAACGAGGTCGGCACCGTCGGCGGCTGGGCGTTCCTCGCGGGCAGCGCGGCCCTCGCGGTCCTCGCCTGGCGGCGGTGGGGGCCGGCGGCCCTCCCGGGCGGGCTCCTGACCGTCGCCGCGGCCTGGTCCTTCGTCGGTTCCCACATCTACTGGCCCCTCGGGGTGGCGACGATGGTCGCCCTGGCCCTCGGGCTGGGACTCCTCGGGGAGGCACGCCTGCGCCACGAGGACCGCGCGCGGGGGCCGGTCGGCGACCGGGCGGCCTGAGCCGCCGGGCGCGGCCGGGCGACGACGGGATGCCGGTCCGGTCAGGACTCCCGGCGGGCGGGCGCGGCGGGCGTCCCGGTCTCCCCGCGGGCCGCGCGCAGGCGGGCGAGGACCTCGCGGTCCGGCTCCTTCCAGCGGGCCGCGGCCTGCACACCGCTGATGTCGTGCACCTCCCCGACGGCCGCCCACGTCGCGCCGAAGTGCACGGCGGCGATGCGGTCGTCGCGGGAGTCGGACCCGGCCGCGACGGCCGCGGCGAGCTGGCGCAGGTGTCGTTCGCGGCGCGCGCCGGCCTCCGGGTCGACGGGCTGCACGTAGCGGACCTTGGTGGCCCGGACCGTCGCCGGCCTGCCGTCCTCGTCGCGCACGCGCAACGACAACGGCTCCCCGACCGCGCACGAGCGGATCTCCTCCAGCGCCAGGAGCCGGCCGTCGAGCGGGTCGGGCGTGAGGGTGGGGACGGTATCGGTGCTGCGCACCACGGTGCGGGCGTCGAGGTCGAGGCGGACGGTGACGCGCGAGGCGCGCACGCGCCACGACCCGGTGGCGGTGTCGTCCAGCGTGCGCACCGGCTCGCCCCGGGCGGGGATCAGCGTCGCGAGGTGCTGCAGGTCGTCGTCCATGCCCCGATCATCCCGGACCGGCGGGCCGTCCCGGGACACCGTCCGGTTCCCGTTGCACGACAGCGGTGCTGGCCCGTCGGACACGTCAGGGGTGGCGGTGCGAGCCCTTGACGACCTTGTCGACCGCGTTCCTCGGCCCATGCACCGCGAGGCCCACGAGGTCGAGCCGGTCCCCCGCGACGGCCCGGACGACGGCGCGGTTGGCGGCGTCGTGCCCCGTGCCGAACATCGCGGCGGTGAACACCGCGATCGGCAGGTCGCGGGCGACGGCCCGGGTGCGCGCCACCGCCAGGACGTCCGCGCCGCCCTCGAGCACGATGACGGGCCGGCCGAGCAGCGGGAGGTAGGCCGTCCCGTCGGCGTCGAGGTAGGCCTCGCCGACGAGCTCGCCGTGGCGCGCGGTGAGCCCCGACGCCAGGAAGGCGGTCACGTTGAGCCGCTGCCACCCGGGGAGGTCGTCGCGCAGCAGCACCACCGTCCGGGTGTCGAAGCGGACGGGTGCGTCGGGGAGGTTCTCGCTCACGTCGTGAGACTGCCGCCGGGGTGCGGCCGGTTCTTGTACGTTCTTGAGGTGCCGGACCGCGAACGGGTGCGCAGCTGGCGACCGGCGGTGCCGGGCGTCGCCGAGGTGCTGCACGCTCGGTTCACCGAGCACGCCTACCCGTTGCACACCCACGACACGTGGACGGTCCTCCTCGTGGACCAGGGGACGGTCGCCTTCGCCCTGGACCGCCGCTCCCGCACCACGTCGCCGTCGCTGGTCACCCTCCTCCCGCCGCACGTGCCGCACGACGGGCGGGCCGCGTCCGCGCAGGGGTTCCGCAAGCGCGTCCTGTACCTGGAGACCGCGGTGCTGCCACTGGCTCTCACCGGGGCCGCGGTCGACTCCCCGGTCGTGCTCGACCCGTCGCTCGGCCGGGCCGTCTCGCGCCTGCACGGCGCCCTCGCGGCTCCGGGCGAGGAGTTCGAGGCCGCGAGCCGCACGGTGCTGCTCACCGAGCGGCTGCGCACCCTGCTGGCCCGCCGGGGTCCGGCCGCTCCGGCGCCGCGGGGCGATCTGTCCCTCGCGCGGCGGCTGCGCGACCTCCTCGACGCCGACGTCGTCGCGGGCGTCGGGCTCGCCGACGCGTCGGCGCGGCTGCAGGCCGACCCGGCCCACCTGGTGCGGGCGTTCGGGGCGGAGTTCGGCCTGCCGCCGCACCGCTACCTAACGGGCCGGCGCGTCGACCGGGCGCGCCGGCTGCTGCTCGACGGGGTGCCGCCCGCGCAGGCCGCGGTGGGCGCGGGGTTCTACGACCAGTCGCACCTCACCCGGCACTTCCGCCGGGTGCTGGGCACGACGCCCGGCCGGTTCACGAGCCGGCGCTGACCCGCGACCGCACCCACTGCAGCAGCGCGACGCCCTGCACGCGCTGGAACTCGCGCAGCGTCGGCAGCCCGGGCGGCGACGGCAGCCGTGCGGCGTCGAGGAAGTACCCCGCCATGCCCGCGAGGACCCCCGTGAGGTCGGCCGGGTCGGTGTCCCGGGTGAGCGACAGGCCGCGCAGCAGCCCGTCGACGTCGTGGCCGCCGAACCGCTCGACCTCGACGAGCAGCAGCAGGGTGTCCAGCCACGCGGGCCCCCGGCACGCCCACGGCCAGTCCACGAGGACGGCACCGCGGCTCGTGACGAGCACGTTGTCCGCGCGCAGGTCGGAGTGCACGAGCGTGTCGCCGTCCAGGGCCGCGAGGCCTCGCGACGCCAGCTGCCGCAGCAGGTCCAGGTCGGGCAGCGCAGGCAGGTCCGGGGCACCTGTGGCGTCGGCGGCGAGCCGGTCGAAGCCCGCGAGGTTGCGGGACAACGACGTCCGGGCGTCCTCGAGGTCGGGCACCGGGCAGGGGGTCGCGCCCTCCGCGAGGAGCGTCAGTGCGTCGAGGACGGCGTCGAGGTCGGCGGCGGTCCAGGGCAGCGCGGGCGTCACCCCGTCCACGTCCTGCAGCACCAGGGCGATCCAGCCGTCGGCGTCGACGGTGCCGAGCAGTGCGGGGGCGGGCAGCCCGGGCGGCAGCCATCCGGCGATCGCGGCCTCGGCGCGGTGGATGCCGGGGCTGTCGGGGTTCAGCTCGGGCCCGACGGCCTTGACGAACGCCCGCCGCCCGTCGCGCGTGCGGACCCGGTCCGCGGAACCGGGCGAGAACCCGCCGGACTGGCTCACGGCCCGCGCGACCGGCGAGCCCAGGACCTCCTCGACCCCCCGGCGCACCGCCGGGGGCAGCGCCTCCCACCGCACGCGCGACCCTCCGGAACCCAGCACCCCGTCAGGCTCCCAGAACGCACGGCGAGCGGCGAGCAGGTTCCGGGTCCGCGTGCGCGGACCGGTCAGCCCTGACGGGCCTTGAACCGGGGGTTCGCCTTGTTGATCACGAAGACCTTCCCGTGCCGCCGCACCACGATGGAGCCGGGACGGTTCTTCAGGGACTTCAGCGACGCTCGGACCTTCACGGCACCTCTCCTACCAGCTCGACTTCGTGACACCGGGCAGCTCCCCGGCGTGGGCCATCTGGCGCAACCTGATGCGGGAGAGGCCGAACGCCCGCACGAAACCCCGCGGACGCCCGTCGACCGCGTCCCGGTTGCGCACCCGCGTCGGGCTCGCGTCGCGCGGCAGCCGTCGCAGTCCCGCTCGCGCTTCGAGGCGCTCGGCGTCCGACGGGTGCGGGTCCACGCTGCGGCGCTTGAGCTCCCGGCGCCGTTCCGCGTGCTTCGCGACCACCGCACGGCGCTGCTCGTTCTTGGCGACCATGCTCTTCTTGGCCATCAGCGCTCCTCGCGGAAGTCCACGTGGCGGCGGGCCACGGGGTCGTACTTGCGGATCACCATGCGGTCGGGGTCGTTGCGGCGGTTCTTGCGGGTCACGTACGTGTACCCCGTTCCCGCGGTGGACCGGAGCTTGACGACCGGGCGCACGTCCTGGGTCCTGGCCATCAGACGCGCTCGCCGCGGGCCTGGATCCGGGCGACGACGGCGTCGATGCCCCGTCGGTCGATCGTCCTGATGCCCTTGGCGGACAGCGTGAGCGTGACCGTGCGGCCGAGCGCCGGCACGAAGTAGGTCTTGCGCTGGATGTTCGGGCTCCAGCGGCGGTTCGTGCGCCGGTGCGAGTGCGAGACGGACGAGCCGAAGCTGGGCTGGGCCCCCGTGACCTGGCAGTGGGCGGACACCGTGTCTCCTCGGGTTCGGTGGATGCTCACCCCAGCCTAGCCCAGATGGGAATCGTTCTCACCTCGATGGCATCCGCGTCGCCACCTGCCGGGCACGACGACGCCCGCCAGGCTCCGGGAGCCTGGCGGGCGTGTCCGCTGCAGTGCGGCTCAGACCGCCGTCACGGCCGTCTCCGCGCGGCGGACCACGAGACCGGTCCGGCGGGCCGAGCCCGGGTCGTCCAGGTCGAGGGTGAAACCGCCGTCCTCGACGTCGACCTCGACGGTGTCGCCGTCGCGGACCTCCCCGGACAGCAGCGCCTTGGCGAGCCGGTCGCCGATCTCGCGCTGCACCAGCCGGCGCAGCGGCCGGGCCCCGTAGGCGGGGTCGTAGCCCGTGATGGCGAGCCAGTCCTTGCCCGCGTCGGTGACCTCCAGCGTGATCCGGCGGTCGGCGAGCCGGGCCGCGAGCCGCTGCACCTGCAGCTCGACGATGCGCGACAGCTCCTGCGTCGACAGCGGGTCGAACACGACGACGTCGTCGAGGCGGTTGAGGAACTCCGGCTTGAAGTTCGCCCGCACCGCGGACATCACGGCGTCGTGCTTGGTCTCGCGCGACAGCTCCGGGTCGACGAGGAACTGCGACCCCAGGTTCGAGGTCAGCACGAGGATGACGTTGCGGAAGTCCACCGTGCGGCCCTGGCCGTCGGTCAGGCGACCGTCGTCGAGGACCTGCAGGAGGATGTCGAACACCTCCGGGTGGGCCTTCTCCACCTCGTCGAGCAGCACGACCGAGTACGGCCGGCGCCGCACGGCCTCGGTCAGCTGGCCGCCCTCCTCGTACCCCACGTACCCCGGAGGCGCCCCGACGAGACGCGCGACGGCGTGCTTCTCGGAGTACTCGCTCATGTCGATGCGGACCATGGCGCGCTCGTCGTCGAAGAGGAAGTCCGCGAGCGCCTTCGCGAGCTCCGTCTTGCCGACGCCCGTGGGCCCGAGGAACAGGAAGGACCCGGTCGGGCGGTCGGGGTCGTTGACCCCGGCCCGGCTGCGGCGCACCGCGTCCGAGACCGCACCCACGGCCGCGGCCTGGCCGATGAGGCGGCTGCCCAGGAACTCCTCCATGCGCAGCAGCTTCGCGGTCTCCCCCTCCAGCAACCGGCCCGCGGGGATGCCGGTCCAGCCGGCGATGACCTCGGCGATGTCGTCCGGCCCGACCTCGTCGGCCACCATCGGCGGCTGGGCGGCACCGGAACCCTCGGCCTGCTGCGCGGCGGCCAGGTCGGCCTCCAGGCCGGGGATGCGGCCGTAGAGGATCTCGCTGGCGCCCGCGAGGTCGCCCTCGCGCTGCAACCGCTCGGCCTGCGAGCGGAGTTCGTCGACGGTCTTCTTCAGGTCGCCGACCCGGTTCAGGCCCGCCTTCTCCTGCTCCCACCGCGCGTTCAGGGCGGTGAGCTGCTCCTGCTTGTCGGCCAGCTGCGAGCGCAGCGCCTCGAGCCGCTCGCGCGAGGCGACGTCGTCCTCCTTCGACAGCGCGAGCTGCTCCATCTTCAGCCGGTCCACGGCGCGGCGCAGCTCGTCGATCTCGATGGGCGAGGAGTCGATCTCCATCCGCAGCCGGGACGCGGCCTCGTCGACGAGGTCGATCGCCTTGTCGGGCAGCTGCCGCCCGGAGATGTAGCGGTCGGACAGCGTCGCGGCGGCGACCAGCGCGGCGTCGGAGATCGAGACCTTGTGGTGCGCCTCGTAGCGCTCGCGCAGGCCGCGGAGGATGCCGATGGTGTCGGGCACGCTCGGCTCGCCGACGAAGACCTGCTGGAAGCGGCGCTCCAGCGCAGGGTCCTTCTCGATGCGCTCGCGGTACTCGTCCAGCGTGGTGGCGCCCACGAGGCGCAGCTGACCGCGCGCGAGCATGGGCTTGAGCATGTTGCCCGCGTCCATGGAGCCCTCGGCGGCACCCGCGCCGACGACGGTGTGCAGCTCGTCGATGAACGTGACGACCTGCCCCTCCGCGTTCTGGATCTCGGTCAGGACGGCCTTCAGCCGCTCCTCGAACTCCCCGCGGTACTTCGCACCCGCGACCATCGAGGCGAGGTCGAGGGAGATGAGGCGCTTGCCGCGCAGCGACTCCGGGACGTCGCCCGCGACGATGCGCTGCGCCAGGCCCTCGACGACGGCGGTCTTGCCGACGCCCGGTTCGCCGATGAGGACGGGGTTGTTCTTGGTGCGGCGGCTCAGCACCTGCACGACGCGGCGGATCTCGGCGTCGCGGCCGATGACCGGGTCGAGGCGGCCCTGGCGGGCCTGCTCGGTGAGGTCGACGCCGTACTTCTCCAGCGACCGGTAGGTACCCTCCGGGTCGGGCGAGGTGACCTTGGCGCCGCCGCGGACGGCGGGAAGGGCGTCGAGCAGGGCGTCGCGCGTGGCGCCGACGGCGCGCAGGGCCTCCCCAGCGGCCGAGGTCAAGGCTGC
Organism: Kineococcus siccus; assembly: GCF_009906795.1. Taxonomy (GTDB): domain Bacteria; phylum Actinomycetota; class Actinomycetes; order Actinomycetales; family Kineococcaceae; genus Kineococcus; species Kineococcus siccus. The sequence goes on from NZ_JAAALN010000144.1 coordinate 7,548, forward strand.
GGCGCCGAGCATCAGGTGCTCGGTGGAGACGTAGGCGTCGTCCAGCGCACGCGCCTCGTCACCCGCGGCCTGCATGAGCGCGACGGCGGGACGGGAGAGCTGCGGCTGGCTGACCGACGCACCCGACGCGCTGGGCAGGGACGCGAGCGCCCCGCGCACGCGGGTGGCGACGACGGAGCGGTCGGCGCCCACGGCGTCGAGCAGGTGGCCGGCGACGCCGCCCTCCTGCTCCAGGAGCGCGGCCAGGACGTGCAGGGGCTCGACCTGCGCGTGGCCGCCGGTGCTCGCCCGGCCGACGGCGTCGGCCAGGGCCTCCTGGGCGCGGGTGGTGAGCTTCAGGTCCACGGGAACCTCCGAGGGGACGTGCTGACGAACGACACCGGGGGCAACACTGCCAGAGTTGAGCTTGTTCCGCTCAACTCGCGCGTCGCGACCGGCGGCTGGGTGCCGCATGCAGGCGCGGTGCTCGCGGCGCACCCCCCGAAGAGGGGACGCGCGGGTCTCTGAGAACGCTCTCCCCCGGGCCGCCGGCGGCCTACGGTCGGACCGCGCCACCACACCCGGCGCTCATCTCGCCGCCAGGGGAGCGCCGGTGCCGCGATCACCGCGATCGACCACCCGGGTCCCCACGCGCCTCGGGCTCCTGGCCGTCCACACCATCGGCGAGGGGCCCACCGCCGTCCTGTGGCACAGCACCTTCACGGACTCGCGCTGCTACCAGCGCGTGGTGGACCGGCTGTCCACCCGGCGCCGACTGCTCCTCGTCGACGGACCCGGCTGGGGGGCGAGCGATCCCCTGCTGGCCACCACGACGCTCACGGAGTGCGCTCTGGCGGCGGAGGACCTCCTCGACGGCGTCGGCGTGACCGGAGCGGTCGACTGGGTCGGTACCGCGTGGGGCGGCCGGGTCGGCTACCGGCTCGTGGGCACGCGACCCGGACGACTGCGCACGCTCGTCGCGGTGAACGCACCGACGGCGCCCCTGCCGAGGTGGCAGCGACACGTCCTGACCGCCGTGAGCGCCGTCCTCGAGCACCTCGGGCCGGTCGCGCCCGTGCGGGCCCTGCTCCGGTCCACCCAGTTCACGGGGGCCTGCCGCGCACGTGACCCCGGGGCCCTGGCGCTGCTGACCGGCAGCCTGGAGGCGGCGGACCCCCGGAGCCAGGCCGCCAGCCTGCGCTCCTTCGTCATCGGGCGCACCGACCTGGGGCCGGAACTGGCGCGGGCCATCGTCCCCGTCCTCATCATCGCAGGGGCCGAACAGCAGGACCTGAGCCCGGCGCGGGCGCGCGAGCTCGCCGCGACCTGCCGGTCCGCGACCGCGATCGTCGTTCCCGGGGCCCGCACCCTCCTGCCCGTGGAGCGCCCGGCGGAGTTCACGGCCGCGGTCCTGGCCTTCTGGGAGCGCAACCCCGTCAACCCCGTCGACTGACCCGCCCGGCCGCCCCGCGCGGGTCAGAGACTGAGACTGGGGTGCAGCCTCGTCACCGACCAGGTGCGGCGGCGGTGGCAGGCCAGCAGCGTGACGCCGATGGCCAGCAGGCCGGCCACGACCAGCGCCCCGACGTCGGTCCACACCTGCGCGGTGGCGCCCTCCGCGACCAGGCGCCGCAGGCCCTGCACGCCGTACGTCATGGGCAGGTACGGGCTCAGCGCCTCGAAGAACGGCCCCGCCGTCGCGACGGGGTACGTGCCGCCGGCCGAGGCCAGCTGGAGCATTAGCAGCACGAGGGCGACCAGGCGCCCCACGCCGCCGAGCAGCGCCGTGAAGCACTGGTGGATGCTCGTGAACACCACGGCCACGAGCACCGCGAAGGCGACCGTGGCCCACGGGGAGGCGGCGTCGAAGCCGAGGAACACGTGCAGGGACGCGAACAGCGCGACCGCCTGCACGACACCGAAGGCCGCACCCGGGAGCCACCCGGACAGCGCGGCCCGCCAGGACCCCGCGGTGGTGGCCAGGGCCCGCGGCGACACGGCGCGCAGCACCATGTAGGTGATCATCCCGCCGATCCAGAGGGCGAGGCAGACGAAGTAGGGCGCGAGGCCCTCGCCGTAGACGTCGACGGCGTGCGCGCGGGTCGCGCGCGACTGCACGGGCGCGGCGGCCACCTGCGAGCGCTGGGCGCGGTCGGCGTCGCCGTAGGTCGGGACCGCGTCGGCCCCGCTGCGGAGCCCGTCGGCGAGCTGGGTGCTCCCGTCCGCCAGCTGCGCGGTCCCGTCGGCGAGCCGGGCGGCGCCGTCGCGGGCGGTCCCGGCCCCCGTCGCCAGCTCCTGCGCCCCCGTGTCGAGGGTCCCGGAGCCGGCCGCGAGCCGCTCGGCCCCCGCGGCGGCGCTCGTCGCGCCCGCGGAGACCTGGCGGGTGCCGGTGGCCAGGGCGGCTGCACCGTCGGCCGCGGAGGCCACGCCACCGGCGAGCGCGGGGGCCGCCCGGGCGAGCTGCGCGGCCCCGTCGGACACGGCCGTGGCGCCCGTGGCGAGGCGGTCCGCGCCCGCGGCGAGCTCGTCGACGCCCTGCCGGGCCGCGCCGAGCTGCTGCACGGCGCCCGCGAGACCCTGGCCGGCCGCGCTCACCTGGCCGGCCGCGGCACCGAGGTCGGTGCCGAGCCGCCCGAGGTCCGGGTCGAGCTGCGCGTCGACCTGCTCGACGGACGCGAGCAGCTGCTGCAGCTGCGCGTTCCCGGGGTCGGCGGCGGCCAGCGCGCGCAGGCGGGGCAGGACGTCGGTGCCGAGGCTGCCGCGGGCAACCAGCAGGTCGCGGGCGGCGCGGCCGCGGCCAGCGTCGTCGCCCCGGCCGAGACCTCTCCCGCGCCCGCGGCCAGCTGCGCGGCCCCGTCGTCGAGGTCCCCGAGGCCGACCGTCAGCTGGTCCGCTCCGGCGTCGGCGCTGCGGGCGCCGTCGGCGAGGCCGGCCGCGCCGTCCGCGGCCCGGCTGACCTGCGCGTGGACCGCGTTGAACCCGACGTACACGTTGTCGAGGTACCGCGCGGTCGTGCTCGTGGCCAGCGAGTCGCGCAGCGTGGTGGTGATCGTGCCGGCGACGTTGCCGACGACGTAGTTGGCCGCGTCGTCGGTGACGACGCTCAGCTGCGCGCGCCGGGGGTCGGCGCCACCGGCCGAGACGAGGTCGGCGGAGAAGCCCGCCGGGATCGTCATGACCGCGGCGTAGTCGCCGTCCTCGAGGCCCTCGGCCGCGCGCTGCGCGCTGACCTCGTGCCACGTGAAGCCCGCCGCGCCCGCCGTGGTCACCTGACGCACGATCTGCCCGCCCGCGTCGACCGTGGTCGTCGTGCCGTCGGCGCCGGTGCTCGGGGCCGGGACGTCGAGGTCGACGACGGCCGCGTCCAGGCGCGCCAACTCCCCGGTCGGGTCCCAGTTCGCCGCCAGGTACAGCCCGCCGTAGAGGCAGGGCACGACGACGACCACGACGAGCGCGAGCTTCGTCAGCAGCGACCGGCGGAACCGCGCGAGCTCGAGCCAGGGCAGGGAGGTCATCGGCATCACGCGGCTCCGGAGGAGGTGGGGGCGGGCCGGTCGTCGGGTCCGTCGTCGGGAACATCGT
>NZ_JAAALN010000145.1 GCF_009906795.1 Kineococcus siccus
GGGTGGGGGCGGGCGCGTCGACGACGGCCGCGAACTCCTCCTGCGCCCAGGCGAGCTTGCCCTGCTCGGTCAGGCGGTCGGCGAGGGCGTCGCGCAGCTCCAGCAGCACCTCGACGTCGAGCGCGGCGTAGTTCAGCCAGGGCTCGGGCAGGGGGCGCGTCGACCAGTCGACGGCGGAGTGCTCCTTGGCGAGGCGGATGCCGAGGAACTCCTCGACCACGGCGCCCAGCCCCACCCGGGGCAGCCCGGCGATGCGGGAACCGAGCTCGGTGTCGAACAGCGTCGTCGGGCGCATGCCGACCTCGGCCAGGCAGGGCAGGTCCTGGTTCGCGGCGTGCAGCACCCACTCGACGTCGGCGAGGGCCTCGCCGAGCGAGGACAGGTCCGGCAGCGCCGCGGGGTCGACCAGCGCCGTGCCCGCGCCCCGTCGTCGCAGCTGCACGAGGAAGGCGCGCTGGCCGTAGCGGTAGCCGGAGGCGCGCTCGGCGTCGACCGCGACCGGCCCGGTGCCGGCGGACATCGCGGCGACCACGCCGGCCAGGGCCTCGGGCGTCGTCACGACGTCGGGGACGCCGTCGGCGGGGGCGCTGAGCAGCGGCGCTTCGGGTTCCGGGACCGGTTCCTCGGCTGCCGCACTGCTCGCGTCCACTGCCACGCCGCCCACCGTACGGGGCGGGCGACGGGTGCCGTCCCCGCCCCGCCGCGCACCGCGGTGCGGGACCTACTGGATGACGCCGGCGCGCAGGGTGATCGCGACCATCTCGGCGCGGTCACCCGTGCCGAGCTTGCGGGCGATGCGGGCCAGGTGGCTCTTGACGGTCAGGGCGGACAGGCCGAGCAGGGCGCCGGTGTCCTTGTTGGAGCGACCGTCGGCCACGTGCTGCAGGACCTCGATCTCCCGCTCCGAGAGGCTGTCGACGCCGGACTCGCCGCCGCGGCCCTCGAAGCCCACGCCCTCCGGGCGCGTGGTGACGAGGTAGCAGCGCACGCCCGCGGCGACCGCGCCGCGCACCGCGAACGGGTCCGCGCTGCTGGACAGCACGACGCAGCGGTTCCAGCCGGCGGAGCGCAGCTCGGAGACGAGGGCGGCGCCCGAGCCGTCGGGCAGCCCGGCGTCGGCGATGAACAGGGCGCGCGGGCCGGTCCGGGCCAGGGCCCGGGCCTGCGCGACGCTCGTGGCGTGCTCGACGTTCACGGCGCCCAGCATGCGCAGGGTCCGCGTCACGGACTCCCGGATGGCGGGGTCGGCGACGGCGACCAGGGCGGCGAAGCGGCCGAGTCGTGACGGAACGGCCATCCCTGGCCGTTCGACGAGTGCAGTCACGTGGTCCTCCTGCAGCAGTGAGCGGGCGCCCGCCTCCTGCGGCACGCCTCTTCTCCTGGGGAGGTGATCGGCGCGGCCGCACCCGACCTTGACCCCGAACGGTCGATCGGCCCGGCCCCGCGGCACCCGCGGTGATCACCGCGGGCCCTGCCGCACCGGGAGGCGGAGCGCGTCCGGCCCAGCGGCGCCTAGCGGGTGCGGCGGCCGAGGGACGCGACGCCCTCGGGCAGCGGGGGCAGCCCCGCCACGGTGCACAGCAGCTCGCCCCACGCCTGCAGGTGCGCGACGACGTCGACCCGGCCGTCGTGACCCGGGTCGGCGGTCCAGGAGGCGCGCAGCTCGACGTCGACCGACGGCTCGCGCCCGGCCAGGTCGCCGTAGCTCTCCGACAGCACGCGCGTCACGGTGCCGCCGACGCGCGACGCGCGGGCCCCGGCGCCCGCCAGGCCGTCCTCCAGCCAGGTCCAGCTGACCTGCCCCAGCAGCGGGTCGGAGCCGAGGTCGGCCTCCAGGTCGGCCCGGGCGTAGGTGACGACGCGGAACGTGCCGCCCCACTCCTGCGGCGCCGCGGCGTCGTGCAGGAGGATGAACCGGCCGGTCGCGAGCTCGTCCCCGGCGAGCACGACGTCCCCCGCGAGCGCCACGGCGTGCGGGGCGATGCGCGCGGGCGCGGGCACCTCGGTGAGGAGCAGCTCCGAGCGCAGCCGCGCCCCGCGCAGCGCCTCGACGGCCGCCAGGAAGGCGGGCGGGCCGCCGCTGGAGACCTGGGAGACGCTCACGGACGGAGAGTAGGCACGCCGGGCGGGACCGGGGGCGACGGCACGCCGTGCGACCATCGGGCAGTGCCGAGCAGCCCTCCTCCCGCGGCTCCCGGGACCGCCGTCCCGCCGAACGCCGTCCCGCCGAACGCCGTCCCGTCCACCGCTGTCCCGTCGACCGCCCCGTACCTGCAGGCGACGCGGGGCGAGGTGGCCGACCGCGTCCCCGTGTGGTTCATGCGCCAGGCCGGCCGGTCGCTGCCGGAGTACCGGGCCGCGCGCGAGGGCACCGCGATGCTGGACTCCTGCCGCACCCCGGAGCTCGTCACCGAGATCACCCTGCAGCCCGTGCGGCGCTACGGCGTCGACGCCGCGATCTTCTACTCCGACATCGTCGTGCCGCTCAAGGCCGCGGGCGTGGACCTCGACATCGTCCCCGGCACCGGCCCGGTCGTGGCGCAGCCGTTCCGCACGCGCGCCGACCTCGACCGGCTGCCCGAGCTGCACGCGGGGCAGCTCGGGTTCGTCACCGAGGCCGTCGGCCTCATCACCGCCGAGCTGGGCGCGACCCCGCTCATCGGCTTCGCGGGCGCGCCCTTCACCCTCGCCAGCTACCTCGTCGAGGGGGGTCCGTCCCGGGACCTGCTGCGCACCAAGGCGCTCATGCACGCCGACCCGCGCCTGTGGCACGACCTGCTGAGCCGGCTCGCGCAGATCACCGGCGAGTTCCTGCGGGCCCAGGTGGCCGCGGGGGCCTCCGCGGTGCAGCTCTTCGACTCCTGGGTCGGGGCCCTGTCGGTCGCGGACTACCGCGCGCTCGTCGCGCCGCACTCGGCGCAGGCGCTCGCCGCCGTCCGCGACCTGGGGGTGCCGCGCACGCACTTCGGCACGGGCACGGGGGAGCTGCTGGGCGACATGGCCGCGGTCGACGGCGGCGTCGACGTGCTCGGCGTGGACTTCCGGCTGCCGCTCGACGAGGGCGCCCGCCGCGGACGGGAGGGCCTGCTGGCCGCCGGGCTGGACCGCGGCGTCGCGGTGCAGGGCAACCTCGACCCCGCCCTGCTGTTCGCGCCGTGGGACGTGCTGCGCCCCGCCGTGCACCGCGTGCTCGAGGCGGGGGAGGCCGCGGGCGGTGGCCACGTGTTCAACCTCGGCCACGGCGTGCCGCCCAGCACCGACCCCGACGTGCTGCACCGCGTGGTCGACGAGGTGCACGCCTGGCGGGCGGGTGCCTGACCCGGCGCCCCCGCCCGCCGTCGTCCCGCACGTCGTCGTCGTCGGCGCGGGGATCAGCGGCCTGAGCGCGGCCTGGGCGCTGACGGCCGCGGGCGTGCGCGTCGAGGTCCTCGAGGCGGCGGCCCGCGTGGGCGGCGTCCTGGACCGCGTCGAGGTCGGGGGCGTCGTCGTCGACACGGGCGCGGAGTCGGTCCTGGCGCGCCGGCCCGAGGCCGTCGACCTCGTGCGCGCCGCCGGGCTCGGGGCGGACCTCGTGCACCCCGCGACCGCGCGGGCGAGCGTGCGCACCGAGGGCGCGCTGGTGCCGCTGCCCGCGGGGACGCTGATGGGCGTGCCGGGCAGCGCGGCCGCCGTCGAGGGGCTCCTGCCGCCCGCAGACGTCGCCCGCGTCGCCGCCGAGCCGGCGCTGCCCGCCCCGCCGGTGACGGCGGACGTGTCGGTGGGCGACTACGTCGCCTCCCGCGTGGGGCGCGCGGTGGTGGACCGCCTCGTCGAGCCCCTCCTCGGCGGCGTCTACGCCGGGCACGCCGACCGGCTGTCCCTGCAGGCCACCGTCCCCGCGCTGTGGGAGCACGCCCGCGCGGGCGGCTCCCTGCTCGCGGGCGTGAGCGCCGCGGCCGCCCGGCCCGCCGCGGGCACGCCGGTGTTCGCGGGCGTGCGCGGGGGCGTGTCGCGCCTGCCCGAGGCGCTCGCGGCGGGCCTGCCGGGGCGCGGCGGCACCGTGCGGCCGTCCACCCCCGTGACCGCCCTGCGCCGCACCGCGTCCGGCTGGCGGCTGGACACCCCCGCGGGTGCCGTCGACGCCGACGCCGTCGTCCTGGCCGTGCCGGCCCCCGTCGCCGCGCGCCTGCTGCGCGGCCCCGTCCCGGCCGCCGCGCACGAGCTGGCCGCGGTGGAGACCGCGAGCATGGTCATCGCGGCGCTCGCCGTGCCCGCGGCGGCGCTCGCGGGCCTGACGGGGTCCGGTCTGCTCGTGCCCCCCGTGGTCGGGGCGGCCGAGGGGCTGCAGGCCAAGGCGCTGACCCTGTCGGCGAGCAAGTGGGCCTGGGTCGCGGAGCAGGACCCCGGCGTCCGCGTGCTGCGCGTCTCGCTGGGCCGGGCCCGCGAGACCGCCGTCCTCGAGCGCGACGACGCCGACGTCCTGGCGCTCGCGGCGCGCGACGCCTCGTTCCTGCTCGGCCGGCCGCTCACGCCCGTGGACGGCGCCGTGGCCCGCTGGGTCGACGGGCTGCCGCAGTACGCCGTCGGGCACGTCGACCGGGTCGCCCGGGTGCGGAGGGCCGTGGCGGCCGCGGGGGCGCTCGCGGTCTGCGGCTCGGTGCTCGACGGCGTCGGCGTCCCCGCGTGCGTGGCGGACGCCGGTGCCGCCGCGGCGGCGGTCCTGGCGGACCTCGCCGCGCCCGCCGCCGGGTGACGGGGCTCCGCCGGGTGACGGGGCTCCGCCGGGTGACGGGGCTCACCGCACCCGGGGCGGTGGGGGCGCCGGGCACGCGGGAGGATGGGGCCATGACGCACGCAGCCGACGCCCCCGCCGCCGACGCGACCGCCGCCGCGCCCGCCGCCCCGACGGCCGAGGAGATCAACGCGACGATCCGGTACACGATGTACTCGGTGTTCGCGGTGCGGGACACCCTCGGCGACGCGGACCGCGCGGAGCTGTCGGCCGAGGTGCAGTCGCTGCTCGAGGAGCTCGCGGGCAAGGGCCTCGTCGTGCGCGGCTTCTACGACGTGGCCGGGCTGCGCGCCGACGCCGACCTGCTCGTGTGGTGGCACGCCGAGACCGTCGAGCTCGTGCAGGAGGCCTACCGCCGGCTGCGCCGCACGCGCCTCGGGCGCCACCTCGTGCCGGTCTGGTCCGTCGTCGGGCTGCACCGCCCCGCGGAGTTCAACCGCGGTCACGTGCCCGCGTTCCTGTCCGGCGAGCGCGCCCGCGACTACGTGTGCGTGTACCCGTTCGTGCGCTCCTACGAGTGGTACCTGCTGCCCGAGGCCGAGCGCCGCACGATGCTGCGCGACCACGGCCTCGCGGCCCGCCCCTACGAGGACGTGCGCGCCAACACCGTCTCGGCCTTCGCCCTCGGCGACTACGAGTGGGTCCTCGCCTTCGAGGCCGACGAGCTGCACCGCATCGTCGACCTCATGCGCGACCTGCGCGCCACCGAGGCCCGCCACCACGTGCGCGAGGAGCTGCCGTTCTACACGGGCCCGCGCGTCGAGCTGCCGGAGCTGGTGGCCCAGCTGCCCTGAGCCGCACCCGCGACGCACGAGAGCCGCCGTCCCCTCCCGGGGGCGGCGGCTCTCGTCGTCGTGGGCGGTGCGTCAGACGCGCTCGGGGTCCACGTCGTCCGCGGCGGCCACGTGGTCGCCGAGGCCCGACGCGCCGGTGCCGCCGGACTCGTCGGGCACCTCCTGGGTCAGGCGCTCCTCGATCGTCTCGTTGTCCGCGTCGACGTCGTCGCTCATGAGCACCTCGGTCGCGTGGCTCACCGAGCGGGTCGTGTCGTAGGTGTCGTCGTCGTCGTCCGCGAGGAGGGTGTCGGTCCCCAGGGCCCCGACCTCGTCGAGGGCGTCGGCGTCGTCGTCCGAGGCGAGCTCGGAGTTCTCGGCGCGCAGGTCCGGGTCGTCCAGCGGGTCCAGCTCGCGGTCGGTGTCCTGGTAGCTCTCGGCGTACGGCTCGGTCATGACCCCCACTCTGCCCGCGCCCGACGCGGGACGCACGTCGCCGCCGGGCAGGCCGCGATCAGCTCGCGGAGGGTGCCGGGCGCAGCGTCAGGCTGATCGAGTTGATGCAGTAGCGCTGGTCGGTCGGCGTCGGGTAGCCCTCGCCCTCGAAGACGTGGCCCAGGTGCGAACCGCAGGCCGCGCAGCGCACCTCGGTGCGGACCATGCCCATCGAGCGGTCCGAGATCAGCTGCACCGCAGCGGAGTCCTTGGGGTCGAAGAAGGACGGCCACCCGCAGTGCGAGGCGAACTTCTCGCTGCTCGTGAACAGCTCGGCGCCGCACGCGCGGCACGCGTAGACGCCCTCGGTGGTGGTGTCCTCGTACTCGCCCGTGAACGGCCGCTCGGTGCCGGCCTGGCGCAGGACGGCGTACTCCTGCGGGCTCAGCTCCTCGCGCCACTCGGCCTCGCTCTTCTGCACGGGGTAGGCGCTGCCGGTGCTCTGCGGGGTGTCGGTGCCGTGGTTCCTCATGCCGGTGACAACCGTCAGCCCAGGCGGGACGTTCCCGCGTACAGGTGCAGGACGGGCACGCCGAACTCGTCGCGCGCCCGCGACGCCCAGTCGCGGTGGAAGGTGTCCCCGACGGCGTGCGGGCGGGTCACGACGACCAGCTCGCGCACGCCCGGGTCGGCGGCCAGGACGCGGCGCACCTCGGGCAGCGGGTCGTCGGCGGTGGTCCGGCCGTCGGCCTGCAGCCCCTCCGCGGCGAGCGCGGCCAGCGTCGCGGCGAGGGCCGTCTCGGCGTCGGCGCGGGCCGCCGCCGGGTCCGGCTGCCCCCCGCGCACCGCGCCGAGGGCCTGCCGCAGCTCACCCAGGCTCAGGTGGTCCAGCAGGTCGGCGAGGACGCTGCGGTGCGTGTCGGCCGGCACCAGCACGAGGTGGTGCACGGGACCCGCGTCGGCCTCCGCCGCCCGCAGCTGCGCGAGGTTGCGGGCGTCGACGTCGCCGAAGGCCTCCTCGGTCAGGACGACGACGGTGGCGGGCGCGACGGAGGTGGGGCGGGACGGCTGCTCGGCGGACACGCCCCCAACGCTAGCGGGGGTGGGGTGCCGTCCCGGGTGGTGCTCGGGCAGGATGCGGCCATGGCGTCCTCCGCGGTGTCCGGCCGGCCCGCGACCGCCGGCCGGTGGGTGCCCCTCACCGTGCTGCTGGGGGTGGCGGGCGCAGGGCACTTCCTGCGGCCCTCGCCCTTCGACGCGGTCGTCCCCCGCGCCCTGCCCGGCGACGCGCGGACCTGGACGCTGGTCTCCGGCGTCGCCGAGCTGGGGCTCGCCGCGGGCCTCGCGGTCCCCGCCACCCGCCGCGCCGCCGGCTGGGCCACCGCGGCCTTCTTCGTGGGCGTCTGGCCGGCGAACGGCCAGCAGGCCCTGGACGCCTGGCGCCGCCGCGCCCGCAGCCCGCGGCACGCGCGGGCCTGCGCCCTCGCCCTGGCCCGGCTGCCGCTGCAGGTCCCGCTGGTCGTGGCCGCGCTGCGGGTGGCCCGGCCGTGACCGGCCGGCGGCGGGCCGCGGTGGGCGCCGCGGCCTCGGTCGGCGTCGCGGCGGGCGCCCTCGTCGGGGTCACGGGCGTCGCGACCGCCTTCGCGCGCGCGGTCGTGACCCCGTCGCGGCACAAGCCCGACGACGTCGAGGTCCTGCAGGTCGGCCCGACCCGCGTCGTCCTGGCCGCGGGCCCCGACACCGTGGTGCCCGGGCGCTACGGCCTGTGGACCGACGGCGGCCGGGGCCACGCCCGCGTCGGCGACGTCCTGGCGCGCACCGGGGACTCCGTGGTCCGGGAGCTGCTGGGCGTCGACGCCGGCGTCCTCCTGCCCGGGCCGGCCCGGTGGAACCAGTACTACTACGCGGGCGACCCGACGAGCGCCCTCGGCCTCGACCACGAGGAGGTCGAGGTCGCCGGGCCGGTGGGGCCGCTGCCCAGCTGGTCGGTGCCGCCCGCCGCGGAGGTCGCCGACGGCACCTGGGCCGTGCTCGTCCACGGCCGCGGGGCGACCCGCGAGGAGGCCCTGCGCGCGGTCGCGCTGCTGCACCGCCTCGGCGTCGGCTGTCTCGTGCCGAGCTACCGCAACGACCCCGACGGGCCCGCGTCGCCGGCCGCGACCTACGGCCTGGGCGACACCGAGTGGCCCGACGTCGAGGCCGTCGTCCGGTACGCGCTGGACGCGGGCGCGCGGCGCGTGCTGCTCGTCGGGTGGTCGATGGGCGGCGCGATCGTCCTGCAGCTGCTCGCCCGCTCCCCGCTGGCGGAGGCGGTGTCGGCCGTCGTCCTCGACGCCCCGGTCGTGGACTGGCGCGACGTCCTGGACCACCAGGCCCGGGCCCGGGGGCTGCCCGTCCCGCTGGGCCGGTACGGGGTGCGGCTGCTGCGCCACCCCCTCGCGCGCCGCCTCGTCGGGCTGGAGGGTCCCCTGGACCTGCGCCTGCTCGACTGGGTGCGCAGGGCCGAGGAGCTCGCCCTGCCCGTCCTGCTGCTGCACTCCGACGACGACGACTACGTGCCCTCGGGCCCCTCCCGCCGCCTCGCCGAGGCCCGGCCCGACCTCGTCACCTACGTGGCGAGCACGCAGGCGCGGCACACCAAGGAGTGGAACGTCGACCCGCAGGGCTGGGAGCGGGCCGTCGCGGACTTCGTCCTGACGCACCGGTGAGGGCTCGCGCGTTCTGGACCACGGGGCCCGGCACGGGGGAGCTGCGCACCGAGGAGCTGCCCGTCCCCGGCGAGGCCGACGTCGAGGTCGCGGCGCTGTTCTCGGGCGTCAGCCGGGGCACCGAGGCCCTCGTGCTGCGCGGCGGGGTCCCGGCGGGCGAGCGCACCGCGATGCGGGCGCCCTTCCAGGCGGGCGAGTTCCCCTTCCCCGTGAAGTACGGGTACCTGTCGGTGGGCACGGTCACCGCGGCGGGCGCCCGGGCCCGGGAGGTGCTGGGCCGCACGGTGTTCTGCCTGCACCCGCACCAGGACCGCTACGTCGTCCCGGCCGCCGCGGTCGTGCCGGTCCCGGCCGACGTGCCGCCCGGGCGCGCGGTGCTCGCGGGGATGCTCGAGACCGCGGTCAACGGCGTGTGGGACGCCCGGCTCGGGCCCGGCGACCGCGTCACGGTCGTGGGGGCGGGCCTGCTGGGCCTCCTGGTCGCCGCGGTCGCGGCCCGCATCTGCGGCACCGACGTCGAGGCCGTCGACCCGGAGCCCTCCCGGGCCGGGCCCGCGGCCGCCCTGGGCGTCGCCGTCGTCGCACCGGCCGAGGCCCGCGGCGACCGCGACGCCGTGCTGCACACGAGCGGGTCCGCGGCCGGGCTGGCGCAGGGCCTGGAGCTGCTCGGGGACGAGGGCGTGCTCACCGAGCTCAGCTGGTACGGCGACCGCCGCGTCGAGGTGGCGCTGGGGGAGCGGTTCCACTCCGGGCGCCTCACGCTGCGCGCCAGCCAGGTCGGCCGGGTCCCGCCGTCGCGCGCACCGCGCTGGGACCCGCGGCGGCGGCTCGCGCTCGCCCTGCACCTGCTGCGGGAGGACGCCTTCGACGCCCTGGTCAGCGGGGAGTCCGCGTTCGCGGACCTGCCCCGGGTCCTGCCGTCGGTCCTGCGCCCCGGCGGCGACGCCCTGCTGCACCGCGTCCGCTACCCGTCCTGACCCCGAGCCGAGCCCACCGGAGGAGCGCCGCCGTGTTCACGCTGACCGTCCGCGACCGCGCGATGATCGCCCACAGCCTGCCCGGCGCCGTCTTCGGCCCGGCGCAGGCGCTGCACGGCGCGACCTACGTCGTGGAGGCGGGGTTCCGGCGCGCCGACCTCGACCCCGACGGGCTCGTCGTCGACATCGGCGCGGCCGCCCGCGCGCTCGCGGCCGTGCTGGCCCGGCTGACGTACCGCAACCTCGACGACGTCGAGGAGTTCCGCGGCGCCACGACGACGACGGAGTTCCTGGCCCGCTGGATCGCCGACCGGCTGGCCGACGCGGTCGCGGCCGGCGAGCTGGGCGGCCACGCCGCCGGGCTCGACGGCCTCGTGGTCACCCTGCGCGAGTCCGACGTCGCGTGGGCCTCCTACGAGCGGGTGCTGTGAGCGCCGCCGCGCGCGTGCCCTTCCTCGTCCCGGCCGGCCTCGCGGCGCCCACGGGCGGCAACCGCTACGACCAGCGGCTGCTGGCCGGCCTGCCGCAGCTGCGGGCCGTCACCGTGACGGCGCCCGCGGAGCTGGCCGCGGCCCTGGCGGCGGTGCCGGACGGCGGGGTCGTCCTGCTCGACGGGCTGGTCGCCACCCCGCACCCCGCGCTGCTGGCGGCCGCCGCGGCCCGGGTGCGTCCCGTCCTGCTCGTGCACCTGCTGCGCGCCGACGACGACCCGCCCGCCGGTGTCCTCGCCGACGAGGTCGCGGCCCTGCGCCACGTCGCGGCCGTCATCGCCACCAGCACGTCCTCGGCCGCCCGGCTGCGCGCGCTGTCCCCCGGGCTGACGTCGCTCGCCGTCGCCGAGCCGGGGACCGACCCCGCCCCGGCCTCCCGCGCCCGCGGCGCGCACCGGCTGCTCAGCGTCGGGTCCGTCACCCCGCGCAAGGGCCAGCACCTCGCCGCGGCGGCGGTCGAGGCGCTCGCCGGGCCGTGGTCGCTGCGCTGCGCCGGGACCGTCGCCCCGACGCCCGGCGGCGCCGGCGTCGCGGCCTCGGAGCGGGTCCGGCTGCTCGGCCCGCTCGACGCCCGGGAGCTCGCGGAGGAGTGGGCGAGGACCGACCTGCACGTCCTGCTCTCCTCCGCCGAGCCCTACGGCATGGCCGTCGCCGAGGCCCTCGCCCGCGGCGTCCCCTCGCTGGTCGCGCGCGCGGGCGAGCTG
>NZ_JAAALN010000146.1 GCF_009906795.1 Kineococcus siccus
GAGCAGGGTCCTCGACACCACGGTCGTGCCTGCGCTGTACGCGAACGGCGCCCTGGTCTGGCCCGGCTCAGGGCGCGGGCCAGACCAGGGCGCCGTTCGCGTACAGCGCAGGCACGACCGTGGTGTCGAGGACCCTGCTCAGGTCCGGGACGGCCTTCACCTGCCCCATCCGCAGGAGGAAGTCGCCCTCGGTCTGCATCGCCGCGGGGTCCAGCTGCCCGAGCACCTGACCGGCGGGCAGGGTCGAGGTGACCAGCCCCTCCTCCGTGGTCCAGACGTCGACGTTGTGCGCCGTGTCGTAGCCGGTGCCCGCGGCCTGCGCGGCGTAGCCGACGCACTCCTCGGCCGCCGTCTCGCAGTGCTCGAACGCGTGCAGCTGGGCGCGCAGGAAGTCCTGCACGGCCGTGGGGTGCTCGGCGAGGAAGTCGGGGTTCGCGATGGTCGCGGCGATCGAGCCGGGCACGCCGTAGTCCTCCGGGTTCCAGAGCCGCACGTCCTCGCCCAGCGCCTCCAGCGTCAGCGGCTCGTTGGACTTGTACCCCGTGAGCGACTGGACCTGCCCCCGCACCAGCACGGTCGGGTCGAACCCGACGACGACCTGCTTGATCGACGCGACGTCCACGCCGTCGGCGCGCAGCATGGCGTCGATCGCCACCGGCAGCGCGCCCTTCTGCCCCAGCGTCGTCCCTTCCAGCTGCTTCAGGTCGGTGACGTCCGGCTTCGTCATGAGCGTCGCGATGGGCACGTGCCCGAACAGCGCGACGGCCTTCACGTCGACGCCGTTGGCGACGTTGACGAGCACGTCGCTGCCGCCGCTCATCGAGCTGAGCTGGGCCGTGCCGGCGGCGACGAGCTGCGCGTTCTGCGCGGTCTCGCCCGTGCCCGGCTGGATGCGGACGTCGAGGCAGAGGGCGTCGAAGTAGCCCAGCGCCTCCGCCGCCAGCGGGTCGAGGATGCTCGCCGACGCCTGGTACTGGTACCCCGTCACGTAGGTGACGGGCCCGGCGGCCTCGTTCTCGGCGCAGCGCTCGGGCGAGACGGCCGACCCCTTCGCGGCGGCGGGGGCCGACGGGGTCGCCGGGTCGCCGCCGCCGGTGCAGCCCGCGAGCAGGAGGGCGAGGGCCGCGGCCGGGGCGAGGGCGCGCAGGGCGGTGGTCACGGGTGCGCTCCTGGAGGGGTGCGGGCGGTGGGCATTCACGACGGGCCGGACTGCGACTCGTGCCAGGACAGGACGCGCCGCTCCACGGCCGTGACGAGGAGGAGAAGGACCGAGCCCATCACCGCCAGGCAGGCGATGGCCGCGAAGACGCGGTCCAGCTGCGACGACGAGGACGCCACGCTGATCACGGTGCCGAGGCCCTGGGTGGCGCCCGCGGCGGAGAACTCCGCGACGATCGCCCCGACGATCGAGAGGGGGAACACCACGCGCAGGGACGCGAAGACGTAGGGCAGGGCGCTGGGGATCCGCAGCCGCCACAGCACGTCGAGGCGGGAGGCGTGCACGGTGCGGAACACCTGCAGCACGGGCCGGGCCACCGAGCGCAGCCCCGTCGTGGTGTTCATCAGCACGGGGAAGAAGGTGATGAGCGCGGTGACGACGACCTTGGGCAGGATCCCGAAGCCGAACGCCACCACGAGCGCGGGGGCGATGGCCACCACGGGCGTGACGTTGAGGACCACGACGAGCGGCAGCAGCGCCCGGCGCAGCACGGTCGACTCGGAGATCCCCACGGCGAGCGCGAACGCCGCGACGGAGCCCGCGAGCAGGCCCAGCAGCGCCTCGCGCAGGGTCGCGGCGGCGTTCTCGACGTAGAACCCCGGCTGGGTCGTGAGCTGCTCGCCCACCGCGCCGAGCGCGGGCAGGACGTAGGGGTTGGAGCGGGCCACGAGCGTCCACACCACGGCCGCGGCCGCGAGGGCGACCAGCGTGGGCAGCCACCACCGCGGGTGCAGGAAGCCGGTGGCCGCCGCGGCCCGCCGGGCCGCGGCCGCCAGCCGCGCGCTCACCACGGGCCCCCTCACACCAGGTCCCGCGGGAGCACATCGGTCCACGCCTGCTCGAGGTGGGCGCGCACGGCGTGCTCGCACGCGTGCATCGCGTCGGAGTCGAGGTGGCCGTGCCGGCGGGGGCGCTCGAGGCCGATGTCGAGCACCGCGGCGATGCGCCCCGGCCGGGCCGCCATGACGACGACGGTGTCGGACAGCAGCACGGCCTCGGTGACCGAGTGGGTCACGAACAGCACGGTGGTGCGGGTCTCGTGCCAGACGTCGAGCAGCTGCAGCTGCACCGCCTCGCGCGTGAACTCGTCGAGCGCCGAGAACGGCTCGTCCATCAGCAGGACGTCGGGCTGCAGCGCGAAGGCCCGGGCGATCGCGGTGCGCTGCTTCATGCCGCCCGACAGCTGCCCCGGGCGCTGCGCGAGCGCGTCGCCCAGCCCCAGCCGGGTCAGCAGCTGCACGGGGTCGCCCGCGAGCTCGCACCGCTCGGTGGCCGCGCCCGCGGCCTCGCGGCGGCGCCGGCCCGCCCGCCGGTTCACCTTGTCGAGCACGCGGACGTTGTCGAGGACGCTGAGCCAGGGCAGCAGCGCGGGCACCTGAGGGACGAAGCCGATCGACTTGGCGGCCGAGGCCTGCTGCGCGGTGGCGCCGAAGATCGACACGTCGCCGGTGTCGGGCTCCTCCAGCCCCGCCACGAGCCGCAGCAGCGTGGACTTCCCGCAGCCGCTGGGGCCGATGACGCTGACGAAGCGACCGCGCGGCACGCTGAGGTCGACGTCGGCGAGCGCCACCGTCGGCTGCTCGCCGTCGCGGTAGGTCTTGCCGGCGGAGCGGACGAGGATGTGCGAGGCGTCGGGGACCGCGGCGACCTCGCGCTCAGCCGTGCTCGCCACCCCTGCTCCTCGTCGTCGCCGCACCCGCGGCGTGCCGGACAACCCTCACCTCAGCGCCGGAACCGCGGGCACCCGCAGTCGCGCACCGAGCAGTCCGTCCCGCGGCGGTAGTGCTCGTGCGCCTCCCGCGCGTGGCCGCAGGCCGAGCACACGCGGCCACGGAGCCGCTCGAGGAGACCCGGCACCTGCGACCTCCTGACCTGCCGTGGCCGGCAACGACGAACGGGTGCCCGCCCCGAGGACGAACACCCGCTCTGACCCGCGCGAACGCTGGTCGGGCTGACAGGATTTGAACCTGCGACCCCTTGACCCCCAGTCAAGTGCGCTACCAAGCTGCGCTACAGCCCGCCGGCCGTCCCGCCCCCGAGGGGGTGGTCGAGCCGTGGAAGACCTTACCTCACCGCTTGCGCTTCTCCCGCACGCGGACGCTGACCTCGATGGGCGAGCCGGTGAAGCCGAACTGCTCGCGCAGGCGGCGCTCGATGAACCGGCGGTAACCGGCCTCGAGGAACCCGCTGGCGAAGATCACGAACCGCGGCGGCCGGGTCGAGGCCTGGGTGCCGAAGAGGATGCGCGGCTGCTTGCCCCCGCGGACCGGGTGCGGGTGCTCGGCCACGACCTGGCCCAGGAAGCTGTTCAGCCGGCCCGTCGGCACCCGGGTGTCCCAGGACTCCAGCGCGGTGTCCAGGGCGGGCACGAGGCGCTCGAGGTGGCGGCCGGTCTGGGCGGAGACGTTGACGCGCAGCGCCCAGGGGTACTGGACGAGCTCCTTCTCGATCTCACGCTCGAGGTAGTGCCGGCGCTCCTCGTCGGTCAGGTCCCACTTGTTGTAGGCCAGGACGAGCGCACGGCCGGACTCGACCACCGTGGTGACGATGCGGATGTCCTGCTCGGACAGCCGCTCGCTGGCGTCGAGCAGCACGACGGCGACCTCGGCCTTCTCCAGCGCGGCCTGCGTGCGCAGCGACGCGTAGAAGTCGGCGCCCTGCGTGAGGTGAACGCGGCGGCGGATGCCGGCCGTGTCGACGAAGCGCCACGTGCGCCCCCCGAGCTCGATCAGCTCGTCGACGGGGTCGCGGGTCGTCCCGGCGGTGGGGTGCACGACGACGCGCTCGGAGCCGGCGAGCTTGTTGAGCATGCTCGACTTGCCGACGTTGGGCCGCCCGAGCAGCGCGACGCGGCGCGGGCCGCCGGCCGGCTCGAGGCCGCCGCCGGTGGCCGAGACGGCGGGCAGCTTCGCGACGGCGGCGTCCAGCACGTCGCCCGTGCCGCGCCCGTGCAGGGCCGAGACGGGGTACGGCTCCCCCAGCCCCAGCGACCACAGCTCGGTGGCGTCGGCCTCCTGGCGCGGGCCGTCGACCTTGTTGGCCACGAGCACGACGGGCTTGCCGGCCTTGCGCAGCAGGCGCACGACCTGCTCGTCGGTGCCGGTGGCCCCCACGGTCGCGTCGACGACGAACATCACGGCGTCGGCCAGCGAGATCGCGACCTCGGCCTGCTCGGCGACGCGCGCGGGCAGCCCCTCGACCTTCTTCTCCCAGCCGCCGGTGTCGACCAGCGTGAAGTCGCGCCCGGCCCAGGTCGCCGGGTACATGACGCGGTCCCGGGTGACGCCGGGGACGTCCTCGACGACCGCCTCGCGGCGGCCGATGATGCGGTTGACCAGCGTCGACTTGCCCACGTTCGGGCGGCCGACGACGGCCAGCACCGGCAGCGGGCCGGCGGGCTGCTCGTCGCCGTCCCCGCTGCCGTCGGTGTCCAGGAGCGCGACGTCCTCCTCGGACAGGTCGTACTCCCGCAACCCCACGCGCAGGGCGGTCTCGACGTTCGCGTCGTCGGGGACCTCGATCGGCCCGCTCGCGGGCGCGTCGTGGGCGCCGGTGTCCTCGGGTGCGTCGGGGGAACTCATCGATTGCCTCCCGGCAGATCGTCGGACGCCATCTCACCGAGTCCCAGCTCGTCGGCGCCCAGGTGGTCGGGGGATGCGATCCCCGTGCGCTGCAGCGACTCCAGCACGTGTGCGGACAACTTCTCGCGGACCTGCTCGACACCCGCGGCCAGGGCCACGCGGCCGGGCACCCCGGGTTCCTTGACCACGGTGAAGGGGGCGCCGAAGCAGAAGTGCAGGCGGCGGCGCGGGGGCGGCAGCCGCCGCTCCCGCTCACCGGGCAGGTGCGCGCCCAGGCAGGCGACCGGCACGACGGGCGCGCCGGACTGCAGCGCGAGCCAGGCCACGCCCGAGCGGACGGAGGCGCCGTCCCCGCGGCCGCGGGTGCCCTCGGGGAACACGCCCGCGGCGCCGCCGCCCGCGAGGACGTCGAGCACGCCCAGCAGCGCCTCGCGGTCGCCGTGGCTGCGGTCGATGGGGATCTGCCCGGCCCGCAGCAGGGCCGCGCCGACGACGCCGCCGAACATCTCCTTCTTCACGAGGAAGTGCACGTCGCGCGGGGCGACGGCGTACAGCAGCGGGCCGTCGACGATCGAGGCGTGGTTGGCGGCGAACAGCACCGGCCCCGTGCCGGGGACGTGCTGCGCGCCGTGCACGCGCGAGGACCACACGCCGCGCGCGAGCGCCGTGCCGACCCACTTGGTCCAGGCCTGCGGTTCGCGGACGCGCACGCTCACGAGCGCGCCCCCGTCCGCCCGCGCACGACGGCCAGCAGGGCCTCGACGGTGCCGTCGAAGTCGAGGTGGGTGGAGTCGAGGGTCACGACGCCGTCGGCGGCGGTGCGGAAGGCCGTCGTGCGGCTGTCGAGGCGGTCGCGCTCGACGATCCCGCGGCGCGTCGCCGCCAGCGCGGCGGCGTCGGCCGCGCCCAGGTCCTGCTGCGCGCGCCGGGCGAGCCGGACCGCCTCGTCGGCGGTCAGCAGCACGCGCACGTCGGCGTCGGGGGCCACGACCGTGGTGATGTCGCGGCCCTCGGCCACGACGCCCGGGGCCCGGCCCGCGGCGGGCGCCGCGCAGGCCGCCTCGATGAGCGTGCGCTGGCGCACGAGCAGGTCGGCGCGCACCGCGGGCACGGACGCGACGGCGCTCACGGCGGCCGTGACCTCGGCCGAGCGGATGGCCTCGGTGACGTCGGTCTCGCGGCCGTCGGCCTCGACCAGGGCGATGACGGGGGCGTCGGGGTCGGTGCCGACGACCAGCGGGACCCCGCGCACGTGGGCCGCGACCGCGGCCGTGTCGTGCAGGTCGACGCCCGCGCGGTGCGCGGCGAGCGTGACGGCCCGGTACATGGCGCCCGTGTCGAGGAAGGCCACCCCGAGGGCGCGGGCGGCGGCCCGGCTCACGCTGGACTTGCCCGACCCCGACGGCCCGTCCACCGCGACGACCACGCCCGCGCGCGCGGGCCGGTCCACCACCGAGACCTCCGAGGTGCCGAGCGACACCGCCGCGGGCGACTCCGCTGCGGACGTGGCGGGACCGTGGTGTTCGGCGGGGGTGGGCACCCGTGGAGGTTAGTCGACGTCGGGGGTCGGTCGGTGCCGGAGGTCGGTCGGCGCCGCGCTCACCGCGGCACCGTCCAGCCCCGCTCCCGCAGGGCCTCCTCGAGGTGCGCGGCCGCGGCCGGCAGCACGTCGATCTCCGCCAGGGCGACCGGCTGGCCCTCGGAGTGCTCCAGGCGCAGGTCCTCCAGGTTGGCCCCGGCCGCGCCGATGTCGGCCAGCAGCCGCGCCAGCTCGCCCACGCGGTCGGGCACGACCACGACCACGGTCGCGTAGGCCGTCGGCGCGGTGCCGTGCTTGCCGGGGATGCGGTCGCGCCCCGCCCCGCCGTCGGCGATCACCCGCACCAGGGCCCCGCGGGCCCCGAGCGCGCCGGGGTCGCGCTCGAGCGCGCGCAGCGCCGCGATGACGTCGTCGAGGTCGGCGCGCAGGGACTCGAGCACCGTGGCGACGGGGGCCGCGTTGCCCGCGAGGATCTGCGCCCACAGGGCGGGGTCGCTCGCGGCGATCCGCGTCACGTCGCGCAGCCCCTGGCCCGCGAGGCCGACGGCGCCGTCGGGGGCGTCGCGCAGCCGGGCCGCGACGAGGCTGGCCGCGACCTGCGGGGCGTGGGAGACGAGCGCGACGGCCTCGTCGTGCTCACCGGCCCGCATGTCCACGAGCGCCGCGCCGCAGTCGAGCGCGAGGGCGCGCACGGCGGCCACGGCGGCGGGGGCCGCCTCCTCCCCCGCCGCGACGACCCACGGCCGCCCCGCGAAGAGGTCGGCCTGCGCCGCGACCGGGCCCGAGCGCTCCCGGCCGGCCATGGGGTGGGAACCGACGTAGCGGCTGAGGTCGATGCCCTTGTCCCGCAACGTCTGCAGCGGCCCACCCTTGACGCTGGCGACGTCGGTGACGACGGCGCGCGGCCAGCGCCGCAGCTCCTCGGCCACGACCTGGCCGACGACGTCGGGCGGGGCCGCGACGAGCACCACGGCGGGGTCGTCGTCGTCGCGGGGGAAGCGCCCGGCACCCATGTCGCGCGCGATGGCCATGGCCGTGGGCGAGACGTCCTGCAGGACGACGTCCACGCCGCGCAGGGTCAGGGCCAGCGCGGCGGACGTGCCGAGCAGCCCCGTGCCGACCACGCGGACCGTGCCGACGGTGCGGGCCGGGGCGGCCGGGTCGAGGGTCACCGGCGCGGGGCCGGGGCGGGCCGCGTCACTGGGCGATGTCGCGGCGCAGGGCCTGGGCCCCGCGCAGGTACACGTGCCGCACCTCGGCGCGGGCCAGCCGCGTCTCCACGTGCGCCATGAGGCGCACGACGCGGGGCATCGACCCGTCGATCTCGAGCTCCCGCGCGCACATCAGCGGGACGTCGCCCATGCCGAGCTCGCGCGCCGCGACGGCCGGGAACTCCGAGACCAGGTCGTGGGTGGAGGTGAAGAGGACGCTGATGAAGTCGTCGAGGCTGAGCGCGTTGGCGCGGATGACCTCCTCGACGAGCTCCCTCGTCGCGTCGAGCACCTGCTCGCGCTCGTCCGCCTCCACCTGCACCGCACCGCGGATCGCCCTCACCGACACGGGGGCCACCGTAGTGGGGCCCGTCACAGCCCGGCGACCGCCATCAGCTGCTGGACCTCGCCCCGGGTCAGGCGGCGGTTCTTGCCGGGCTTGAGGTCGCCCAGGACGATCGGCCCCATCTGGGTGCGCACGAGCTTCAGCACGGGGTAGCCCTCGGCCTCGAGCAGGCGTCGCACGACGTGCTTGCGCCCCTCGTGCAGGACGACCTCGACGAGCGCGTACCCGGGCTTGGAGTCCACGAGCTTGAAGCTGTCCACCGCCACGGGACCGTCCTCGAGCTCGATGCCGGCGCGCAGCACCTTCCCGAGGTCCTTCTTGACGGGGCCGCGGACCTCGGCGAGGTAGGTCTTCTTCACGCCGAAGGACGGGTGCTGCAGGCGGTGCGTGAGCGCCCCGTCGTTGGTCAGCAGGATCAGGCCCTCGGTCTCGAGGTCGAGGCGGCCGACGTGGAACAGGCGCTCCTCGCGCGGGCCGACCATGTCCGCGAGGTTCATCCGGCCCTGCTCGTCGTACATCGTCGACACGACGCCCTTGGGCTTGTTCACCGCGATGTAGACGAGCTCGTCGTCGAGGGAGAACCGCAGGCCGTCGACGTGGACGACCTGCCGGGTTGGGTCGATGCGCACCCCGAGCTCGGTGACGACCTCGCCGTCCACCGTGACGCGACCCGCGGCGATCATGTCCTCGCACGCGCGGCGGGACCCGGCACCGGCCTGGGCCAGCACCTTCTGCAGGCGCACGCCCTCGGGGTCGTGCACGTCGACGCCCGGACGCGCCTTGGCGGGCGCGGGGCCGCGGCGCGGCGGCGCCGGTGCGGGCGCGATCTCGTCGCTCATCCGCGTCGCGGCGCCGCGGCGTCCGCCCGCGGCGTGCCTGCCGGGCACGGAACCCTTGCCGCCACCGGTCCCACCGCGGGACTGGCTCGGCCGCTGGGGCCGGCCGCCGCGCTGGGCGGGGCCACCGCCCGCGCCGGGCCTGCCCTTGCCGGCGCCGCTGCGACGCTGGCCGCCTCCGCGGGGCGCAGTCGGGGTCATGGGTTCCTCCTGGAGTACTGCCTACTGCTGTTCCGGCTCGTCGTCCGGCTGGTCCGTGCTGTCGTGGACGGGGACGTCCCGGTGCGGCTCGGGGAGCTGCTCGTCGGTCGCGTCCGCGGGCCCCCGCTCGCGCGGCGGGGCCGCGTCGGCGGGTCCGCCGTCGGTCCCATCATCCCCCACCGCGGAGGCCGCGGCGACCGCCGGACCGGGCGGCGGGGCGAGGACCTCGCGCGGCTCGAGGTCCTCCACCGACAGCTCGTCGGGCAGGAAGGGCGCCAGCGGCGGCAGGTCGTCGAGGGCCGGCAGGCCCATCCGGTGCAGGAACTCCTCGGTGGTGCGGTACAGCGTCGCGCCCGACGTCGCCTCGACCCCGGCCTCCGTCACGAGCCCGCGGGTGAGCAGCGTGCGCATCACGCCGTCCACGCCGACGCCCCGCACGGCCGAGACGCGCGCCCGGCTGACGGGCTGGCGGTAGGCGACGATCGCCAGGGTCTCGAGCGCGGCCTGCGTGAGCTTGGCGGTCTGCCCGTCGAGCAGGAAGGCCTCGACGACGTCGGCGTGCTCGGCGCGCGAGTACACGCGCCACCCGCCGGAGACCTCGCGCAGCTCGAACCCGCGGCCCTGCTCGGCGTACTCCGCTGCGAGCTCGCGCAGCAGGAGGTCCACCTCGTCGGGCGCCTCGCCCGTCGCGCGGGCCAGCGCCGGGACCGCGACGGGCTCGTCGGCCACCATGAGGACGGCCTCGACCGCCGCCCGCACGCGCCGGCCGGCGTCGGCGGCCTCGGCGGCGGCGGCGGCGGTGTCGTCGTCGGTGTCGTCGTGCGCCGCTGCGCGCTCCACGTCGGTGCTCATGCGGTCCTCCCCGGCGCGGTGTCCGCGCCCTCGAACTCGTCCACCGCGGCCAGCACCCGGGCGGCCGCCGCGTCGTCGGCGTCGTCCGCGACCCCGGCGTCCCACCGCACGGTCAGCGTGGACAGGGCCTCGGGCTGCTCCAGCCGCACGCGGCGCTCGCGGAACAGCTCCAGCACCGCGAGGAACCGGGCGACGACGACGAGCGTGCCCTCCGGCCCCTCGCCCGCGTCGGCCACGAGGTCCTCGAACGTCGCGGACCCGCTGCGCCGCAGGCGGTCCACGACCAGCGCCGCCTGCTCGCGGACGCTGACGGTGCTGGCGTGCAGGTGCTCCAGGCCGACGAGCGGCACGGGCCGGGGCGTCAGGGCGCGGCCCGCGAGCGCGGCCAGCTGCTCCGGGCCGACGCGCAGGACGAGTTCCGGCAGGAGGCGCTCGAAGTGGGGTTCCAGCGCCACGGCGCGCGGCACGCGCCGGGAGGACTCCTCGAAGCGCTCCGCGAGGACCGCGGCGACCTGCTTGTAGGCGCGGTACTGCAGCAGCCGCGCGAACAGCAGGTCGCGGGCCTCCAGCAGCGCCAGGTCCTCGGAGTCCTCGACGTCGGCCGCGGGCAGCAGGCGGGCCGCCTTGAGGTCGAGCAGCGTGGCCGCCACCAGGAGGAACTCGCTGGCCTCGTCGAGGTCCCAGTCCTCCTCGGCGGCCGAGGCGGCCCGGATGTGGGCGATGAACTCGTCGGTGACACGGGCGAGCGCGACCTCGGTGATGTCGAGCTGGTGCTTGGTGATGAGGCCGAGCAGCAGGTCGAAGGGCCCGGAGAAGTTGGTCAGGTGGACCTCGAAGGCGCCCCGTCCCGGCTCGCGCGGCTCGCGGGCGGCCGGGACGCCGCGGGCGTCGGGCGTCGCGGCGACGCTGGCGGGGGCGGGCACGCGCCCACGGTAGCGAGCCCGTGCGCCACCCGTTCGCAGCACGCGCGGGGCGCCGCCGGCGGGCGTCCGGGTGGTCCGGCGACGATCCGCGCCGGGGGCCGCGACGGTCGGCCTAGCGTGGAGCGCAGCCGTCGCCCACCCGTCCCGAG
>NZ_JAAALN010000147.1 GCF_009906795.1 Kineococcus siccus
GGTGCGCGCCGTCCCGGCCCGCCCGAGCGCGGTGCCGACCGTCCCGGTCCCGACCGCGGTGCTCCCGGTGAGCGTCCGCGCGGCGACCGTCCCGACCGCGGCGCCGAGCGCCCCGCGGCCGCCGGCCGTCCTGGTGCGCCGGGCGCGGCCCGTCCCGGCGGCTCGACCCGTCCGGGCAACAACCCCTTCGCGCCGAGCCAGGGCATGCCCCGTCCGCAGGGCGGCGGCGACCGTCCCGGTGGTGCGCCGCGCCCGGGCAACAACCCCTTCGCCCAGAGCCAGGGGATGCCCCGTCCGCAGGGCGGGCCGCGTCCCGGTGGGCCGCGTCCCGGTGGCCCCGGCCCCGGTGGTCCCCGTCCCAGCCCGGCCTCGATGCCGGCGCGCCCGACGGTCGGTCGTCCCGGCGCGGGTGCCGGCCGTCCCGGTGCGCCGGGTCGCGGTGGCCCCGGTGGCGCCCGCGGCGGTGCCGGTCGTCCCGGCGCCCCGAGCGGCGGTCCCGGTGGCACCGGCGGCGGCTTCCAGGGTCGTCCGGGTGGTCCCGGCCGCGGTGGCCGCGGTGGCACCCAGGGCGCCTTCGGCCGCGCGGGTGGACGTCCCGTCAAGGGGCGCAAGTCCAAGCGCGCGAAGCGCCAGGAGTTCGAGGCGATGCAGGCGCCCTCGGTCGGGGGCGTCTCGGTCCCGCGCGGGGACGGCTCGACGCCCGTCCGCATCCGTCGCGGCGCCTCGCTGAGCGACTTCGCCGACAAGATCGACGCGAACCCCGCGGCGCTCGTCACGGTGCTGTTCCACCTCGGTGAGATGGCCACCGCGACGCAGTCGCTGAACGAGGACACCTTCCAGACGCTGGGCGCCGAGCTCGGCTACGTCATCGAGGTCGTGTCCCCGGAGGACGAGGAGCGCGAGCTGCTCGCCGGGTTCTCCATCGACCTCGACGCGGAGCTCGAGGCCGAGGGCGACGAGGAGCTGGAGTCGCGCCCGCCGGTCGTGACCGTCATGGGTCACGTCGACCACGGCAAGACCAAGCTGCTCGACGCCATCCGGTCCACCGACGTCGTCGCCAAGGAGGCCGGCGGGATCACGCAGGCCATCGGTGCCTACCAGGTCACCAAGGAGCACGAGGGCGTCGAGCGGGCCATCACCTTCATCGACACCCCGGGGCACGAGGCCTTCACGGCCATGCGGGCCCGGGGCGCGAAGGTCACGGACATCGCGATCCTCGTGGTCGCGGCCGACGACGGCGTGATGCCCCAGACGATCGAGGCGCTGAACCACGCCCAGGCGGCCGACGTGCCGATCGTGGTCGCGGTCAACAAGATCGACAAGGAGGGCGCGAACCCGGCGAAGGTCCGGCAGCAGCTCACCGAGTACAACCTCGTGGCCGAGGAGTACGGCGGCGACACGATGTTCGTCGACGTCTCCGCACGCCAGGGGCTGAACCTCGACGCGCTGCTCGAGGCCGTCCTGCTGACGGCGGACGCGGCCCTGGACCTGCGGGCGAACCCCGACAAGGACGCCCGCGGCATCGCGATCGAGGCGAGCCTCGACAAGGGCCGCGGCCCCGTCGCGACCGTCCTGGTCCAGTCCGGCACCCTGCACGTCGGCGACGCGATCGTCGCCGGCACGGGGTACGGGCGGGTGCGCGCCATGCTCGACGAGCACGGCAACGCGCTGTCCGAGGCGACCCCGTCGCGTCCGGTCCAGGTGCTCGGGCTCACGTCCGTGCCCGGTGCGGGGGACACGTTCCTCGTCGCGCCGGACGACCGCACCGCCCGGCAGATCGCGGAGAAGCGCGAAGCGGCCGAGCGCAACGCGGCCCTGGCCCGCGGTCGCAAGCGCATCACGCTGGAGGACTTCACCGCGGCGCTGGAGCGCGGCAAGGTCGAGAGCCTCAACCTCATCCTCAAGGGTGACGGGGCCGGCTCGGTCGAGGCCCTCGAGGACGCCCTGCTCAAGATCGACGTGGGCGAGGAGGTCGAGCTGCGCGTCATCGACCGCGGTGTCGGGGCCATCACGAAGAACAACGTGAACCTGGCCATGGCGTCCAACGCGATCATCCTGGGCTTCAGCGTCCGGCCCGAGAGCCAGACGAAGGAGTACGCGGACCGCGAGGGTGTCGACATCCGCTACTACTCGGTCATCTACCAGGCGATCGAGGACGTGGAGAACGCCCTCAAGGGGATGCTCAAGCCGGAGTACGAGGAGGTGCAGCTCGGGACCGCGGAGGTCCGCGAGGTGTTCCGCTCCTCGAAGTTCGGCAACATCGCCGGGACGCTCGTCCGGTCGGGGCTCATCCGCCGCAACTCCAAGGCGCGCGTCGTGCGCAACGGGGTCGTGCACGGGGACAACCTCACCATCGAGTCGCTGCGACGCTTCAAGGACGACGCCACCGAGGTCCGCGAGGGCTACGAGTGCGGCATCGGCCTGGGGTCGTTCAACGACATCCAGGTCGACGACGTCATCGAGACGTTCGAGATGCAGGAGAAGTCGCGCGGCTGAGCGCGTGACGGCCTGACGAACGACGGCCGGGGCAGGACCTCCCTCCTGCCCCGGCCGCGCCGTCCGCACCGGCGGACGGCTGCCGAGCCGCGGGGGAGGCCGCACCCCTCCTCCATGTTCGCTGGCACCCTGACCATCGACCTGCTGCTCGGCGACGTGCACTCCCTCAAGGGCAAGCGCAGCGTCGTCCGGCCGCTCGTCGCGGAACTGCGGCGCGCGTTCGACGTCGCCGTGGCGGAGACCGGCCACCTGGACCTGCACCGCCGGTCCGAGGTCGCCGTCGCCGTCGTGGCGGCCGACGCCGCGCACTGCACCGACGTGCTGGACCGGTGCGAGCGCGCCGTGGCCGGGCACCCGGAGTTCCAGATCCTGTCGACCCGACGGCAGCTGCTGTCGTCGGACGACGACTGACCGAAGCAAGAACAGGAGAGTCCCGTGGCGGACCCCACCCGAGCCCGCAAGCTGGCCGACCGCATCAAGGTCGTCGTCGCGGAGGCGCTCGAGAAGCGCATCAAGGACCCCCGACTGGGTTTCCTGACCGTCACCGACGCCCGCGTCACCGGTGACATGCAGCACGCGACGATCTACTACACGGTCCTCGGCACCGACGAGGAGCGGCAGGGCACCGCGATGGCGCTGGAGAGCGCCAAGGGCGTCCTGCGGGCCGAGGTCGGCAAGCGCACCGGCATCCGGCTCACGCCGACCCTGACGTTCGTCGCCGACGACATCCCCGAGACCTCCCAGCAGATCGAGGACCTGCTGCGCGCGGCCGCCGAGCAGGACGCGCGGGTCGCGGCGCTGGCGGCGGGGGCGAAGCCCGCGGGTGACGCGGACCCCTACCGCAAGCCCGTGGACCTCACCGACGACTTCGGCGAGGACGACGACCTCGACGACGAGGACGACGACCGCTGACGTGGGCGACGGCATCCTGGTCCTCGACAAGCCGGCGGGGCTCACGAGCCACGACGTCGTCGCGCGCTGCCGGCGGCTGCTCGGCACCCGCCGCGTCGGGCACGCCGGGACGCTCGACCCCGCCGCGACCGGCGTGCTCGTGCTGGGCGTCGACCGCGGCACCCGCTTCCTCGCGCACCTCGTCGCGCACGACAAGGCCTACGCGGCCACGGTGCGGCTGGGCCTGGCGACCGTGACCGACGACGCGGCCGGGGACCCGCTGGGCGGGGCCGTGGACGCCACGGACGTCGACCGCGGGGCCCTCGCGGCGGCCGTGGCGGCCCTCACGGGTGAGCTGCAGCAGCGGCCGAGCAGCGTGAGCGCGATCAAGGTCGACGGCCGGCGATCGCACGCCCGGGTCCGCTCCGGGGAGGACGTCGACCTGCCCGCGCGGGGCGTCACGGTGTCCCGCTTCACCGTCCTCGACGTGCGGGCGGCGGCACCCTTCCTCGACGTGGACGTCGAGGTGGAGGTCTCCAGCGGCACCTACGTGCGGGCGCTGGCCCGCGACCTGGGTGCGGCGCTCGGCGTCGGCGGGCACCTGACCGCGCTGCGCCGCACGCGGTCCGGCCCGTTCGGCGTGGCCGAGGCGCGGACGCTGGAGCAGGTCGAGGCCGAACCCGTCCCGACCCCGCTGGCCGACGTCGCCCGGCGGCTCTTCCCCGTCCGCGCGCTCGACGCGGAGCAGGCCGGCGCGGTGTCCCACGGGGGGTTCCTGCCGGCCAGCGGCTGCGCGGGGCCCGTCGCGGCGTTCGGCCCGGACGGCACTCTCGTGGGCCTGCTGGGCGACGTCGCCCGCGGCGCCAAGCCCCTGCTGGTCCTGACGCCCGCGGGCTGAGCCGGGCCCGCCGGGGGATCACCACTGGTAGGGCAGGAACTTCCCGTCCAGGGTCAGGACCACCCGGTCCCCCTCGGGGTCCGCGCGGCGCGCGACGTCCAGCCGGAAGTTGATCGCGCTCATGATGCCGTCGCCGAACTCCTCGTGGACGAGCGCCTTGATCGCGGGCCCGTACACGGCCAGGGCCTCGTGGAGGCGGTAGACGGTCGGGTCGCTCACCACCGCGGGGTCCGCCGTCCGGACGGGCTGCAGCTGCAGCGCCTCGACGATCTCGGGCCCCAGCCCGAGCAGGTCCGCGACGATCCTCGCCGGCTCCTCCGGGACCGGGTGGTTGCCGAGGAGCGCCGCCACCGTCCAGGCCGGCGGCCGGTCGATGGCCTCGGCGAGGGCCCGCCACGACAGACCGCGGCGGATCCGGTGCCGGTCGACGACCTGACCGGCCTCGCGCTTGCCGACCACGGGGAGGTCGCGACCACCCCGCGGCTCCTCAGCGCTCGTAGTAGTCACCGCCCCGCGAGAACTCGACGAAGCGGCAGTCGGTCGAGCCGACCGCCCACGCGTCGTGGCCCGGGGGCAGGAGCATGACGTCGCCGGCGGAGAACTCCTCCGTCGAACCGTCGGCCATCTCCACGCCCAGCGTGCCGGCGACGACGAGCGCGACGTGCGGCAGTTCGCACAGGTCGGTCCCCGCGGACGGTCGGAGGTCGTGGCTCCACCGGGCACCGACCGAGAACGTCACCTCGGTGACCGCGACGCCGTCGAGCTGGGCCGTCCTCTTGGAGATCAGGCCGTGGACGTCGCTCTCGACCGCCGCGAGGGTGGCCTTCTGCATCGCAGGGTTGTGGTCCGTCATCGTTCGTCTCCAGGTCGCTGGTCGGCTGATGACCGATGAGAGCACGCCGCCACGTGCGCGCGACAGGACGATCCGCGCACCGGACGCGGCGTCCCGCGCACCCGCACCGCGGCCGTCACCGCAGCTCAACGCGGACGAAACACCGGTCGGGCAGGATCAGCCCCCGGTGGAGTCCCGGTGGAGGAGAGCGATGACCACGATCGACCTGGCGTCGCAGATCCTGCTCCGGATCCGGGTGCCCGTGTGGGTGGTCGACGCGCGCGGCGAGGTCGCCTTCGTCAACGACGCCGCGACGGGCGTCCTGGGCTACCGCGACCCGGCGACCCTCCTCGGCCGGCCGGGGCACGAGACGGTGCACCACCACCGACCGGACGGGTCGGCCTACCCCGTCGCCGAGTGCCCCGTGCTGCGTCCCCGCCGCCCGCACACCGCCGGCCCCGCGGTCGAGGAGTGGTTCATCCGCCGCGACGGCTCCTCGTTCCCGATCACCTGGACGTCGGCGCCGATCAGCCTCCCGGACGGCCAGGGAGCGGTGGTGTCCTTCCACGACGTCAGCGAGGAGCGCGCCCACCGGCGGGCGGTCGACGCGCGCCCCCTGTCGGAGCTGACGGAGCGGGCGCCGGCCTCCGCTCCGGGCCGCCGCGCCGCTCTCCTCGAGGAGGTGCGCGCCTTCGCCGTCGCGAACGCCGCCGACCCCTCGCTGTGCCCCGAGCGCCTCGCCCGCCGGCACGGGATGTCGCTGCGCGCCCTGCAGGTGCTCTTCGCCGAGAACTCCGAGTCGCCCGCGCGGGTCATCCGGGAGGTCCGCCTGGACCACGCCCGCCGCCTGCTGGTGAGCGGCCGGCTGGTCACGGCAGCCGCGCGGGAGAGCGGTTTCTCCGACGTGCGCACCTTCTCGCGGGCGTTCCGCCGGCGGTTCGGGGTCCCGCCCGGGGCCGTGCGCGCGTGACCTCGCGCCGACGGGCCGCGTCCCCGACCTCCGGGCCCGGCGGCCCCTGCGCGCGCGGGGTGGCGGCCGGCGCGGCGCCGCCCCGCCGGATCGACGTCGTGCGCTTGCCCCCCGCCACGCCTCGAGGGTGACCCCGCGGCGATCACCCGCTCGAGGCCGGCGGCGTCGCAGCCCGTCAGCCAGCGGACGACCTCCTCCACCGCGGGGCCGACCGCGGCGGGGGGTCGCGGTGCGAGGCACCGCGACCCCGCGAGGCCGGGCTCAGAACAGGCTGTACCCGCCGTCGGTCACGACGACCGCGCCCGTCGAGAACGAGGCCGCGTCGCTCACCAGGTAGACGAGGCTCGCGGCGATCTCCTCGGGGCTGGAGTAGCGCTGCATGGGCGCGTCCTCGATCCACATCCGGCGGAACCGCGGCTCGTCCACGGGGGCCATCTCCGTCTTGACGTAGCCGGGGGCCAGGGCGTTGACGCGGATCCCCAGGGGCGCCCACTCGGCGGCCAGCGACTTCGTGAGCTGGTGCACCGCAGCCTTCGACGCGTTGTAGACCGGCTGCATCTGCGGCCGGTTCACGATGAACGCGCTGATGGACCCGATGTTGACGATGCTGCCGCCGCCGTTGGCGGCCATCCACCCCGCCGCGACCTGGCTCGCGAGCCACACGCCGCGGACGTTCGTGGAGAGGACCTCCTCGAACTCCTCGTCGGTGACCTCCAGCGCCGGCCGGTGCACGCACGCCCCGGCGTTGTTGACGAGGACGTGGATCCCGCCCAGCTCCTCCACGGTGCGGGCGATCGCGGCCTCGACCTGGGGTCGGGAGGTCACGTCCAGCCCGAGGCCGAGGGTGCGGCGGCCGGTGGACTCCGCGATCTCGGCTGCGGCCCGCACCGACTTCGCCTCGTCGCGCGCGGCGACGACGACGTCGGCCCCGGCCTCGGCGAGGGCCTGGGCGAACGCCCGGCCGAGGCCGCGGTAGCCGCCGGTCACCAGCGCCGTGCGGCCGGTCAGGGAGAAGCGGTCGAGCACGCTCACGCGGGAACTCCTTCGGTGGTGGGGGTGACGACCACGACGGCCTTCATGCTGCTCGGGTCCGAGTCCGCGTTCAGCGCGTCCTCGACCTGGTCGAGGGAGTAGCGGGCGGTCACCATGTCGTCGAGGTGGACCGTCCCGGCCGTCGTCAGGGCGATGCCGCGGGGCCAGGTGTCGACGTAGCGGAAGACGCCCGTGACGTTCAGCTCGCGGCTGGCGATCTCCTGCACGGGCAGCGGCATGACCTCCGCGCCCAGGCCGACGAGGACGACGGTGCCGCCGCTGCGCGTGGCCGCCAGGCCCGAGAGCACCGCGGGCGTCGCGCCCGAGCAGTCGACGAAGGCGTCGGCGCGCAGGCCGGCGATCTCGTCGGCGTCGGCGACGGGGTGCAGCGCGCGGGTCGCGCCGAAGGACGTGATGCGCTCGCGGCGGCTGTCGACGAAGTCGGTGACGACGACGTCGCTCGCGCCGCTCGCCCGCACGGCCTGCGCGACCATCGCGCCGATGGGCCCGGCGCCCGCGACGAGCACGCGGTCGCCCGGGCCGATCGCCGCCTTGTGCGCGGCCCACAGCCCGACGGACAGGGGCTCCAGCAGGGCGGCGGAGTCGTCGGACAGGCTGTCCGGCACCACGTACGCGTGGTCGTCGGGCGCCGTGACGTACTCGCAGAACGTCCCGTCGTGCGGCGGGGTGGCGTAGAACTCCATGAACTCGCACAAGTTGAACCGGCCCGTCTTGCAGTTCCGGCACCTGCGGCAGTTGCGCTGCGGGTCGATCGCCACGCGGTCGCCGACCCGGCTCTCGTCCACGCCCCAGCCCACGTCGACGACGAGCCCGGACACCTCGTGGCCGAGGACGAGGGGCTGCTCGACGACGAAGGACCCGATCCGCCCCTCCTTGTAGTAGTGCACGTCGGAGCCGCAGACGCCGACGGACGCGACGCGGACGAGGACCTCCCCGTCGCCCGGCCGCGGCACCGGCCGCTCCTGCACCTCGATGACGCCCTTGGTCACCAGCACGCTCGCGCGCATGGTGGTGGGGACGGACCTCGTCGTCACGCTGACTCCTTCTCCGACCTGGGGTGGGGCGCGGTCAGCCTCCCGCAGTCGGCGGCGGTTGACCAGGCGACCCCCCGTGCTGCGGCGGCGCTCAGCGGGCGCCCGTGGGGGCGGTGCCGGGGGCGGCGTCGACGAGGGGTGCGGCCCGCTCGACGGTGCCGCGCGCCCAGCGGCCCGTCGTCGCGACGCCCAGGACGCCGACCAGGAGGCCGCAGGCCGCGGCGATCCACCACACGGGGTGCGTCGCGGCGGGGAAGCCAGCCCCGATCGCGCCTCCCGAGGCGCCGGCGATCGAGCCCGCCACCGCCACGCCGAGCGCCGAGCCGACCTGGCGGCTGGTCGACGCGGTCGCAGCCGCGACCCCCGCCTGCTCGCGCGGCATCCCCGAGACGGCCGCGTTCGTCACGGGGGAGTTGGCCATGCCGAACCCGGCGCCGAAGACGAGGTAGACGACGAGCAGGTAGGGCAGGGGCGTGCTCGCCGAGAGGGCCGTCAGCGCGAGCGTGGCGGCCGTCAGGCCCACGGCGGCGAGGAGGTAGGGCGTGCGGGCGCCGCGCGAGGCGACGAGCCGCCCCGAGAGCGGGGCCGCGACCAGGGCGGCCAGGGCCAGCGGGAGCGTGGCCAGGCCCGCGTCCAGCGGTGAGAACCCGCGGACCTCCTGCAGGTAGAGGGTGTTGAGGAAGAGGAAGCCGCCGAAGGTGGCGAACACCGCCACGGCCGTGACGACCGCACCCGTGAACGGGGCGCTGCGGAAGAACTCCACCTGCAGCAGCGGGTCCCGCCGGCGGGGCTCGTACCGCGCCAGGCCCGCGACGGCGCCGACGGCCACGGCGACGGCGCCGAGGACGAGCGGGGACGTCCAGCCGCGCCGGGGCCCCTCGATGATCGCCGTCGTCAGGGTGAGCAGGGCGGCGACGACCAGCACCTGGCCCACGGGGTCCAGGCGCCGGGGCCGGGCGGCCCGCGACTCGGGGACGAACACCGCGGCCAGGACGAGCGCCGCGACGCCCAGCGGCACGTTGATCCAGAAGTTCGCGCGCCAGCCGATCGTCTCGGTCAGGAGGCCGCCGACGACGGGTCCGAGCGCCAGGGCGAGCCCGACCACCCCGGCCCAGATCCCGATGGCGCGGGCACGCTCGCGCGGGTCGGGGAACACGGTGGTGATGATCGACATGGCGACCGGGTTGAGCATCGACCCGCCCACGGCCTGCAGGACGCGCGCGGCGACGAGCCAGCCGAGCCCGGGCGCCACGCTGCACAGCAGCGAGCCGAGCGTGAAGACCACGAGGCCGGTCTGGAACGTGCGGCGCCGCCCGATCCGGTCCGCCGTCGACCCCGACAGCAGCAGCAGGCTGGCGAGCACGAGCGTGTAGGCGTCGATGGTCCACTGCAGGTCCGCCAGCGACGCGCCGAAGTCCGCCCGGATCGCGGGCAGCGCCACGTTGACGATCGTGGTGTCCATCGAGACCAGCAGCAGGCTGGAGCAGCAGATCGCCAGCACCAGGTACCGGCGGGAGCGGGGGAGCGCGGTCACCCCTCCATCATCACCCGGCCGGCCGCGGCAGTTGCGTCGGGCAACTGCCACGGCCGCGCGCGGTCAGCTCCGCTGTGCCAGGTAGTAGCGGATCAGGGCCCCCGTGGAGGGGTCCTGGGCGTCGAGGGCGGCCTCGTCGCCCGTGAGGGCCGGCGCGATCTCCGTCGCGAGCTTCTTCCCGAGCTCGACGCCCCACTGGTCGAAGCTGTCGATGCCCCACACGGCGCCCTCGACGAACGTGATGTGCTCGTAGAGGGCGATGAGCTGCCCCAGCACCGACGGCGTCAGGGCCGGCGCCAGGATCGACGTGGTGGGGCGGTCGCCCGAGAACACGCGGGCCGTGACGACGTCCTCGGCCGTGCCCTCGGCGCGGACCTCCTCGGCCGTCTTGCCGAACGCCAGCGCCTTCGTCTGGGCGAAGAAGTTCGCCATGAAGAGCGCGTGCACGTCGGCGTCGCCGTCCACGAGCGGGTGCGCCGGGTTGGCGAAGGCGATGAAGTCCGCGGGGACGAGCCGCGTGCCCTGGTGGATCAGCTGGTAGAAGGCGTGCTGGCCGTTGGTGCCGGGCTCGCCCCAGAACACCTCGCCGGTCGCGGTCGTGACGGGGGAGCCGTCCCAGCGGACGGACTTGCCGTTGGACTCCATGGTCAGCTGCTGCAGGTACGCCGGGAAGCGGTGCAGGAGCTGCGAGTACGGGAGCACGGCGTGCGTGTGGGCGTCCAGGACGTTGGTGTAGAAGACGTTCAGCAGCCCCATGAGGACTCCCACGTTGCGCTCGAACGGGGTGGTGCGCACGTGCTCGTCGATCGCGTGGAAACCGCTGAGGAACTCGCGGAACCGCTCGGGACCCACGGCGACGGCCAGCGACGTGCCGATCGCGGAGTCCACCGAGTAGCGCCCGCC
>NZ_JAAALN010000148.1 GCF_009906795.1 Kineococcus siccus
ACATCGAGGGACTCCTGGGGGTCGGGGAGCCGGGTGCGGCCGCCCGTCGGGCGACCCGTGGCGGGACGTGGAGGCGTCACCGTAGGCACACGGGCCGGAGTCGGCACCTCGTGGGGGTGACGCGGGCCCGCCTCGCGGCGGTGCCGGGGCCGGTGACGGGCCCGGGGCCCGAGACGGGGCCGCCGGGTCCGGCCGGCCCCGCCGTGCCCCGCCGTGCCCCGCGCGGGACTACTTCTCGTAGCTGCGCAGCGCGTTGCCGACGCCGAAGAAGGTGGGCGCCCAGTGCCCGACGAAGATGCCCCAGCGGTCGGCGCGGTCGGTGCCCGCGTCCTCGGCCTGGCGGGAGATGGTCCAGGCCAGGAAGGACAGGCCGATGCTCGCGAAGCCCGCCGCGTAGGCGTACTCGGCCTTGATGCCGTAGTCGTGCAGCGCCTTGATCACCATGAGATGTCCTCCCGGACGTCGCGGGTCGACCCCGGCGCAGCGCCGGGTGATCTCGATGGGACCGCGGCCGGAACGATCGCGCCAGTCGGGACCGGCGTGGCGTCCGCGCGGCGCGCGGCTGGCACGATGCGCCCGTGACCGACGCCGCCGCCCAGACCGTCCAGGACGTCCTGTCGAGCGTGCCGCTGATCGACGGGCACAACGACCTCGCGTCGGCCCTGCGCGCCACGCGCGGCTACGCCGTGGAGGGCTTCGGCACCGGTCTGCCGGACCTGCACACCGACGCCGCGCGGCTGCGCGCGGGCCGCGTCGGCGCGCAGTTCTGGTCGGTGTTCGTCCCGTCGACGCTCGCGGAGCCGCAGGCGGTCGTGGACACGCTCGAGCAGGTCGACGCCGTGCACCGCCTCGTCGCCGCGCACCCCGACGTGCTGGTCGCGGCCTGCACGGCGGACGACGTCGAGGCGGCCTTCGCCGCGGGCCGCACGGCCTCGCTGCTGGGGGTCGAGGGCGGTCACAGCCTCGCGGGGTCGCTCGGCGTGCTGCGCTGCCTCGCGCGGCTCGGCGTTCGCTACGTCACGCTCACCCACAACGACTCGACGGCGTGGGCGGACTCCGCGACCGGGGCCGCGGTCGCGGGCGGCCTCGACGACGTGGGCCGCGCCGTGGTCGCCGAGCTCAACCGCACCGGCGTCCTCGTCGACCTGTCCCACACCGCGGAGGCGACGCAGCGTGCCGCGCTCGCGGCGAGCACCGCCCCGGTCCTGTTCAGCCACTCCTCGGCCCGCGCGCTCACCGACCACCCGCGCAACGTCTCCGACGAGGTGCTGCAGCTGCTCGCGCGGGCGGGCGGCGTCGTGCAGGTCACGTTCGTCCCGGCGTTCGTCTCGCAGGCCGTCGCCGACCGGGGGCGGGAGCTGGCCGCCGAGCGGATGCGCCGCGGGCTGCCCCGCGACGACGGCGTCTGGCCGCGCGCCCCGCGACCGGGGGAGACCGCCGCGCAGGCCGCGGCCGCCGTCGCGCCCCCGCCGGCCGACCCCGGCCTCGAGCGGTGGATCGCGGCGCACCCGGCGCCCGTGGCGACGCTCGCCGACGTCGCCGACCACGTGGAGCACGTGCGGGAGGTCGCGGGCGTCGAGCACGTCGGCCTCGGCGGCGACTACGACGGCACCGACGCCCTGCCGGCCGGGCTGGCGGACGTCTCCGGCTACCCGCGGCTGCTCGAGGAGCTCGCCCGCCGCGGCTTCTCGCGCGCCGACCTCGAGGCGCTCGCGGGCCGCAACGTCCTGCGGGTGCTGCGCGCCGCCGAGGACGTGGCGAGCGAGCCGCTGTGGCCCACCCTGCCGCGGCGCTGACGCGTCACCCGCGCGGTCCCGCCGCCGCGCCGCGGGGCCGGCGCCGCCACGTCAGCACCGCGGCGCCCGCCGTCGTCACCGCCCCGGCCACGGCGACGACGCGCAGCGGCCGCGACGGCGTGGCGACCGCGGCCCCGCCCAGCGCCCACGTCGCGGCGCCCAGCAGCTCCAGCGCACCCCGCGGACGCCGGCGCGTCCACGCCGCGGCGCCGGCCGCGACCCCGAGCAGGGCCACGGCGCACGGGACGACGTGGGCGGCGCGGCGGGGGTCGCTCCAGCCCGCGGCGCTCGCGAGGTTCACGCACAGCGCCGGGGCGGTCCAGCCCAGCAGCGCCCCGGCGGCGACGTCGACGGCGCGCTCGCCGTCGGCGGCGTGCTGGAGGCGGGCGTGCGCGACGGCCGTGGGCGCCACGATCGCGGCGAGCACGACGGGCGTCGCGCGGTAGCCGCGGCCGGACTGGGCGAGCAGCTCCCACGCCGTGTTCCCGGCGTACGCCGCGGCCAGCCACCAGCCCGTCCGCACGTGCACGTCGCGTCCGGTGCGACCGGGCAGCGCCTGCGCGACGGCCGCGGTCCCGGCCGCGGCGAAGATCGGCCCCCAGATCGCGAACGCCGGGCCGGGCGGGGTGATGAGCGAGGGGTGCTCGGCGCTCACCGAGCCGACGTCGCGCAGGCCCAGGCGCGTGGCCAGGGCGGGGGCGAGGACCTGGGTGGTGGCCGTGGTCAGGGCGGCGGCGGCGCGGGCGGTTCCGCGCGGGCGGGGATCCATGCGCGGACCCTAGATCCGCCACCGCGCCGGCACGAGGGTCCCGTCCGCCTCAGCGGGGCCGCAGGAGACCTGCGGCGGTGGGGGAGTCGGTCACGAGCACGGTGGGCAGCCCGCTGCGCAGCGCGGCGCGGACCGCGTCGAGCTTCTCCGGGCCGGCCGCGACGGCGATCCGCACGGGGACCCGCCGGATCTCCTCCACGGAGATCCCGGTCACGCGGCCGGCCAGCTCCTCCACGACCCGCCCCTGCGCGTCGATGAAGTGGCAGCACGTGTCGCCCACCACCTCGCGGGCGCGGAGCTCGTCGCGCACGGCGCGGCTGAGCACCCCGCCCCGGTAGAGCGCGGAACCCGGTGTCTCCGTGAGCGCACCGATGCCCGTGACCGTCGCCGTGAGGTCGCGGTAGCGGCGGACCGTGTGGGCCACGGTCGCCTCCGCGCGCAGGACGGCCCGCGCCTCGGCGCTGGAGACGAGGGCGGGCGCGTGCAGGAGGTAGGGGTCGCCGCCCAGCACGGAACTCGCCGTCACGACGAGCTGGGTGCCGTTGAACTCGTCCTCGGCGCTCGCGAAACCCCCGGCGAGCTGGACGACGTCGGCCGGCCCCGTCGGCGCGAGGTGGGCCACCACCTCGGCGAGCGCACGGCCCCAGCCGAGCCCCAGGCTGGAACCCGGCCCGACGACCGTCGCGAGGTGCGCCGCGGCGACGGCGCCGAGCCCCGCCTGGCCGCCCGCGGTCGTCACGGGCCGGGGCGAGAGGCGCACGGCGTCCAGGTCGTACTCCTGGCGCACCTGCTCCGCGAGGCGGCCGAGGCGCTCGGTGGGTTCCACGACCTCGATGCGCGCGATGCCGTAGCGGCGGGCGTCGTCGAGCAGCCGGGCCACCTTGAACCGCGACAGGCCGAACTCCTCGGCGATGTCGGTCTTGGAGCGGTCCTCCAGCCAGAACAGCCGGCTCACCGTCGCGGCCAGCTCCTCGTCGAACTCGGGTGGCGGTTCGTCCGTTGACGGCTGCCGATCCAGCATGTGACACTCCGATCATCAGGTGAGCAGCAGTGTAGCGCTCATTCGAGCGGAAGTGCTCACCGAACCTCGACGAAGGAGTCCGATGGCCGGGCACGCACCGCACCGGGTGGCCGTGGTGGGTTTCGCCCACATGCACGCGGGCGACCAGATCACCCAGGTCCTGCGGCACCCCGCCACCGAGCTCGTCGGCGTGTGGGACACCGATCCCGCCCGGCGCGACGCCGTGTGCGACGACCTGGGGGTTCCCGCCGAGGTCCGCCACACCGACCTCGACCGCCTGCTCGAGGTGGCGGCGCCCGACCTGGCGATCGTGTGCTCGACCACCGGTGAGCACACGGAGCTCGTGGAGCGCCTGGCGGCCCGCGCGGTGCACGCGATCCTCGAGAAGCCGTTCGCGCTGTCGCTCGCCGAGGCCGACCGCATGATCGCCGCGAGCGACGCGGCCGGGACGCTGCTGGCCGTGAACTGGCCGCTGGCCTGGTACCCGGCGCACTTCACGACGCAGCGGCTGATCGCCGAGGGCACCGTCGGCCGCGTCACCGAGGTCCACTACTACGACGGCAACCGCGGCCCGCTGATGCACGCGCACGGGAAGTCGGTGCTGCAGGCCCCCGACCTCGCGACCAAGCAGGCGTCCTGGTGGTACTCCCCCGAGTTCGGCGGCGGGTCGCTGCTGGACTACCTGGGCTACGGCGCCACCCTCGCGACCTGGTTCCGCGACGGGGAGCTGCCCGAGTGGGTGAGCGCGCTCACGTGGGGTTCCGAGGGCCTCGCGGTCGACGAGCAGGCGGTCGTCACGGCCTCCTACGCCACCGGGCTGTCGACGTTCCAGACCAAGTGGGGCACGTTCTCCGACCCCTGGACGGTCCAGCCCGCACCGGCCTGCGGTTTCGTCGTCGTGGGTGCGGAGGGCACCATCACGAGCCGCGACTTCGCCCCCGCCGTGCACGTCCAGACGACCGCCCACCCCGAACCCGTGGCCGTCCCGGTCGACGAGGCGCGCCCCGACCAGACGGGTGCCCTCGCCCACGTCATCGCCTGCCTGCAGGACGGCACCCGGCCCACGGGGCCGTCGAGCGCCGAGACCTCGCGCAAGGGCCAGCAGATCGTCGACACGGCCGCGGCCAGCGCGGCGAGCGGGCGCGTCGGCGAGCTCCTCGGTTCCCTCCTCGCCGACGGCGGGGTGCGGCGGTGAGCGCCCCCGGACCGCGCGCGGCCGACGTGCCGTACCTCCCCGTCGACCCGGCGCAGGGTTCGGCCCGGATCGGCCTGATCGGCTGCGGCGGCATCAGCTCCTGGCACCTGCGGGCCTACCGGGACGCGGGCTACTCCGTCGTCGCGCTGTGCGACGTCGTCCGAGACCGCGCCGTGGAGCGGCAGCAGGAGTTCTTCCCGGCCGCCGACGTCTACGACGACCACCACCTGCTGCTGGCCCGCGACGACGTCGACGTGGTGGACATCGCCACCCACGTCGACGTCCGCCCCGCGCTCGTCCGTGACGCGCTCGCCGCGGGCAAGGACGTCCTCAGCCAGAAGCCGTTCGTGCGCGACGTGTCCGAGGGCCACGAGCTGGTCGAGCTGGCCCGCACCCACGGCCGGATGCTCGCGGCCAACCAGAACGGCCGGTGGGCGCCGCACTTCGCCTACCTCCTCTCGGCGATCCGGCAGGGCCTCCTCGGCGAGGTGCTGTCGGCCGACTTCTGGGTGTACTGGCCGCACGACGAGACCGTCGCGGACCACCCGGTGTTCTCGCGCATGACCGAGCTCGTGCTGTTCGACTACGGCATCCACTGGTTCGACATGGTCGCGCAGGTGTTCGCCGGGAAGCAGGCCACCGAGGTGACGGCCCGCGTCAAGGACGTCCGCACCTCGGTCATCCCGGTGCCCACCAACGCGCAGGTCGGCATCGAGTTCCCCGACGCGCAGGCGTCGCTGACGTTCCGCGGCAGCAGCCACCACGCGGAGTGGGCGGGGTACCGCGTCGAGGGGACCGGCGGCGTCCTGTCCTACACGAGCGACGACTACCTGGGGGAGGGGACGGTGACCCTGACCACGTCCGCGGGTTCCGAGACGCTGCCGCTGCAGGGTTCCTGGTTCGCCAACGGCATGCACGGCAGCATGGCCGAGGTCCTCACCGCGCGCGAGGAGGGCCGCCCGGCGGCCAACGACGCGAGCACCGTCCTGCCCGGCCTGCAGCTGTGCTACGCCGCGCTGCGCTCGGCGCGGGACGCGACGACGGTCGACCCCCGCCTCGTGAACTCGGCCGACCGGTGACGCCGCGGCGCACGTGGCTGGGGATCGACCTCGGCGGCACGTGGATCAAGTGGGAGCACGTCGCCGACGACGGGCGCAGCCTCGCGGCCGGCCGCGTCGCGACCCCGACGGGCGGGCACGTGGAGGTCACCGAGGCGATCGCCGCGGTGTGCGCCGCGCGCGCCGGGGAGGCGGGCCGGCCCACGGGACTGGGCATCGCGGTCCCGGGTCACCTGACCCCCGAGCGCGACGGCATCACCCTGCTGCCCAACGTGTCCGGGCAGTGGCGCGGCTACCCCGCCCGTGCGGTCCTGGCCGAGCGCACGGGCCTGGAGGCCGTCCTGCTCAACGACGCGCGCGCGTTCGCGGTCGCGGAACTCGGGGGGGCGGCCCCGGTGCACGGCGTCGAGGAGGTCGTGTTCGTCACGATCGGCACGGGCATCGGCGGCGCGCTCGCCGTGCGCGGGGAGGTCGTCAGCTCGCGCCGCGACTCCTTCGGCGAGCTCGGGCACACCAGCGTCGTCGTCGACGGCGAGGAGTGCGGGTGCGGAGGACGCGGGTGCGTCGAGGCCTACGCCGGCGGGGCCGCGCTCCTGGCGCGGGCGCGGGCTCGGGGGGTCGCCGTCGAGCCCGGCGCGGGCGCGCTGACGTCGCTCGCGCTCGCGGCGCGGAGCGAACCGGCTGCCGCGCAGGTGCTCACGGAGGCCTACGACGCGTTCGCGGTCGGCGTCTCCAACGCGTGCGCGCTCGCCGGCGCGGGCGCCGTGGTGGTGGGCGGCGCGGTCGCGGAGGAACTGCCGGGCTACGCCACGCGGTTGCGGCAACGGCTGTCGCGACGGCGGCGCCTGCTGGGCGACGTCGAGGTGCTGAGCGCCGCGCTCGGTCCCCGCGCGGGGGCCCTCGGGGCCGCGCTCGCGGCGCGCGCCGGGCACGTCCGCACCGGCGAGGGGCTGGTGCTGCAGCCGTGAGCTGGATCAGCGAGGCCCACGCCGTGCTCGACCGCATCGAGCAGACCCAGACCGCCGCCATCGCCGAGGCGGCCGCGATCGCGGCCGACTCCATCGCGGCGGGGTCGGTCGTCTTCGCCGCGGGGACCGGGCACTCCCGCATCGCCGTCGAGGAGCTGTTCCCCCGCTACGGGTCCTTCCCGGGCTTCTACCCGCTGGTCGAGCTGTCCACCACGTTCCACACGCAGGTGGTCGGCAACAACGGCCAGCGCCAGGCCATGTTCCTCGAGCGCGTGGAGGGCCTCGCCGAGCAGGTGCTCGCGAACTTCGCCCTCGCCCCGCCGCAGAGCATGATCCTGTTCAGCGCGAGCGGCCAGAACGCCGTGTCCATCGAGATGGCCGTCCTCGCCCGCCGCGCGGGCCTGCCCGTCGTCGGCGTCACCTCGCTCGCCGAGTACGCGGCCAGCCCGCCGCGGCACAGCTCGGGGCAGAAGCTCGCCGACGTGTGCGACGTCGTCGTCGACCTGTGCACGCCGGTGGGGGACTCGCTGTGCGCCCTCGACGGTCTCGACACCCCCATCGGGCCCGGGACGACGCTCGCGGGGGCCGCGGTCGTGAACTCGCTCAAGCTGGCGACCGCCCGCATCCTCGCGGCGCGCGGCCGGCTCCCCTCCGTGCTGACCAGCGCGGCCGTCGTGGGGGCCGAGCGGTCGCAGGCGCTGTTCGAGGACGCCTACCTCGACCAGGCCGAGCGGTCCGCCGCGGTCCTGCGCGTCCGGGCCCCGCGGCCGTGAGCGGCGTCCTGGTCGCCGGGGCGGACGGCGGCATCGGGTCCGCGGTCGTGCGCGAACTCGCGCGGCGCGGGATCGACACGGTCGGCGTGGACCGCGACACGGTCGACGTCACCCGGCCCGGGGGCGCCGAGGAGGCGCTCGAGCTCGCGGCGGCGCGGCTCGGCACCGTCACGGGCGTCGTCCACGCGGTCGGCATGAGCGGGCGGCGCCTGGGCGACGGCGACGTCGCCGCCTGCACCGACGAGGCGTGGGCGGAGGTGCACCGCGTCAACCACGAGTCGGTGTTCCGGCTGCTGCGCGCGGCGCTGCCCGCCCTGTCCGGCGGCGGGTCGATCGTGGTCGTCGGCTCGGCGCTGGCGCGCACGCTGGACGAGGACTTCCTCACGGTGGCCTACGCCAGCGCGAAGGCGGCCCTGGTGCCGCTGGTGCGCTCGGCCGCCTACAGCGGCGCCCGCCACGGCGTGCGCGTCAACCTCGTCTCGCCCGGCGTGGTGGACACGCCGATGGCGCGCCGCGCGGTCGAGTCGCCCGACGTCGCCCCGCGACTGGCTGCGCTGCAGCGGGTCAGCCGCGGTCCGCAGAGCGCGGACGCGGTCGCCCGGGTGGTGTGCTGGGTCCTGTCCGACGAGGCGTGCGACCTCAGCGGGGCCGAGGTCCCGGCCGACGGCGGGTGGACGCTGCGATGAACGCGCACCCCCTGGTCCGCACGGTGACCGGCGACCTGCCGGCGGCGCAGCTGGGCCGCACCGACGCCCACGAGCACGTGTTCCTGGCCTCGCCGCAGCTCGCGGGGGAGGAGTTCCAGGACCCGTCGAAGGCGGCCGAGGAGCTCCACCTCGTCCGGGCGTCCGGCATCGACGCGGTGGTGGACCTCACGACCATCGGCCTCGGCCGCCGGCCCGCGGACCTCGCGGCCGTGTCGGCCGCCACGGGCGTGCACGTCGTGGCCGCCACCGGCTACCACCGCGACGCGCACTACCGCGGCGACCACTGGGTCCAGCGGGCCACGCGCGAGCAGCTGCTGCGCGCCGTGGTGGCCGACGTCCGCGACGGCATGGACGCCTCCGACTGGACGTCGCCGTTCCGCGAGACGTCCCCCGCCCGCGCGGGCATCATCAAGGCCGGCGCCTCCTACCAGCGGATCAGCCGCGGGGAGCGCCTGCGCCTGGAGGTGTGCGTCGAGGCGGCCGTCACGACGGGCGTCGCGCTCGCCGTGCACACCGAGGTCGGCACCGCGGGCCCGGACGTCCTGGACGTCGCCGAGGCCGGGGGCCTGCCGGCGTCGCGCGTGCTGCTCGCCCACCTGGACCGCAACCCCGACGTCGAGGCGCACGCGGACCTGGTCCAGCGCGGCGCCGTGCTCGTCTACGACACGGTCGGCCGCATCAAGTACCGGCCGGACAGCGTGCTGCTCGACCTGTGCGAGCAGATGCTCGAACGAGGGCACGGCGCCTCGATCGTGCTCGGCACCGACGTCGGCCGCCGCTCGATGCTGCGCT
Source organism: Kineococcus siccus (assembly GCF_009906795.1). GTDB lineage: Bacteria > Actinomycetota > Actinomycetes > Actinomycetales > Kineococcaceae > Kineococcus > Kineococcus siccus. The sequence goes on from NZ_JAAALN010000148.1 coordinate 9,080, forward strand.
CGCACGGCGGCGGGCCGGGGATGGACGTCCTCGGGCGCGAGTTCCTCCCGCGGCTGCGCCGGCGCGTCGGCGAGCACGCCGTCACCCGCCTGCTCGTGGACACCCCGGCCCGCTTCCTCGCCCTCCAAGGAGACGCCCCATGACCCGCCCGAGGTTCCCCCTGGCCCGCGCGCTGGGCGACGCGCTCGGCGCGGTCCCCGCGCTCGGGGACTACGACGTCGTCGTCGTCGGAGGTGGTTCCGCCGGGTGCGCGGCCGCCGTGGCGGCGAGCCGCGGCGGCGCCCGCGTCCTCGTGGTCGAGAAGTCCGCGCGCCTGGGCGGGATCGGCACCGCGGTCCTCGACACGTTCTACGGCTTCTACACGCCGGGCGAGAACCGCAAGGTCGTCGGCGGCATCGCCGACGAGGTGGTCGCCGGCCTGGTGGCCGAGGACGCGGCGTTCGTCCGGCCGAACACCTACGGGGCGGGCGGCGGGGTCACCTACAACCCCGAGGTCCTCCTGGGCGTGTGGGACCGGCTCCTCGCCGACGCCGGCGTGGCCGTCCTGTTCCACTCCGTCGCCCTCGACGTCGTGCAGTCCCGCGGGCCGCACGAGGTCGACGGCCTCCTCCTCGCCGGCAAGTCCGGCCTCACCCGCCTCGGTGCCCGCTACGTCATCGACGCCTCGGGCGACGCCGACGTGTGCGTCGCGGCGGGCGCGGGGTTCGACGGGGCCGAGACGGGGGAGCAGGTCCAGGCCCTCACCACGACGTTCCGGCTCGCCGGCGTGGACACCGAGCGCGCACGCGCCTTCCCCAAGGAGCAGCTGTTCGAGGCCATGGCGGACGCGGCCCGCGCCGGGCGCTACGACCTGCCCCGGCAGGAGGGCAGCATCCACCGCACCCCGGTCGAGGGGGTGTCGCTCGCCAACATGACGCGGGTCGAGAAGGTCGACCCCACCGACGTCGTCGCGCTGTCCCGCGCGGAGACCGAGGGCCGTCGGCAGGTGCGCGAGTACGCCGCGTTCCTGCGCCACGAGGTGCCGGGGTACGAGGCCGCGCAGCTCGTGGGGGTCGGCCTGCACATCGGGGTCCGGGAGAGCCGCCGCATCCACGGCCTGTACCGGCTGACCGAGGACGACGTGCTGTCGGCTCGCCGCTTCGAGGACGCGATCGCCTCCTGCGGCGCACCCGTCGAGGACCACAGCGGCGGCACCGACACCCTGTGGCGCTACATCCCCGACTCCGGCACCTACGACATCCCCTACCGCGCGCTGCTGCCGGTGGGTCTCAGCAACGTCGTCGTCGCGGGGCGCTGCCTGTCCGCGACCCACGGGGCGCACGCCAGCGCGCGCTCCATCGGCCAGTGCCTCGCGATGGGCCAGGCCGCCGGGAGCGCGGCCGCGCTCGCCCTCGGTCACGGCCTCGCCCTGCCGGACGTGCCGGCGCACGAGCTGCAGCGCCTGCTCGTGGCGGACGGGGCCGTGCTCGACCGGCCCGCGCC
>NZ_JAAALN010000149.1 GCF_009906795.1 Kineococcus siccus
GGCGGGAGCCTGCGGCGCGGGCGCGGCGGCCGGCGCGGGGGTCGTGCCGGCGCCGTTCGCCGCGGGGCGGGCCGCGCCGTTGCTCACGCCGTTGGTCCCGGTGGCGGGAGCCGGGGGGGTCGTGGCGGCGCTCGTCCTGCCGGCCGGGTTGTCCGCGGGGGAGTAGTCGGCGAAGAAGTCCCACCACGCCTCGTCCACGGAGTTCCGGTCGGCCAGGTACTGCTCGTACAGCTCGTCGACGAGCCATTCGTTGGGGCCGAACGTGGCGAGCTTGTCCTCGGACTGCGAGGGCTGCTGAGGCACGGCGGAGTCGCCTTCTTCCTCGGTGTGGGTCAACGCGGGCGCGTTCCCAGCCTATCCCGAGGTCACGTCGTCAGCGGCTGGGACTCGGGCCGTTCGCCGGGAGCTGCACGTCGATGCGGCAGCCGCCGCCGGGCGGCGTGGCCGCGACGCGGATGGTCCCGCCGTGCAGCTGGACGGCCCAGCGCGCGATGGCCAGGCCCAGCCCCGTGCCGCCGTCGGAGCGGGAGTGCCCGCGGTGGAAGCGCTCGAAGACGCGCTCGCGGTCGGCGTCGGCGATGCCGGGCCCCTCGTCCTGGACCGAGAGCCGCACCACCTCGCCGAGCGTGTGCGCCGACACCGTGACGGTGCCGCCGACGGGGGAGTGCCGCGACGCGTTGTCCAGGAGATTGGCGACGACCTGGTGCAGGCGGGCCGCGTCGGCGGACACCTCCAGGCCCTCGGGCCGCACGTCGACGACGAAGCGCACGTCGCGACCGGTCATGGACATGGCCCGGGTCGCCTGCTCCAGGAAGGGCTGCAGCTCGACGGCGTCGCGGTCCAGCGCGACGGCCCCCGCGTCGAGGCGCGAGAGGTCCAGGAGCTGCTCGACGAGCCGGCCGAGCCGCTCGGTCTGGGCCAGCGCCGTCGCGAGCACCTCGGGCTCGGGTTCGGTGACGCCGTCGACGACGTTCTCCAGGACGGCGTGCAGGGCGGAGACGGGGGTGCGCAGCTCGTGGCTGACGTTGGCGACCAGCTCGCGGCGCTGCCGGTCGACGGCCTCGAGGTCCTCGGCCATCCGGTTGAACGCGGTGGCCAGCTCGCCGACCTCGTCGCTGGACGTGGAGCGCACGCGTCGCGAGTAGTCGCCCGTGGCCATGCTGCGGGCCGCGGCGGTCATCTCCCGCAGCGGCGACGTCATGCCCCGGGCCAGGACCTGCGTCACGGCCAGCGCCAGGAGGATCGACGCGGGCAGCGTGTAGCGCGGGCCGATCTGGTGCCGCAGCGCGAGCCACACGAGCAGGACGGCCACGGTGACGGTGATGCCCACGAGCAGGCCGAGCTTGGTCTTCAGCGAGTGGATCGGGTCCAGCGGCCGCATCGCGGGCCACGCCCGGCGCCCGGCCAGGCGGGCCGCCTCCGCGAGCTCGGCGCGCGAGATGGGCCCGGTGACCGGCCCGGGGTCGAGCGGGGACGCCTGCGCACCCGTCCCGGCGCCCGGGGGCCCGCCCGGGGAACCGGCCTCGGTCCTCGACGGCTGCGCCGCCCCCCGGCTCACCCGGCGCTCCCGTCGCCGCCGGGCTCGAAGGCGTAGCCCACGCCGTGCACCGTGCGGACCAGGTCCGCACCCAGCTTGCGCCGCAGCGCCTTGACGTGGCTGTCGACCGTGCGGGTGCCGGAGGCGTCGGCCCAGTCCCAGACGTCCTCGAGCAGCTTCTCGCGCGTCAGCACCGTGCGCGGCGAGGCGGCCAGGCAGACCAGCAGGTCGAACTCGGTGGGGGTCAGGTGCACCTCGGCCCCGGCCCGGCGCACGCGGCGCTGCGCGCGGTCGACCTCCAGCTCGCCGCCCGCGACGGAGAACCGGAGGCTGCCCACGGCGGCCGGGGAGCCGACGAGCTGGCGCGCGCGCTCGACCCGGCGCACCAGGCCGTTGACCCGCGCCACGAGCTCGCGCAGCGAGAACGGCTTCGTCATGTAGTCGTCGGCGCCCACGCCGAGGCCGACCAGCTTGTCGGTCTCGTCGTCGCGCGCCGTGAGCATGAGGACGGGCACGGGCTTGGTCGCCTGGACGCGGCGGCACACCTCGAGGCCGTCGAAGCCGGGCAGCATCACGTCGAGCACGACGACGTCGGGGTCGGCCTCCTCGCACAGCGCGACCCCGCCGGGGCCGTCGGAGGCGATGTGGACCGTGTAGCCCTCGGCGCGCAGCCGGCGGGCGACCGCGTCGGCGATGGTCGGCTCGTCCTCGACGACCACCGCGGTGCGCGGTCCGGACGGGCCCTGCGCCGCACCCCCGGCCCAGCTCGCGGTGCTGCTCGAGGCCGAGGAGGAGGGGCTGCCCGTGCTCATGGCGCCAGGGTAGGCCGCCCGGCCGGACGCCCGCCGGGAGGCGGCGGGGCGCGCACGGGTCCTCCACGAGACCCGCGCCGGCGGCCTACCCTTCCCCCCGTGCAGTTCCTCCGCGGCCAGCAGCCCGCCCACGACCTGACCTACTCCGACGTGTTCCTCGCGCCGTCGCGCTCGTCGGTCACCTCGCGCCTCGACGTCGACCTCGCGAGCTCCGACGGCACCGGGACGACCGTGCCCGTGGTCGTGGCGAACATGACGGCCGTCTCGGGCCGCCGGATGGCCGAGACCGTCGCGCGCCGCGGCGGGATGGCCGTCCTCCCGCAGGACCTGCCGCTCGACGTCGTGGCCGAGGTCGTGGACTGGGTCAAGGGCCGCCACCCCGTCTTCGAGACGCCCGTCGTCCTCTCGCCCGGGGACACGGTGCACGACGCGCTGCACCTGCTGCCCAAGCGCGCGCACGGCGCGGCCGTCGTCGTCGACGGCGGCGAGGTGCTCGGCGTCGTCACGGCCGCCGACTGCGCCGACGTGGACCGCTTCACCCAGGTCTCGGCCGTCATGAGCACGAGGCCCGTCTCGATCGAGGCCGACGTCGTCGAGCGCGACGGGCTCGAGGCCGCCTTCGAGGTGCTGCACGCGGGCCGCCGCCGGTTCGCGCCCGTCGTGCGCGACGGCCGCCTGGTGGGCGCGCTCACGCGCACCGGGGCGCTGCGCTCGACGGTCTACGCGCCCGCGCTCGACGCGCACGGGCGGCTGCGCGTCGCGGCGGCCGTGGGGATCAACGGCGACGTGGCCGGGACGACCAAGCTGCTGCTGGCCGCAGGCGTCGACTGCCTCGTCGTCGACACCGCGCACGGCCACCAGGACAAGATGCTCGAGGCGCTGGCCGCGGTGCGCGGCGTCTCGCCCGAGGTCCCCGTCGTGGCCGGCAACGTCGTCACGGCCGAGGGCGTGCGCGACCTCGTGGCCGCGGGCGCCGACATCGCCAAGGTCGGCGTCGGCCCCGGCGCCATGTGCACGACGCGGATGATGACGGGCGTCGGGCGCCCGCAGTTCTCCGCCGTCCTGGAGTGCGCGCGCGCCGCGGCCGAGCTCGGCAAGCACGTCTGGGCCGACGGCGGGGTCCGGCACCCGCGCGACGTCGCGCTGGCGCTCGCGGCCGGCGCGAGCCAGGTCATGGTCGGCTCCTGGTTCGCCGGCACCCACGAGAGCCCGGGCGACCTCGCGGTCGACGCCGACGGCCGCCCCTACAAGGAGAGCTTCGGGATGGCGTCGGCGCGGGCCGTCGCGGCCCGGACGCGGGCCGACTCGCCGTTCCAGCGCGCGCGCAAGGGGCTGTTCGAGGAGGGCATCTCCTCCTCGCGGATGCACCTGGACCCGCAGCGGCCGGGCGTGGAGGACCTGCTCGACCAGATCACCTCGGGCGTGCGGTCGGCGTTCACCTACGTCGGCGCCCGCAGCGTGGCGGAGTTCGCCGAGCGCGCGGTCGTCGGCCTGCAGTCGTCCGCGGGCTACGAGGAGGGCCGCCCGCTCCCCGGCGGCTGGTGAGGCGCGGCGTGACGCGGGCGTGGCGACGGGCGGGGCGACGGGCGATGATCGGGGCGTGATCGTCGAGGGGGTCCGCCGCGCGGACGGGGCGCCCGTCGAGCTGCTGACGCAGGGCAGCGGCCCGGGCCTCGTCGTCGTGCACGGGGCGCGGCGGTCCGCGGACTACGCCACGCTCGCCGACCGGCTCTCCGACCGGTTCACGGTCCACCGCTACGACCGCGAGGAGGTCGGCGGCGGCGGCGCCCGCTACGCCGTCGCCGACGACGTCGCCCTGCTCGGCGCGGTCCTCGCCCACACCCGGGCGCGGCTGGTCCTCGGGCACGGCCTGGGGGGCCTCGTGGCGCTGCTGGCCACGGGGGCGCTGCTGGACCGCTGCATCGACCGGGTGGCCGTGTACGACGCCGTGCTGCCGCTGGACGGCTCGGTCCCCGAGGAGGCGCTGGAGCAGGCGGCGCGGGCGCTCGCGACCGGCTCGCCCGAGCTGGCCCTGGCCCACCTCGACCGCCACCTGCGCACCTCCGGGCTGGGCCGCACCGCCGCGGGGCGCTCCGAGCGCGTGCAGCGGCTCGTGGGCGGGGTGCTGGCCCGCACCGACTGGGGCCGCTCGACGGCCGCGCGGCTGCCGCAGGTGCTGGCCGAGACGCGGGCCGGGCTGCAGATGGACTCCCCGGCCGACGCCTACGCGGGGCTGTCCGCGCGGGCCCTGCTGCTCACCGGCGAGCGCAGCCCCGAGCACTTCGGCACCGCGGCGCGGGAGATGGCGGCCGCGGTGCCCTCGGCCACCGCGCTCGTCGCGGGCGGCTGCGGCCACGACTCGCTGCTGCGCGCGGCGCGGCGCTGCGTCCAGCCCGTCACCGCGTTCCTGGCGGGGGACACGCTGTTCTGACGCCGACGGGCCGTTCCGGGAGGGTGCGGCAGGCGTGGGCGCCCGTAGACTCGCGCCTGCCATGAGCTCATCTCCCGGGCCGCGCAGCGGCCCCCCTCACCATCGCCTCCCGACGTCGCCCGGGGAGCCCACGTGATCGTGGAGTGGCTCCTCCTGCTCGTCGGGGTGCTCCTGACGCTCGGCACGGCCGTGTTCGTGGCCGCCGAGTTCGCGCTGGTCACGCTCGACCGGTTCTCCGTCGAGAAGGCCGCCGAGGCCGGTGACCGCCGCGCGGCCGGCGTCCTGCCCGCGCTGCGGACCCTGTCCACCCAGCTCTCCGGGGCGCAGGTCGGCATCACGCTGACGACCCTGCTGCTGGGCTACCTGACCCAGCCGTCGCTGGCGAGCCTGCTGCGCGGGCCCCTGGGGGCCGCGGGCCTGCCGCCGGGTGCGGCGGCCACGGTGGCCACGGTCGTCGCCGTCGTCGCGGCGACGTTCTTCTCGATGGTCGTCGGCGAGCTGGTCCCGAAGAACCTCGCCCTGTCGGTCCCGCTGCGCACCGCGGGCGTCGTGGCCCCCCTGCAGCGCGGCTTCACGTGGTTCACGGGCCCCCTCATCCGGGTGCTCAACGGCAGCGCCAACCGGATCCTGCGCGCCGTCGGCGTCGAGCCCCAGGAGGAGCTCTCGGGCGCCCGCTCGGCCGCGGAGCTCGCGTCCCTCGTGCGCCGCTCCGCCGACCTCGGCACGCTCGACGAGGGCACCGCCAACCTCCTGAGCCGCACGCTGGTGTTCGGCGACCAGACCGCCGCGGACGTCATGACGCCCCGCGTGCGGATGCAGTCGCTGCGCCACGACGAGACGGCCGCGGACGTCGTCGCGCGCGCCCGGACCACGGGGCACTCCCGCTTCCCCGTCACGGGCGACGACCTCGACGACGTCATCGGGGCCGTGCACGTCAAGGCGGCCGTCGCGGTCCCGCCGGAGCGCCGGGGCGAGGTGCCCGCGGCCGCGCTGATGGCCGAGGTGCGCCGCGTGCCCGACACGCTGCGCCTGGAGCCGCTCCTGCTGCAGCTGCGGCAGAACGGGTTGCAGCTCGCGGTCGTCGTCGACGAGTACGGCGGCACGGCCGGTGTCGTGACCCTGGAGGACCTCGTCGAGGAGATCGTCGGCGACGTCTCCGACGAGCACGACCGCGACCGCGGCGGCCTGCGCCAGCACCGCGACGGCTCCTGGACCGTGCCGGGGCTCGCGCGCCCGGACGAGGTCCGCGACGGCACCGGCGTCGAGGTCCCCGACGACCCCGCCTACGAGACCGTCGGAGGCTTCGTCATGTCCCGCCTGGCCCGCATCCCCGTCGTCGGCGACGAGGTCCACCTCGGTGGGTCCGTGCTGCGCGTGGCCCGCATGGAGGGCCGCCGGGTCGAGCGGCTGCGCCTGCGGCCCGCGCCCGGCACCGGCCGGGGCGGGGACGCCGCGCAGCTCACCGGGGCCCCCGCCGCGTCGAGCGCGGGAGGGCCGTCGTGAGCAGCACCTCCTCCCTCCTGCTGGCCGTCGTCCTGCTGCTGGCCAACGCCTTCTTCGTCGGGGCCGAGTTCGCCGTCCTGTCGGCCCGGCGCAGCCAGGTCGAGCCGCTCGCCGCGACGAGCGCCGCGGCGCGCAAGGCGCTGATCGCCATGGAGAACGTCTCGACGATGCTCGCGGCCTGCCAGCTCGGGGTCACCCTGTGCTCGCTCGGCCTGGGGGCCGTCGCCGAGCCCGCGCTCGCGCACCTGCTGGAACCGCTGTTCGCGGGGATCGGCGTGCCCGAGGCCTTCGTGCACCCGGTCGCCCTCGTCATCGCGCTCGCCGTCGTCGTCTACCTGCACGTCGTCGTCGGCGAGATGGTCCCGAAGAACCTGTCGATCGCCGGCCCCGACCGCGCGGTGCTGCTGCTGGCGCCGCCGCTCGTCGCGATCGGCCGCCTCATCGGCCCGGTCATCCGCGCGCTCAACGCGCTGACCAACGCGGCCCTGCGGGCCCTGGGCGTCGAGCCCAAGGACGAGGTGTCGTCCGCGTTCACGGTGGAGGAGGTGCAGTCGATCGTCGCCGAGAGCCGCCGCGAGGGCACCCTCGACGACGCCCACGGCCTCGTCACCGGGGCGCTGGAGTTCTCCGACCGCACGGTCGGCGATATCGCGGTGCCGCTCGGGGACCTGCGCACGATCACGGCGGGGGCGAGCCCCGCGGACGTCGAGGCGCTCGTGGCCCGCACGGGGTTCAGCCGGTTCCCCGTGCTGGACGCCGCGGGCGACCTGCACGGCTACCTGCACCTGAAGGACGTGCTGTACGCCGACGACGAGCGCTACGCCGAACCGGTGCCCGAGAAGCGGATCCGCCAGCTCGGCACCCTGGGCGACGCCGAGGAGGTCGAGGACGCGCTGGCCGCGATGCGCCGCTCCGGCGCGCACCTGGCGCGGGTCGTCGACGGCACGGGCCGGGTCACGGGCGTGGTGTTCCTCGAGGACGTCATCGAGGAGCTGGTGGGCGAGGTCAGCGACGCGACGCAGCGGTCGTCGCGGCGCTGACCCTGCGGCGCGGTCGGATCAGCGGCGGGCGAGGCGGCGCCCGGACGGCGTGGCCGCCGGGTCGTAGGGCAGCGCGTAGTGCGCGTAGATCCGCGGCTCGTCCTCCGGGCCGAGCTCCTCGTCGACGGCGAACGCCGGGGCGGCCTTGACCGTCTCCTTCGGGAAGGCGACGCGCAGGTCGTGGCGGCCCACCGCGGCCTGGTCCAGCGGCACGAACACCACCTTCTTGAACCCGATCACGCCGGTCTCGACAGAGGCGAACAGCCACTCGTCCGTGGCCGCGTCGACGTACACGGACGAGAGCGTCCCGATCTTCGTGTCGGTGACGTCCAGCACGGGAGCGCCCTTCCACTGGTTGAGGTCCTGCACCAGGATGGTCATGGGATCACTGTGTCGGACGCGCGCGGCGGGGGCCACCGCGCCCCACCGGCACCTGCACGAGGGCTTCACACCCGAGCGCCCGCGACGCGCGGCGAGCCCGTGCGCGGGTGGGACGATGGGTGGCGGCATGAGCGAGCAGACACCCCAGCGGACCACCCTGACCATCAACTGGATCGGCATCGCCGGCGGCGCCCTCGCGGCGGTCACCTCGGCCGTCGCCCTCGCCGGACTGCGCAGCCTCGGCACCTACGGCCCCCTCGTGGGGGCGGCGGTCGGCAGCGTGCGGCCTCGACGGCGGCGGCGATCTACAACCACTACCTGACGCGCAGCCGCGAGCGGCTCGCCGAGGCGGCGCGCCGGGCGCGCGAGCGCCGGGGGCCCAACCACCCCGGTGGCCCCGAGGCGACCCCGCCGCCCGGGTCCCCGGGCGACGACGAGCGGCGGGAAGCGGACGAGCGGGCGGAGCGCCGGCGGGACGAGGAGGAGCGCGCGGAGCAGGAGCGGGCGGAGCGCGAGGTCGCCCGCACGGGCCGGCGCCGCACGCACGTCGTCCTGCTGGGCGTCGCGGCCTTCGTCCTCGCCGTGGGCGGCATCGGCGTCTACGAGGTGACGACGGGCAGCAGCGTCGCGGCCGAGCGGCAGGGCACCGTGAGCGAGGGTTCGACCGCGACGACGATCCTCGGCACGACGGTCACGCCCGACCCGGTCCCGACGACCCCGGCGCCGGCGGACTCCCCGACGGACCCCCCGTCCGGCACCGCCACGACGTCCGGCTCGCCGACGGGCTCCCCGACGGAGTCGCCGACCGCGGAGTCCACGTCCTCGCCCACCTCGTCGGGGTCCTCGGGCACCGCCTCGCCCGACGAGACCGGCACCCCGGCCGACCCCACGGGGACCCCGGCGCCGGACGCGGACGCGGCGGCGCCGCCCACGGACGCGGCCGCCGCCCTGCCGACCGGTGTCGGGCCGACCCGCGCCGCGGGCTGAGCTCAGCGCTTGCGGGGCGCCTCCCGCGGGCGCTGCTCGGCGGGCACGAGCTCGAGCAGCTCCTCGGGCAGCAGCGGCAGGTCGAGCAGGCTGAGCTTCACGCGGGAGCGCGTGCTGTGCGCCCCGCCGTCGAAGCGGATGACCTGCCCGGCGTCGCGCTCGGCGAGGACGTCGATGACCGTCCCGGGCGGCAGCTCGCCCGAGGCGACGCCGTCGACCTCGACGACGGGTGGGCCCGAGGAGTCCAGCAGCTCCAGCCGCACGGGCTCGTCGGCCCCCAGGACGATGCTGCGGCCGATGCCCGACATGGGGGCGACCGGCGTGACGACGACGGCGTCGGAGCCCGGGGAGACCACGGGGCCGCCGGCCGCGTAGCTGTAGGCCGTGGAGCCCGACGGCGTGGCGATGACGATCCCGTCGCAGCGGAAGTACCCGGTGCGCCGGCCGTCGACGGTCAGCGCGGCGAGGACCGCCCCCCGGCCCGGCGTGCGGGCGAGGGCGAGGTCGTTGAACGCCACCGCCGTGCGGCCCGGCAGCCGCGCGCGCAGGCACAGGTGCGGCTCGACCGTGAAGTCCTTCTCCGCCAGCCGTTCCAGGGCCGCGGGCAGTTCCCGCGGTTCCAGCTCGACGAGGAACCCGAGGTGGCCCAGGTTCACGCCGAGGACGGGGGTGCGGCGGTCCACGACCAGGCGCAGCGCGCCCAGCATCGTGCCGTCGCCGCCGAGGCTGACCACGGCGCCCACGGTGTCGAGGAACTCGGCCTCGGTCACGACGGGGAACCCCCGCGGCAGGCGGGCCGCGTCGGCGACGAGCCCCACGACGTCGGTGTCGTGCCCGGCCGCCCAGTCGCTGATCAGCCGGACCTGCTCGCCCACGTCCCGCACCGGGTGCACGACCAGGCCGATCCGGTGTCCTCGCACCTCTGCACGCTACCCGCCGTCGTCGCGACGGCGTCGGTGCGTCACCGCAGCTCGTCCACCGGGGGGGCCGCGACGGCGACCGGCCCGCCGCGGCGGGCCCGGGGCACGACGAGCGGGGTGCCCGTCTCGGGGTCGGGGATCACGACGCAGGGCAGGCCGAAGACGTGCTCCACGAGGTCGGCCGTGACCACCTCCGCCGGCACGCCCTGCGCGGCGATCGCGCCGTCCTTCAGGGCCACGAGGTTCGTGGCGTAGCGGCAGGCGTGGTTGAGGTCGTGCAGCACCGCCACCAGCGTCCGGCCCTGCTCCTCGTGCAGCTGCGCGCACAGGTCGAGGACCTCGATCTGGTGGGCGATGTCGAGGAAGGTCGTGGGCTCGTCGAGCAGCAGGATCGGCGTCTCCTGCGCGAGGGCCATGGCGATCCAGACGCGCTGGCGCTGCCCGCCCGACAGCTCGTCGACGGCCCGCTCGGCGAGGTCCTCGACGCGCGTGCTGGCCATGGCCGCGTCGACCGCGCGCTCGTCCTCACCCGTCCACTGCCGCAGCAGCTTCTGGTGCGGGAAGCGGCCGCGCGCGACGAGGTCGGCCACCGTGATGCCGTCCGGGGCCGTCGCCGACTGCGGCAGCAGGCCGAGGCGGCGCGCGACCTCCTTCGACGGCAGCGACTGCACGAGCTGGCCGTCGAGGAGCACGCGGCCGTGCCGCGGCTTGAGCATCCGCGCCAGCGCCCGCAGCAGCGTCGACTTCCCGCACGCGTTGGGCCCGACGATCACCGTGAACGACCCGTCGGGGACCTCGATCCCGAGGCCCTCGGCGATGGTCCGGTCGTCGTAGGCCAGCGTGAGGTCCTCGCCGCGCAGCCGGTTGCCGCCCAGGCCCTGCGGGGCGCGGCGGTGGGGGAGGGGTGTCGGGCTCACGCGCGTCCGTCCGT
>NZ_JAAALN010000014.1 GCF_009906795.1 Kineococcus siccus
GCCGCCGACGACACCGACCCGGTGCAGCTCACCGGGGAGCAGGTCCTCGCCTCCGAGCTGTGCGCGGCCCTGCGGATCGCCGACGCCACCGCGCACCAGCGCATCACCACCGCCCGGACGTTGACCGAGGACCTACCCGCGACCCTGGACGCCTACGCCGCCGGCGACCTCCACCACGGCCACGTCAAGGCCGTCCGGGCCACCAGCGACCTGCTCGCCGAGCGGGTCCTGGACCCCGACGGTGGCGACGGCGACCCGCTCCACACCGACGACGCGTTGCGCCGGGCGCGCGCGGACCTGGAGAAGACCTGCCTCTCCGGCGCCGACCACCTGTCCGTCAAGCAGCTCCGCCGGCGCCTGCAGCGGACGCTGACCCGCTTGTCGTCCGGGCACACCCTGCGGACGAAGGTCCAGCGCGAGACCGCCCGGTTCGTGCGCATCGAAGCCTGCGACGACGGCCTCACCGCCCACCTCACCGGTCTGCTCCCCCTCGCCGAAGCCCTGCGCCTGGACGCGGTCCTCACCGGGTGCGCCGACGCCACCCACCCCGAGGACCCCCGCGGGGTGGACGAGCGGGGACGCAGCCACGCCGCCCGGCGCGCCGACGCGCTCCTCGACCTGCACACCGGAGCCGGAACCTCGCCGTCGGTCCGGGTCAGCGTCACCGTCGCCGCGACCACCCTGCTCGGTCTCGACGAGGAACCCGCCGAGGTCGTCACCCCGACCCTCGCCCTGACCGTCCCCGCCGACGTCGCCCGCGACCTCGCCGCCTGCGGCACCTGGCGGCGCCTCCTCACCGACCCCACCGGAGGCGTCCTCGACGTCGGGACCCGCACCTACCGACCCTCCGCCGCGATGACCCGCCGGGTCAGGGCCAGGGACACCACCTGCGTCTTCCCGGGCTGCACCAACCCCGGCCGAGAACTGCGACCTCGACCACGTGATCCCCTACGCCCAGGGTGGTGAGACGAGCGTCGACAACCTCGCCCCCCAGTGCCGCCTCCACCACCGCCTGAAGACCCACACCCGCTGGCAGGTGAGACCCCTGCCCACCCGCGGCTGGCGGTGGACCTCCCCCACCGGCCACACCCACGACACCAGCACCGACCCACCGCCCTACTGAGCCGCGCCTGACGCTTCGTCAGGCCGCGCGGTGGAACCACGTCCGCGGGTCCGCGCGGTGCACGTGCACCGTCACCCGCGCGGGCTGGACCTGCTGCACCGGTGCGGGACGCGCCGTCACGACCACGAGGCGCGACGCGTCACCGAACCGCGCGCCGCGGGGCGCCACCAGGAGCTGCCCGGACTCGCGCCCCGCCCGGGCCGCCCGGCCCCCCAGCGCCAGCCCGACCACCACGAGCACCCCGGCCACCAGGCCGGCGCCCGCCAGGACCGTCAACACCGCGCCCATCCGGACCACCTCTTCCGCCACCCCGCCGGCCACCCCGGCCGACCCCTCCATCGTGCGCCGGAACGCGTGCGCCGGCATCGGAGCGCAGACGGAAGCGCGGTGTCCTCCCCAGGGAGGACACCGCGCCGGGTGGGACGAGAGCGGGGGGCAGCCGTCAGGCCGCGGCCTCCTCCTCGGAGGCGAGGAACTCGTCGCGGGCCGCGACGCCGATGTCCGGCGAGTCGGTGAAGATGCCGTCGATGCCGGTCGCGTAGTAGACGACCGCGAGGTCCAGCACCCGCCCGTAGGCGGCGGGGTCGGTGCCGGTGCGGTAGTCCACCGGCAGGAACGAGTTCTCCGGGCGCAGCGTGTACGGGACGACCTCGAGGCCCGCGCGGTGCGCGTCCGCGACGAGGCGGCTCGGGGTGCCCAGGGTGCCGTCGGTGTTGCGCGGGACGACCTGGTCCAGCGACGGTCCGAGGACGTCGACGTAGCGGGAGATCCGCTTCAGCGACGCGGGGGTCAGGAGGTCGGCGTACTGCCGCGGGTCCCCGGCCGCCACGAGGTCGGCGGGCGCCCCGGTGGCGGAGGTGAGGAACACCGTGTCGGCGCGCAGGCCGTAGCGGGTGCGCAGCTCCCGCAGGTTCGTGAGCTCGAACGACTGGACCGTGGCGACGGAGCCGCGGTGGTTCAGGCCGGCCTCCTCGAGCGCCTCGACGACCTTCTCCTCCATGGGCAGCCCGATGCCCTGGAAGTACGTCGAGTGCTTGATCTCGGGGATGACCCCGATCTCGCGGTCGAGCTCGTCGGAGAGGTGCTCGCGCTCGTCGAGGACCTCCTCGAACGTGGGGATCTCGTCGCGGCCGTTGAAGATGGTGTTCTCCTGGCGCAGCTCGGGCAGGCGTTCGACGGCGCGCAGGGTCTTCAGCTCGGCGAGGGTGAAGTCCTCCGTGAACCACCCGGTGAGCTCGACGCCGTCGACCGTCTTGGTCGTCTTCCGGTCGGCGAACTCGGGGTGGGTCGCCACGTCGGTGGTGCCGGAGATCTCGTTCTCGTGGCGGACGACGAGCACGCCGTCGGAGGTGGAGACGAGGTCGGGTTCGATGACGTCGGCGCCCATCCGGGCGGCGAGGTCGTAGGCGGGCAGGGTGTGCTCGGGGCGGTAGGCCGAGGCGCCGCGGTGGCCGACGACGGACGGCTCGTCCGACCCGCTCGCGGTCGCGGGCCCGACGGGGAGGAGGACGGCGGCGGTGACGCCGGCGGCGAGGGCGGCACGGAGCCGGCGGCGGTGCCGGCGGGGGCTCTGGGGGAGGGTCACGGGCCGCAGTGAACTCGCTGCGCCGCCTGTGCGCGACCTGAGGACGGCGAACTCCGGGTGTCCGTCGCGTGACGGTTCACTTCAGCAGGCGGGACATCCTCCGGTCGGCGAGGACCTTGCCGCCGGTCTGGCACGTCGCGCAGTACTGCATCGAGCGGTCGGCGAAGGACACCTCGCGCACGGTGTCACCGCAGACCGGGCACGGCAGTCCCGTCCGCCCGTGCACGCGCATGCCGGCGCGCTTGGCGTCCTTGAGCTGGCTCGCGGCCTTCCCGCCCGCCGCGGCGATGGCCTCGTGCAGCGTCGTCTGCAGGGCCGTGTACAGCGTCTCGACCTCGGTGTCCGAGAGCTTCCCGGCCGCCGCGTAGGGCGACAGCCGTGCGGCGTGCAGCACCTCGTCGGAGTAGGCGTTGCCGACGCCCGCCAGGACGGACTGCTCGCGCAGCAGCCCCTTGACCTGCTGGCGCGACCCGGCCAGGAGCTTCGCGAACGCCGGCAGGTCGAACCCGGGGGCCAGCGGGTCCGGGCCGAGGGACGCGATGCCGGGCACCTGCAGCGGGTCCCGCACGACGTGCACCGCGAGCCGCTTCTGGGTCCCCGCCTCGGTCAGGTCGAAACCGGGCGGCCGGTCCTCGGCCTCGTCGTCCTGCGGGGCGAGCCGCACGCGCAGCGCGACCGGGTTCTTGCCGCCGGGCCGCAGCGGCGCCGCGGGCAGCGCGTCGGAGTACCGCAACCAGCCCGCGCGGGAGAGGTGCACCACGAGGTGCAGGCCGTCGACGTCGATGTCGATCCACTTCCCGTGCCGGGTCACGCCGGCGACCATGAGCCCCGCGAGCGAGGTGGGCGGCGGGTCGAAGGTCTTCAGGACGTTGATGGCGGCGACCTCGACGCGCGAGACCACGCGGTCCACGAGCCGCTCGCGCAGGAACGCGGCGAGCGCCTCGACCTCGGGGAGTTCCGGCATCCGACCAGTGTGGGGCAGAGTCGCGTGGTGCGCGTCCTCCCCACCGCGGTGCGGTCCCTCGTCGTCGTCGTCGTCCTCGCCGGCGTGCTGAGCGACCCCGCGGCCACCTTCGCCGACCCGCGGTTCACCCTCGCGGGCCTCGGCGGGAAGCTCGTGTACTTCACGATCCAGAGCAACCTGCTGCTGGCGGCGGTCGCGGCCTGGTCGGTGGTCGCGGAGGTCCGGCACCGCCCCGGGCCCTCCGCGTGGTTCGTCGGGGGGGCGGCGTTCTTCGTCACCATCACCTTCGCCGTGTACAACACCGTGCTCGTCCCGGGGGGTGGGGACGGGGCGGTGCTGCTGCTCTCGGGCCGGCCGAGCTCCGACCTGCTCCACGTCGTGGCGCCGCTGCTGGCGCTGCTCGACTGGGTGCTGCTGCGCCCGCACCCGGGTGCGGGCGCGCGCCGCAGCCTGCTCTGGCTGGTCTACCCGGTCCTGTACTTCGTGTTCGTCCTGGTGCGCGGCGCGCTGACGACCGGGCCGCCGCACTACCCCTACCCGTTCGTCGACGTCGACGAGCTCGGGTACGGCGGCGTCGCGCTGTCGTTCGCGGTGCTGGCCCCCTCCTTCGCCGTGCTGGCGCTGGGCTTCGCCGGCCTCGACCACCTGCTGGGCCGCCGCCGCGCGCTCAGCGGCGGCACACCTCCCGCGGGTCGCGGCTCGGGGGCTGCCGGGGACGTGGCCGCTCCTCCACGGGGCTGATCGGCAGGGTGCGGCCCTCGCCGGGACCCACCGTGAACTCCTCGCCGTGGTGCGCCGTCGGGACGGGGTCGCCCCCGACCAGCGTGTAGGTCGCCTCCTCGGGCGTGACGGCGACCTCGAGGCAGGAACCGCGGTGCCGGGTGCGGAACGTCAGCCCTTGCAGCCCGGGCGGGAGCCGGGGGGCGAACCGCAGCCGGCCCCCCGCGTCGCGCATCCCGCCGTAGCCCGCGACGAGCGCGGTCCAGGCCCCCGCGAGCGACGCGACGTGCAGGCCGTCGCTGGTCGACTCCCGCAGGTCGTGCAGGTCGACGAACGCGGCCTCGTGGACGTAGTCCGCGGCGAGCTCCAGGTGGCCCACCTCGGCGGCGAGGACCGCCTGCACCGACGCCGAGAGGGAGGAGTCGCGGACCGTGAGGCCCTCGTAGTACTCGAAGGACGCGCGCTTGTCCTCCAGCGTGAACGCGTCGGGGCGCAGGTGCATGGCGAGGACGAGGTCGGCCTGCTTGGCGACCTGGCGGCGGTAGAGGCTGAAGTACGGGAAGTGGTCGGCGAGCGGGTACTGCTCGGGCGTGGTCGCGTCGAAGTCCCACTGCTTGCGGTCGGTGCACCCGGCGTCCTGCGTGGGCATGCCGGTCCGCCGGTCGCGCGGCAGGTGGACGGCGTCGGCCAGCCGCACCCAGTCGTCGACCTCGGCCTGCTCGACGCCGAGGACCTCGCGGCGGCCGGGGTGGCGCTCGAGCAGGTCGACGGCCGCGCGCAGGTTCGCCTGCGCCATGAGGTTCGTGTAGGTGTTGTCGTCGACCAGCGCGCTGTACTCGTCGGGGCCCGTGACCCCGTCGACGTGGAAGCGACCCTCGTCGTCCTCGCGGCCCAGCACGACCCAGGACCGGGCGGTCTCCACGACGATGTCGACGACGGCCTCGGCGATCTCCTCGTCGCCCGTCGCGTCGAGGTGCCGGACGGCGGCGTCGGCGATGTCGGCGTTCAGGTGCACCGCGGCGGTGCCCGCGGGCCAGTAGCCCGAGCTCTCCCGGCCCGTGATGGTCCGCCACGGGAAGGTCGCGCCGGCCAGCCCGAGCTCCTGCGCCCGCTCCCGCGCGGCCGGCAGCATGGCGTGCCGCCAGCGCAGCGCGTCCCGCGCCGCCTCGGGCCACACGTGGTTGAGCACCGGCATGACGAACACCTCGGTGTCCCAGAACGTGTGCCCGTCGTAGCCGACGCCCGTGAGGCCCTTGGCCGGGATCCCCCGGTCGGTCCCCTGGGCCGCGGCCTGCAGGACGTGGAACAGCGCGAAGCGCACGGCCTGCTGCAGGGCGTCGTCGCCGTCGACCCGCACGTCGGCGTGCTCCCAGAAGTCGTCGAGCACGGCCCGCTGCTGCGCCGCGAGGTGCTCCCACCCGCTGCGCAGGCCCTCGCTGAGCGCGGTCCGCAGGTCCTCGGCGAGCGCCTCCCGGGCGATGTGCGGGGCGCTGCCGAGCGCCACGACCTTCACGACCCGCAGCTCCTGGCCGGGCGCGAGCCGCGCGCACACGCTCGTCACGACGCGGTCCGGGGCGGCGTGGGTGCGCACCTCGGTGGCCGCGGGGCCGGTGACGTCGTGGTCGACGTGGACGGCCACGGCGAGCCCGCTGCCGTCGGTGCGCTGGCGCAGGCTGCCGCCGCGCGCACCGGCCTCGGTGATCGTCTCGTGCAGGTCCTCGCCGGCTACCAGCGCGGAACGCACCTCGACGTCGAGCGGGGCGTCGAGGGGCCGGACGCGGTAGTCCACGGCGAACAGCCCGGGCCGCTCCAGCGGCACGAGGCGCTCCGAGCGGACCTCGACCGCCGCGCCGCCGGGGGAGGTCCACCGGGCCACGCGCTGCAGGGTCCCGGCCCGCAGGTCCAGCGTCCGCCGGTGCTCGGCCAGCTCGCCCGTGCGCACGTCGAAGCGCTCACCGCCCAGGAACAGCTCGACGAGCGTCGGGGCGGGGACGCCGACGATGCGCTCCTGCACCTTCGGGTAGCCGTAGCTGTACTCGGGGTAGGAGACGGGCCAGAGCTCGTAGGCCCCGCTGAGGTAGCAGCCGGGCGAGCCGTGCGGTGAGCCCTCGTCGAGGGAGCCGCGCACCCCCGTCCGGCCGTTGGACAGCGAGAACAGCGACTCGGTCCGCTCGAGGGCTGAGGTGTCCAGCCCGTCCTCGACCACCGCCCACGGGTGCACCGCTCCGAGGTCCTTGCTCCGGGTGCTGCCTGCTCCGCCCATGCGTGCATCCGAGCAGCCGGTCCGCCCGCGCGCACGTCCACACCGCCCGACGGGAGTCGTCAGAGTGCTGAGTGCAGGGACAAGGACGCCCCCGGGTGATTGACTGTGAGTCACACCATGATGACTCGGCTCACATGGACACCGCAGACCAGGCGCGCGGCCAGCTCCTCGCGCCCGACGCACCTGGAGGTCGAGGGCCCTTTGTTCCGCGTGGTCCTCCCTCCCACCCCGAAGTCGGTCGGCGTCGCCCGCTGGCTCATCGGCGAGTGGTGCACGCCCTGGGTGCGGGCCAAGGAGCTGCAGGAGGACACCGTGGAGTCCGTGCTGCTGCTCGCGAGCGAGGTGGTCACGAACGCCGTCGTCCACGGCGACGGGATGGTCCACGTCAGCCTGGAGCGGCTCGGGAGCACGACGCTGCGCATCGAGGTCGCCGACGACGGCGGCGGGATGCCCCTCATCGGGGCCCAGCGCGAGGACGCCGAGAGCGGCCGCGGGATGGCGATGGTGGAGCTGCTGTCCAGCCGCTGGGGCACCGACCTCGCGGTGGGCCCGCTGGGCAAGATGGTCTGGTTCGAGGTCGCGATCGTCTGACGTCCGCCGGCCGGCGGAGTGCCGCTCAGGCCACCACGGCGTCGCGGCCCGCGGCCCGCGCGACGACGGCTTGCCCGCCGGCGACGACGGCCAGGAGCACGAGCGGGACCGTCCAGGAGCCCGTCGCCGCGTGGATCGCGCCGATGGTGACGGGACCCGCGGCCGCCACCAGGTAGCCCACCGACTGCGCCATGCCGGACAGCGCGGCGGCCCCGGCCGCGTCGGCGGCGCGCGCCGAGAAGGTCGACAGCGCGAGCACGACCGTCGCTCCTCCCCCGAGGCCCAGGACGACGCTCGCGAGGCCCGCCTGGTGCGGCGCCACGAGCAGCACGAGGAACCCGGCCGCCGTGACGAGGGACGTCACGACGGACGCGCGGCGGCTGCCGGTCACGGACCGGGCGACCAGGGGGACGGCGAGGCTCGCGACCACGCCCGCCCCCTGGACGAGCGACAGGTGCCAGCCCGCGGCCTCGGGACCGAGCCCGGCCCGGTCGCGCAGGACGGTCGGCAGCCAGGCGACGAGGACGTAGAACGTCACCGACTGGCAGCCCATGAACGCCGTCACCGACCAGGCCAGCGGCGAGCGCCACGGGGCCCGCGCGTGCTCCCCGCCCGCCACGACGGGCTCGGCCCGACGCAGCTGGGCCGTCCAGACGACGGCGGCCAGCAGGGCCGGCGCGCCCCAGACCGCGAGCGCCGTGCGCCAGCCGCCGGGCAGCGCCCCGGACAGCGGGACGACGGCGCCGGCGGCGATGCTGCCGGCGAGACCCATGACGACGACGTAGCCGCTGGTCATCAGCGCGACCCGGGAGGGGAACTCCCGGCGCAGCAGGGCCGGCAGCAGGACGTTGACCACCGCGATGGCCACGCCCAGCAGGGCAGTGCCCGCGAAGAGCGCGACCACGCCCGGGACCGAGCGCAGGACGCTGCCCGCCAGCAGCAGGAGCAGCGCGACGAACAGCGTGCGGCGCAGCCCGAGCCGCCCCGCCAGGCGGGGCACGACGCCCGAGGCCGCGGCGAACGCCAGCAGCGGCAGGGCGGTCAGCAGCCCCGCGGTCGTGCTGGTGAGCCGCTCGTCGGCGGAGATGGCGGGCAGGACCGACCCGACGCCGGTGATGGGCGCGCGCATGACGCAGGCCACGAGGACGATCCCCGCGAGCAGCAGGGCGGTGGTGCGGCGACGTTCCACGGGGCTCAGCGGCGCCGGGACTCGCGGCGCAGGTAGACCAGGCCGAGCACGGGCAGCACGAGCGGCACGTAGACGTAGCCGCTGCCGAACCCGGACCACACCGTGGAGTCCGGGAACGCCTGCGGGTCGGCCAGGCTGAGGAACCCGACGGTGATGACGCCGACGAGCTCGACCGAGCAGGCCGCCCAGGCGACGCGGCGCCAGCGGGCCCCCGTCCGGGCGAGACCGAGCGTGGCGAGCACGT
This sequence comes from Kineococcus siccus, assembly GCF_009906795.1. Taxonomy (GTDB): domain Bacteria; phylum Actinomycetota; class Actinomycetes; order Actinomycetales; family Kineococcaceae; genus Kineococcus; species Kineococcus siccus. The sequence goes on from NZ_JAAALN010000014.1 coordinate 8,680, forward strand.
AGACGACGCCCGAGAACGCCGACAGCAGGTAGGCCAGCGGGGCGGCCTCGAAGTCGGTGGCGATCTGGACGCCCGCGCGCGAGACGGCCGCCACCGCGAAGACGGCGTACAGCGCGACGAGGGCGCGGCCCAGTCCCATGGTGCGCGGGGGCGCTCCCGCGGGCCCGCTCACGCCGTGACCTGGAACAGCAGGTACACCCGGTACAGGACGACCACGACGGCGAAGCAGCCCACGACGAGCACGAGCGTGCTGGGCCGCGACCGGTCCGCGATCGTCCAGAACGTCGCGGCGGGGAGCAGGAACGGGGCGACGACGAGGTAGGCGATGGCCGTCGCCAGCTCGGCGGGGCGCGTGCCCGAGACGAGGGCCGCGACGCCGGCGCCGACGAGGGCCAGGACGCCCAGCTCGACGACGGCGAGGCCGACGAGGTGGGGCAGCTGCACCCGCTTGTCCAGCGCCACCGTGGCCACGGCCCACACGGTCATCACCAGCGCCAGGACGCACACGACGGCGACGAGGGTCCCGGACACGAGACGCCACTCTACGGCGCGCCCGCGGGGGTGGCCGCGAGGTCCGTGCAGGGCCGCAGCGCGGCCTTGGCGGCTACCGCCGCGTCGGCCGCGGCCCCCTCCAGGGGCACCGGCACGCCCGAGCGGATCTGCGCGGGCCGCCACTGCGCCACGCTCACGCCGCCCGTGCCCGGCAGGGTCAGCCGCAGGACGCCGCTCTGGGTCGTCACGCCGGAACCGCGTGCGTAGAAGACGAAGTTCCCGAGGCCGTAGTCGACGAACGCGCTCCGGTCCCCCGCCGACAGCCAGCCCTGGCCGAGCTGGCGGTGGGCGTGCGAGCCGACGACGGCGTCGGCGCCCGCGGCGACGAGGTCGGCGGCGAGGTCCTGCTGCGCGGGCAGCGGGCACTCGTCGAGCTCCCGGCCCCAGTGCAGCAGCACGACCACGGAGTCGGCGCTGCCCCGGGCCGCCCGCACGCCCGCCACGAGCCGGGCGCGGCCGGCGTCGTCCTGCACCGACGCGAGCCCGGGCTGGTCGTCCGTCGCCGTCCAGGCGCGGGCCAGCGAGGTGTCCAGCACCTGCGTGGCGTCGAACACCGCGAGCCGGTGCCCCCGCACGGTCGTCGTCCACGGCCGGTAGGCGGCCGCGGCGTCCTGGCCGATGCCGATGACCGGGAGCCCCTCGGCCGTCCCCGCGGCGAGCGTGTCGGTCAGTCCGGTGCGGCCGTGGTCGAGGCCGTGGTTGTTCGCCAGCCCCACGACGTCGACGCCCGCGGCCTTCAGCGCCCGCAGCCCGCTCGGGGGCGCGCGGAACGTGTACTGCTTGGCGGCGGGCGTCCCGCGCGTGGTGATCGCCGTCTCGAGGTTCACGACGGTCACGTCGGCGTCGCCCAGGACCCCCGCGACGGCCTGCAGCCCACCGGGTTCCAGCGCGGCCGCGCTGGTCCCCGCGAAGTGCACGTCGCCGGCGACGTTGACGGTGATGTCGCCGGGCGGTGCTGCGGGTTCCGGAGAGGAGCACGCGCCGGCCAGCAGGACGAGCGACAGCGTCCCGGCGGTCCGCAGGGGGTGGTTCCGGGTGGGGCGGCGCACGGGGCTCCTGTCCGAAGGTGGTCGGGGTCACTGTGCACCGGGACGCCCGCCGCGCGCGGCGTTGCTACGTTCTCGGCGTGCCGGAGCTGCCCGAGGTCGAGTCCGCCCGCCTGGTCGTCGAGGGGCACGCGCTGGACCGGACGATCGCCGACGTCGACGACCGCGACACCTACGCGTGCCGCCCGCACGCCCCCGGTGACCTCGCGAGCGCACTGGTCGGGCGCCGGCTCACGGCCGCGCACCGGCGGGGAAAGACGATGTGGTGCGACACGTCCGGGGAGGGGCCCGCGCTCGGCCTCCACCTCGGCATGAGCGGTCGCCTCGTCGTCACCCCGCCCACCGACGGCTCCGGCGGAGGCGAGGTGGCCGTCGGCGGCGACTACGGCGGCGACGGAGCGGGGTCGTGGGCCCCGTGGAACGAGCGCGTCGTGAGCCGCTCCCCCGTCAAGGAGGAGTGGTACCGCTTTACGCTGACGTTCGCCGACGGCGGGCAGCTGCGGTTGTTCGACAAGCGCCGGCTCGGGCGCGTGCGCCTGGACCCCGACGTCGAGGCCCTCGGTCCGGACGCCGGCGAGATCGGGCGCGAGGAGTTCCGCGAGCGGATCGGGCGCGGCACCGCCCCGCTGAAGGCCCGGCTGCTCGACCAGTCCGCGATCGCGGGCATCGGGAACCTCCTGGCCGACGAGGTCCTGTGGCGCAGCCGGCTGAGCCCCCGGCACCCGGCCGGGGAACTCGGTACCGAGCAGCTCGACGACCTGCGCCGGGAACTGCGGGCCGCGATCCGCCACGCGATCCGCCACGGCGGCGTCCACACCGGTGAGGTGGTCCCGCACCGCCACGCCGGCGGCCACTGCCCCCGCTGCGGGGCGGAGATGGTGCGCGGCACCGTGGGTGGGCGGACGACCTGGTGGTGCGGCGCCGAGCAGGCCTGAGAGCGGCCGGCGGCGGTCGGGGTCGCAGGAGAACCGCCCTCGGCACCGCTCAGTCCGGCAGCTGGCGGCGCACCCGCTGCAGCTCGGCGACGGCCAGGTCGACCAGCTGCTCGTCGAGGGTTCCGGCGCTCTCGATGCGCACCTCGTTGCGCCCCGCGGCGAGCTCGTACACCGCCACGGTCACCGTGCCCAGCAGGGCGGTCGGCGGCGGGGGCCAGTGCGTCGTGCCCGCGGGTGGCGCGCCGGCGGCCGCCGCGGCCACGGGGTCGTCGTAGGTGAGCGTGAGGCTGCTGGTGTACGCGCCGCTGCGGTCGTCGAACACCGACACCCCGGGGCGTTGCGCGGGTTCCCCACCCCACGGCCAGGCGCGGAGCGCGCGGTAGTGGTGCCCGTCCTGCTCCGCCCGCTCCCAGGTGAAGGCGACCTCGAGGCCCGGCCGGGGCTCGCCGAGCACCGCGACGGCACTGACGTGGACCCAGCACCCACCGGGTGTCTGCGGGCTGTCGATGACACCCCAGCCCTCGTCGTCGTGCCAGTCCCGGACGACACCGCGCGTGGTCATGCGCGGCATCGTGACATCCGCGGAAGGGTGTCACCATAGCTTTTCCTTGCAGTTGCTGCAATGATTGTGCATGCTGACTGCCATGGATGAACCCACCGCGGTCCTCGAGGCCCGGCACGTGCACCGCTGGTACGGGACGGGCTCAGCCCGCTTCCACGCGCTCGACGACGTGTCCCTGCAGGTCCGCGCGGGTGAGTCGCTGGCGGTGGTCGGCAAGAGCGGGTCGGGCAAGTCCACGCTCATGCACCTGCTGGCACTGCTCGACAGCCCCGACGAGGGCGACCTGCTCGTCGACGGCGTCGCGACCGGCGACCTCCCGGCGCGCCAGGTCCAGCGGCTGCGCAACGAGCGGTTCGGGTTCGTCTTCCAGCAGTTCTTCCTGAACCCCGCCGAGTCGGTGCTGGAGAACGTGGTCCTGCCCCTGACGATCGCCGGCGTCCCGGCCCCCGCGCGCCGTGAACGCGGGATGGCGGTGCTCGAACGGTTCGGCCTGGCCGACAAGGCGCGCAACCGCGCGATCGACCTGTCCGGTGGGCAGAAGCAGCGCGCCGCGCTCAGCCGCGCCCTCGTCGGCCGCCCGTCGGTCGTCTTCGCCGACGAGCCGACCGGGAACCTGGACAGCGCGACCGGCGCCCAGGTGGAGGAGGAACTGTTCGCCCTCAACGCCGAGGGCATCACGCTGGTCGTGGTGACCCACGACGAGGAGCTCGCCGCGCGCTGCGGCCGCCGCGTCTCCGTCCAGGACGGCCGGCTGAGCGGGGGTGCGGCCGCGTGAGGACCTCCGACCTGCTGCGCTCCGCGCTGCGCAACGTCCGCCGCAGCCGACTGCGCACCACCCTCACCGTGCTGGCCCTCGTGGTCGGCGCGTCCACCCTCTCCCTCACCACGGCGCTGGGCGCGGGCGTCAGCGACTACGTGACCCGCCAGGTCGACGCCCTGGGCGCCGACGACGTCCTGGTCGTCACCGCGGGTTCCGCGCAGACCGGGGACGGGCCGGTCACGTACAACCCCACGCGGTCGACGGCCGCCGGCGGTGGGGCCGGGCTCCCGGGGGCGGGAGCGGCGGCGTCGCTGACCGACGAGAGCGTGGCTGCGCTGCAACGCCTCAGCGGTCTCCGCGACGTCCGGCCCGTGCGCAGCGTGGCCCTCGACTACGTCCAGGCCGGGAGTTCGCCGCGGTTCGAGCTCAGCCTGTCACCCACGGGGGCCGTCGCCCAGGCCGACCTCGCCGCCGGCCGGCAGCTCGACGCGGCGGGTGTCGCCGACGGCATCGTCCTCCCGCAGGACCACGTCGCACCGCTGGGGTTCGCGGGTGACGCCCAGGCCGTCGGCAGCGAGGTCACCCTCGCGTTCACCGACCTGACCGGGACCCAGCGGCAGGTGCCGGCCACCGTCGTGGGGGTCTCGCGGTCGGGGCTGCTCAGCTCCGGCGCCGCCGTGGGCGCCGACTTCCTCGACTCCCTGGCGTCGCAGCAGGACGCCGGGGTCGGCTCCCCCGGCCGCTACCCGGCCGCGACGGCCCGCTTCGACCCCGCGACCGCGGACGTCGCGGCCCTGAAGGAGGAGGTCGGCGCCCTCGGGCTGCAGGCGCAGACGATCGAGGACCAGCTCGGCGTGGTCACCACCGTCATCGCGGGGATCACCGGGATCCTCAACGCCTTCGCGGTGGTCTCCCTCGTCGCCGCGGCCTTCGGCATCGTCAACACGCTGCTGATGAGCGTGCAGGAACGCACCCGCGAGATCGGGCTCATGAAGGCCCTGGGCATGGCGCCGCGGCGCATCTTCGCCCTCTTCAGCCTCGAGGCCGGCCTGATCGGCCTGCTGGGCAGCGTGATCGGCGTCGCCTTGGCGGCGGCGGCGGGCACCGTCATCAGCGCCGCGCTCGTCGCGGGGCCGTTGTCGGGACTCCCCGGGCTGACTCTCCTGCTGTTCCGCCCGCAGGCCGTCGTGCTCGTCGTGGTGCTCATCGTCGTCATCGCCTTCCTCGCCGGTACGCTCCCCGCCAGGCGGGCGGCGCGGCAGGACCCCATCACCGCCCTGCGCTACGAGTGACCGCCGTCCGCGGACCGCGACGGGCCGGCCCGGTGAACCACAGGAGATGACGACCCTGGACAGGCCCGACCCGCGCGCCCCGGAACCCAAGCGCCGCAACGCCCGTGGCCGCGCGACGGCGGCCCGCATCGAGCGCGTCGCCGTCGTCCTGGTCGACGAGCAGGGCCTCGACGCCGTGACCGTGGACCAGGTCTGCGCCGCCGCCGGCGTGAGCCAGCGGACGTTCTTCCACCACTTCCGGACCAAGGAGGACGCCGTCCTCGGCACGGCTCTGCCGCGCATCGACGAGCGCGCCGCGCGGGTCTGGCTGGCCGACGCCGACGCGGGCGTGCTGTCCGGGCTGGTGCAGGTCATCCACGTCCCGGACGCGCTGGAGGACCCCGTGGCGCACGCCGCCCAGCTGCGGGCCCTGGCCGCCTCACCCGACCTGATGAGACGCCAGGCGCAGCGCATGCAGCCGCTGCAGGCGGAGGTGCACGAGCTGATCGACCTCAAGCTCGCGAGCCTCGGCGTCGCCGAGCCGCGCCGCGCGGAACTCACCGCCGCGGTGGCGGCCGTGGCCGCCGCCGTCCTGCAGCAGGGCGCGGTCGCCGTGGCCCACGGCCGCGGGACCGATCCCCGGGCGGAGGCGCTGCGCTCCCTCGACGCGTTGCGGGAGCTGGGCGGACGGCTGTTCTAGGCCCCCTGCTCCTGCGACCCCCGGGGTCCGTGATCGACCACCGCCGCCGGCTCGTCCCCGTGCGTCGCCGCGCCGGTGCCCGCCAGCCGGCGTCGCAGGAACTCCGCCTCGGGCGGGGACGGCGCGCAGTCCAGGGCCCGTTCCCACGCAGCGACCGCCAGGTCCTGCCGTCCCGTGCGCAGCAGCAGTTCCGCCCGGCACGCGTGCCACAGGTGCCAGCGGTCGAGGCCCGCGATCGCGTCCAAAGCCGTGAGACCCGCGGCCGGCCCCGCGAGCTCGCCGACCGCGACCGCGCGGTTCAGCCGCACCACCGGGACCGGGGTGTCCTCCACCCGGAGCAAGGCGTCGTAGAGCGCGACGACGTCCGCCCAGTCGGTGCCCGGCACGCTGGTCGCGGTGGCGTGGCAGGCGGCGATCGCGGCCTGCAGCTCGAAGCGTCCGGCCGCCAACCGGCTGCGCCGCAACGCCCCCTGGACGAGGGCGGCGCCTTCGGCGATCGCGTCGGCGTCCCAGGACGTGCGGTCCTGCTCGGCCAGCGTGAGGAGGCGACCGCCCTCGTCGGTGCGGGTGGCGCGGCGGGCGTCCGTGAGGAGCATGAGCGCGAGCAGGCCCTGCAGCGACGACTCGTCCGGCAGCAGGGCCACCAGCAGGCGCCCCAGCCGGATCGCCTCGTCGCACAGCTGCGGGCGCACGACGGTGGTGCCGCCGCTGTGCCCCGCCGTGAACAGCAGGTGCACCACCGTGGCGACGGCGTCCAGCCGCGCGGGCAGCTCCTCGGCGTCGGGGACCCGGTACGGGATGCCGGCGACCGCGATCTTCTGCTTGGCGCGGGTGAGCCGCTTGGCCACGGTCGCCTCCGGCAGCAGCAGCAGGCGGGCGACGTCGGCCGTGGTCAGCCCGCACAGCGTGCGCAGGGCCAGCGCCACCTGGGCGTCGAGTCGGAGAGCGGGGTGGCAGCAGGTGAAGAGGAGGCGCAGCAGGTCGTCGCGCACCGCGGAGGGTTCCGGCTCGTCGGGTGCGCTGAGCTGGGCGAGCCGCACGGCGTCGGCCTCCTTCCCGGTCCGGGCGGCCTCGCGCCGCAGGGCGTCCAGGGCCTTGTTGCGCGCCACGGTGGTGAGCCAGGCGCGCGGCTGGTCGGGGACGCCGTCCCGCGGCCAGCGGAGCAGGGCCGTCTCGACGGCGTCCGCGACCGCGTCCTCGGCGACGCTGAGGCTGCGCGTGGTGCGGGCGAGGGTCGCCAGGACCAGGCGCCCCTCGGCCCGCACCACGTCGGCCAGCCGCTGGGCGGCGTCGGTCATCCGGTCATCGGGATGACCGGGCGGAGCTCGACCCCGCCGTCCCACGCCGCCGGGATCTGCGCGGCGAGCCGGATCGCGGCGTCCAGGTCGGGCGCGTCGAGCAGGAAGAAGCCGGAGAGCACCTCCTTGGCCTCGGCGTACGGCCCGTCCGTGGTCAGCACGTCGCCACCCTTGCCGCCCTGCACGCGCACGGTCGTGGCGGTCGAGGTCGGGAAGAGCGCCGCGCCGCCCGTCACGGCGGGGCCGGCCACGGCGCTGAAGGCGCCGTAGTCGGCCATGGTCGAGCTCTCCTCGGGAGCGGTCCAGTCGGCGTCGCGGCTGTACAGGATGGCTGCGTAGGTGGGCATGTGCGTCTCCTCGCGGTGGCTGGGGACCGCGCTCGTCGCGGTCCTCGCTCTCTGGACGAACGGGGAGCGAGGAGAAGGACACCACGGCGGCCACCAGTTCGGGAGGGCCTCGTGCCGCCGGCCTCTCGTGGGACGGGTGACCTCACCCCCCGCGGGCCGCGGCCGCCCGCGCTGTGATCGCCCGGATGACGTCCGTCTTGGCGTCGGCGTAGGCGTTCGTGTCCGCCCACCGCTGCGTCATCAGCGCGCGCTTGGTGTCCTCGTAGAGCGCGCGGTCGTCGGCGTCGGCGCGGAGGTGGTCGCGGAGGAGCAGGTACGCCTCGACGGCGGGAGCGCCGCGCTCGTACACGTGGACGTGGACGTCGCGGGCCGGTGTGCGGACGAGACGGTGCCCCGGTTCGCGGACCCGCAGTTCGTACCCCGCGGCCAGGAGCGCGTCGAGGTAGTCCTCCTCGGCGGTGATGTCGTCCACCGTGACGACGACGTCGACGATCGGTTTCGCGGCGAGTCCGGGAACGGACGTGGAACCGATGTGCTCGACGTCGGCGCGGACCGCGCCGAGGGCGTCCTGGATCCTCCCGCGGTGGAACAGGAAAGCCTCCGCCCACCGCTCGTCGTGGTCGCGCAGTCCGAGCTCGAGGGGTTCGACGCCCCCCACGAGCTCGACGGTGCTGACGTCCGGTCGGCGCGGTGCACGGCGGCTGCTCACGCGGACGTCCTCGCCCCGGGGGACACCGGGCCGGCGCCAGGCCGAGTCACGTCGACGGATGCCAGCAGGGTGAAGCTGTTCGGCAGCCGGCCCTCCCACGCCTGCGCCCGCGCCCCGACGGGTCGCCAGAAGGGTTCGGGGTGCTCGAGCAGCTCGAGCAGCTGCAGGCCCGCACGCGTGACCGCCATGACGATCTCGGCCAGCGTGTGCTGGTGCTCGACCGCCCCGAGGGCCGGGAACGTGTCGTTGACGTGGGTGCGGGCGAAGTAGCTGCGGTCCGGGCGGATCCGGGCCTCGTCCTCGTCCCACGACCACAACGGCACCGCGGGGTGCGCCTCGTGCACGAAGAGGTGACCCCCGGGGCGCAGGACGCGCACCACCTCCGCCGCCCAGGTGTCCAGGTCCGGCAACCAGATCAGCGCACCCTTGCCGGTGTAGACGAGGTCGGCGCTGGCGGTGTCCACCGGGAAGGGCGGGACCTGGGTCAGGAGGTACCGGCACGGACGGCCCAGCTCGTCGGCGCGCTGCTGAGCGGCGCCGACGGCGGTCGCGCTGTAGTCCAGCCCGACGACGGAGCGGGCGCCGGCCGCGATGAGGGCGATGTCGTCGATGCCGTGACCGCTCTGCGGGTGCAGCACGTCGGGTCGACGGGCCAGCAGCGGGCCGAGCAGCTCCTCCTCGACGGGCAGCAGGCGCGCACCGCGGGCCTCGGCGAGCAGGGCGTCGTACTCGCGCACGTGCTTGCCGGACGCCTCCTCCCACGCCTGGCGCGTCCGGTCCTCGCGAGTGTCCGGGTGGTCGGGAGCATCGCCGTCGATCACGGGTCGAGTCTGCCCTGCAGAACCATCGACGTGCGATCCCTTTCGGTGCGGGGGCGCAGCAGCGCCCGCCTGGCGGCAGCGAACCGCAGCCCGGCGTCGCCTGTCCGTCCGTCCGTCCGTCCGTCCGTCCGTCCGTCCGTCCGTCCGTCCGTCCGGGAGCATGGGTCCGTGGTCCTGGAACACGCCCTGCTCGACGTCCGCCCCGGCGAGGCCGGCTCGTTCGAGGCCGCCTTCGCCGAGGCGAGGTCGATCATCTCCGCGATGCCCGGGTTCCGGCACCTGACGCTGTCCCGCTGCGTGGAGCGACCCGACACCTACCTGCTGCTGGTGCAGTGGGACACCCTGGCGGACCACACCGAGGGTTTCCGCGGGTCGGCGCAGTACCAGGAGTGGCGACGGCTGCTGCACCACTTCTACGACCCGTTCCCGGTCGTCGAGCACTTCCGCGAGGTGGCCACGGCCTGAGACGGCACGGGTCGCGGCGAGATCTCTCACGGCGGTGCACACCGGCGGCCGGGCTCGGCGACGCCACGGGTCGGCCCCACGCGGTCGGGAGGTGACCGCTCGGCCGGAGTGGTCGCCATCGCGGCTCGCGGGCTCGCTGCGGAGCGCGGACTGGTCCTGAGCACTTCTCCGGGACGCACGGCCTGGTCCGGGCCCTGCGTCAGTCCGGACGATCGGTGGGGATGAGGGCCGCTGAGTTCCTGGTCGAGGCGATCGGATGACGCCGCGTCAGACCTCCCCGGCCACACCCGGATCAGTCGTCAGTCGAGGGCGCTGCTTCGAGTTGCTGCAGCGCCCAGCCGATCCGCTCGGTCGGCGTGATCGCGCACTCCAGCACCGCCGTGGTGGTCGTCAGGCGAACTGCTTGCGCGTCCGGCTTCACCAGCAGAGCCTCGACGCCGCGCAGCTTCCGCGGGGGGTCGGACGCGCACGTCTGCACCGCGAAGGTGGTGGGCCGCCCCTTCAGGAAGCGGAGGCCGCCGATCATGCGGACGAAGGTGATCTTCCCTGGTGACAGGGTCGCGATGCCGGGACGCCAGCGCCCCGTGAGCCCGTCCTGGTGCCCTTCCACGACGCGGAAGCTGCACTCCATCCGATCGGTGGCGGCGAGGTGGCGACGCACCCGCCCCGTGACGGCGGTTCCGACCCACACGTTCAGGGGCGTACCGATCAGGACGATGAGGGCGGCCGTCACCGAGGCATCGAGCAGTCCTTGCGAGTCGAACAGCCGGCCGAACCCCTGGAGCACCGCGAAGACCAGGAGGGCGCCAGCCAGGACGACCGCGGTGAAGACCAGCCGTCCGCGAGTACGTCCGGACCGGGGCTCGTTGGTGCGGCGGCGGGACGGGGACACGCAGGCCACTGTGCCCGGCCCAAGGCCTCGCGGGACAGAACTCCCGCACGTGAGTCCGCCGACTGAGGGAGGTTCCTCGATCTTCGTGCGCGAGACGTGACGTGCGATTGCGCGGCGGCGACGTGGCCCAGCAGTCCACGGTGGCGTGATTCAGTCCAGCTCGAGCTCCGAGGGCTGGTGCTTGGCCTCGGCGTAGCGTCGCTGGACGCTCAGCTCCTGGAGCAGCCCCGTCTGCACGTCGCGCTGCAGCAGCCGTGCTCCCCGCAGCAGGTGGTCGGCCGTGGCCAGGACCTCCGCGCCCAGTGCCGTGTCACCCGGGTCCTCGACGGTCTCCACGAGGAGGACGAGGCCGGCCGAGCGGTGCAGGTGGCGCAGACCGGCCCGCAGGTCCAGCAGGCGAGCCTGCTCGGTGACGGGCAGGGGCAGGTGCTCGGCGAGCGACTCGACCACGGTGAGGCTGTCGTCGACGTCCTGCAGCCTGCGCCCGAACCTTCCGCCCACGACGGGCAGCTCGTCGGCGACGGCCTGGAGCGAGCCGGCGGCGTCGGGGTTCGCCAGGCCCCGGGGACTGGCACCAGCGGTCTGCGGCGCCGACGACCGGCCGGGGCCCGTCTCGCTGCGACGGCGCCAGGATCGGCGACCGGTTCGCTGGTGATCGAGGTAGGCCCGGAGGTTGTCCTGGTAGTAGTCCGCGACCGCGCGGGCGTCGGCCTCGCTGGTGTACTCGGCGTCCAGGTCCACGCTCAGCTGCACGGTCCAGGTGCCGTCGACCGTCTCCGTGACATCGACCTCGGCGCGACCCTCGTGCAGGTGCGGCAGCAGCATCAGCTCGAGGAAGTTGGCGGGGTTGCGGAGCAGGTCGTCGGCCACGTGGCCGACTGTGCCAGTGCGGCGGAGGTCACCGCTGACCCGAACCGCCGGAACCACGCCCTCTGCACGCCGGGCACGACTGCGCTCGAGGCCGCGGCCTGCACTGGTCGCCGGCGAACCGGACGTGGCCCGGCCGTAGGCTGCGACGTCGTGAAGCTCGGCCTGACCCACGTGGTCGATCCTCGGCTGAACGCCCTGGTCGCGGAGTCCCGCACCTTCTACGCCCACCGCGGCGCGGGTCGCGGGCCGGACAGCCTCGAGGAGCTCCGGGCGCTGCGAGCACGAACGCCGACCCCGCCCGCTTCCGCGTTGACAACGACCGAGGACGTCGAGCACGTTCCCGGACGGAGGACGTCGGTGCGCGTGCACCGACCGGCGACCGGCCCGGTGACCGGGGTCCACCTGCACCTGCACGGCGGGGGTTTCTACCTCGGCCCGACCGCCCGCGATGACGCGCGCAACCGCGCCTCGGCCGACGACTCCGGCGTCGTGGTCGTCGACGTCGACTACCGGCTGGCTCCCGAGCACCCCTGGCCCGCCGCGCTGGAGGACTGCGAGGCCGCGGCGCTGTGGCTGGTCGAGCACGCCGCCGAGCGTTTCGGGGCGAGCACCCTCACGATCGGGGGGTCATCGGCCGGGGCGACCCTCGCGCTCGGCGTCCTGCTGCGGCTGCGCGACCAGGGGGTGACGGCGTTCACGGGCGCCGTGCTGGAGTTCGGGACCTACGACCTCGGCGGGGATACGCCGGCCGGGCGACGGATCGCCGGGGAGTACTTCCTGCAGGCCTACGCCGGAGGAGTCGCGGACCGCACGGATCCGGACCTGTCCCCGATCTACGCCGACGTCACGGGGTTGCCGCCCGTGCTGGTCGTGGTCGGGGCCGACGACATCCTCCTCGAGGACAACGTGGCGATGGCCGCCCGGCTCGCGGTCGCGGGTGTCGACGTCGACCTGCGCGTCTACCCCGCGTCACCGCACGGCTTCACCGGCCACGCGACCGCGATGGCGCAGGCGGCACGAGAGGACGTGCGGGAGTGGCTGGCGGAGCACCGCGGGCCGCCGTCCGCTCCGGCCGGTTGAACAGGGCGGGTCCCGTCACCCGTCGGCACCGCGCTGCGCCGGCCGGGTGACAGTGGTCGGGCCACCGAGCACGGTGCCGGGGGTGCGGCATGGTGTCCGCGTGACCTGGCTGTTCCTGATCCTGGCGACCGCGGCGGCGTCTGCGGTGGCCGGCTCGCTCGTGACCCGCGCCCATCCCGGTGAACGGCTGCCGTGGCGCGCTCCCCTCCCACCGTCGTGGTCGTTCATGAACACCGAGCCGTGGTACTCCACGGCAGCGCGGTGGGCGACGTCGCTCCTCGGGGTAGCCGCCGGGGTGTACGCCGGTGATCGCGTCGGCCTCCTCGGACTCGTCGCGGCCGTCGCGGCCATGGCGGTTCCCGTGACCACCATCGAGGCGGTCCACAACCGCCGTCTCGCACGGGAACAGGCGACCGGGACGATGCCGTGAGGGGAGGCGCTCACCCGGCTCGCACGGGACGACGGTGAGCGCGTGGTGAGCAGCGGGAGGGCTGTCCGCGCCCTGACCCACCGGCAGCTGGCGCAGGACCACGCCGCGGCGTGGGAGGACTGGGCGGATCCCGGTGACCGACAGGTGTGGGAGAGCGCCACCGCTGACAGACTGCGCTGATGCATCGCGGCATGGTCCGTCTCGCGAACGTCGACCCGGTCCGGGCCAGTGAGGGGAACACGCCCCGACCCGCGGTCGTCGTCAGCGACGACCGGGCCAACGCGGCTCCTCGACAGGGTTCCGGAGATTCGCCGACCGCCGCCCGCAAGGAGTCGGGCCGTGACTGCGGCTGAGGTCGAGGCCTCCTTGGCGACCCTCGGGCTCAGCGACGGCGAGCCGGACCACCGGGTGGTGGAAGCGACGCTCGTCGCTGCAGGGTGGACGCGCTGCGGGGCGGGTGACTGGGCGATCGCCCTTCGATCGCCGGACGGCTCGGCTGCGGCGCGAGTCAGCCCGTTCGACCCGACCGGGCCGTACTCCGCTGCGCTGTACCGGGAAGCCGGGCCCACGGGCCAGGTCCCCCGTCTGTTCGCCCATCGTCGTCTGACCGGCGGTGGCGACCTCCAGGTCATGGAGTGGCTCCGCCCGGTCCCCGAGGACGACGCTGTCGCCTTCCACCACGCGATCGGCACCCGGGCCACGGGCGTCGAGGAACTGGTCGACGTGATGCGCCGCGTCCACGCTCGAGCGGTGCGCGAACTCCCGTGGTGCGGCCCGCTGGACACCAACCCGGCCAACATCATGCGTGCCGCGGACGGGCACCTCGTCGTGACGGACGTCTACTACGCCGATGGCCCGGGCCTCTACACCGTCGCGGCACAGGACCCTGATCTCGTCGTCGCGAGGATCCCCGAGTGCCGGCGTCGTTTCATGACCGAGATCCCCCTGGCTGGTTCAGGGCCGTGGGAACCCGGGGCGCGCGAGGCGATGCGTGGAGGCCTCGCGGCGGCTGATGCGCGAGCGAGCGCCCGCCGCGAGCGACACGGTCAGCGTCCTGATCGCTGAGGTGGGCGGGCGCGGCCTGACACGGCACTCACGCCGATGGCGACCGCACCCGCGCAGCACGCCGGCTGGTCACCGACGAGAACCGCATCGCCAGGCTCCGCGTCCAGTCGGGCCAGTGCGGTGCGGTGGTTCCGCGGGTCGGGCTTCACCGAGAGGAGCCCCGGTCGGAGATCAGCAGGTGACGGTGAACCTGACTCCAGCGGACCCGCTCAGCCAGCTCCTCCAGGTGACCGTCCCGCACCCACTGCTGCTGCGGCTGCACCCCGCGCTCGGCGAGGGCGGCCACCGCCTCGACGGTGCGTCGCTGACGGGCGATGACCTCCTCGACCAGCGTCTCCACGTCCAACGACCCGGTCCAGCCGTACGCCTGCAGGAACAGGAGCAGTCGTCGGCGTCGGTCCGGTGGTGCGGCGAAACCGTGCCAGCGAAGCGCCTGCTCGTCGCTGCGGAAGGGCACCAGGTACTCCAGCGCGTACGCGACGTCGTCGATGGCCGGGCCGGGATGCGCGAAGTCCCAGTCGAAGAGCCCCACGGCCTGACCGTTGCGCCACACCATGTTCCACGGGCCTGGGTCGCCGTGGCAGACCACCTCGGCCGGCGTCATGGCCGCAGCACCCCAGGTGGCGTCTGCCTCGGGGACGTAGTCCCAGCTGGCTCGGTGGACGGTGCGCAGCAGCCGCGCCGCCGAGGTCAGCCCCCTCTCGCCGGCCTGGTTCGCCCAGCAGTCGGCGCCCGCCTGTCCTGGCAGCAGCGTCAGGGTCTCGACTCCACCGGCGATGCCGACCGGCCGCGGGACCAGGTCGGGGAGACGGTCGTGCAGGTGGCGCAGGACGTGGTGCACGGTCGGTGTCCACTGCTGCGCGGGGCGGCGGACGAGGCCGTCGCGCACCTCGACACCACGGTCAGCTCCGGTCACACGCCCACTCTGACTCGTGGGCGTGCGCGACGCGGACCTTCCTGACGTTGCCGCTGCACGCCGACCAACCGCAGCTCGACTGCTGCTGCCCTCCCCGGGGGCCGGTCCGGAGATCAGGTGGGCAGGTCCACACCGTCCGCCAGCAGCGTCACCCCGGCGACAGGATCGCCGGACGTGTCCACGCTGACGCTGAAGACGTGGTCAGCCGCGGTGCTGCGCCAGGCCACCCGGGTGTCCCCCGGATCCATGTACTGGACCCCGAGCACGTTGCCGTTGCGCCACTGCAGAGTGGTGAAGTCGGAGGAGCTGGAAGGCGCACTCGTCGCCGGGGTAGCCGGCTGAGCGATGTCACCGCCGTAGAGGATCGTCATCCACACGAGCCCCTGGCGACGGGCCTCGTGGAAGGGCGTGCCGTCGAGATCCACACCTGGGGGCAGGTAGGCGATGATGACGCCGCGGACGTCGGCAGCCGGATCTGCGGACGGTGCCGGCGGGTTGGTCGCGGACGGTACCGGGTGGGCGAAGACGCCGGCGCCCTCAGGGCTGCCGCAGGCGATGGTGAAGCCGCGTGCGGTCAGCGTCGGGAAGCTGGGGATCGGGATGTCGAGGTGCTCCGCGACCTCATCGCACGCGAGCGCACTCCCCACGAGGTCGCCGACGGTGCCGAGCAACCCCAGCGGATCCCCGCGGCGGGCGCCCTCGGGAGGAGTCAACGCGGCGACGGCGGCCTCCTG
This sequence comes from Kineococcus siccus, assembly GCF_009906795.1. Classification (GTDB taxonomy): domain Bacteria; phylum Actinomycetota; class Actinomycetes; order Actinomycetales; family Kineococcaceae; genus Kineococcus; species Kineococcus siccus. Next base: position 24,133 of record NZ_JAAALN010000014.1, read on the forward strand.
AGACGGTGTCAGCACCAGTGAGGGTCGGCCCGCTCCGGAGGGTGCGCCGGTCGGGGAGCCGCCGCAGCCGGAGAGGGCGCACAGGACCACGGTCAGGCCCACGAGTCGCCCCACCGCTCGCGCTCGTCCACCCATGCTGCGTCTCCTCGCCGGTCGTCGCGCCCGTCCGGGGACGCCCCAGCAGTGTCGCCGCAGTCGCGGGCTGGTGTCTCATCGCAGGGGCCGACGGCCGCACGCACTGCGCGGCCTGGACCCGCGTGCCCGCGGACGGCGACACGGGCAGGCGGTCCGAGGTGAGTGTGCACGGGAGCGAGGCAACCTTCTGCGGGGTCCAGCCGGTTGGAGCGGGTGAGGCACTGAGGAGGTCCAGATGGATGCAGCGGAGGACTTCCGGCTGTTCGTGAGCACGAGGCAGAGGGCCCTGCTGGGCACGGCGTGGTTGCTCACCGGGGACTGGGCCACGGCCGAGGACCTGGTGCAGGCCGCGCTGGTCCGGGCCTGGCCGCACTGGCGGCGCGTCGGCGGCACCCAGGGGGCGGACGGGCGCGAGGGCGCGAACGCCTACGTTCGCCGGATCATGGTGCACCAGGCGCTGGACTGGCGCCGTCGGCGCTGGCGCGGAGAGGTCCCCACCGCCGAACTACCCGATCTGCCCGTTCCCGCCGGTCTGGGCCGCGAGGTCCACCACGTCCTCCTCACGGCCGTGCGGGCCCTGCCCCCGCGCCAGCGGGCGGTCATCGCCCTGCGGTTCTACGAGGACCTCACCGAGGTCGACACCGCCGAGGCACTGGACTGCTCCGTGGGCACGGTGAAGAGCCAGACCTCCAAGGCGCTGGCCGCGCTGCGCCGTCACCCCGCCCTGCACGAACTTCGTCTCCAGGAGAGTGCGCGATGAACCAGGACCTGCAGCGGTTGCTGACCGAGGCCGTGCCGACCCCGCCGCGGCGTCTGGACCCCGACGACGTCCTCCGCGCCGCCCGGCGCCACCAGCAGTCACGCCGTCGCACCGCAGCGTTCTCCACCGGGGGCGTGCTCGCCGCCTGCATCGCCGCTGCGCTCGTCGTCTCGGGTCACGGCGGGGGAAGTGCCGTTCGCGTCCAGCCGGCGGCGCCGGCTGGACCCGTCACCTCCGCACCGGCACCGGAGTGGGCGCCGCCGGGCATCGAGGCCACGGATCGCGGCCTCAACGGCGTGGAGATCACCGCAGAGGGCTACGAGACGAGGGCGGCCTCGGCGGCGGCGACCTGCCTGGTTCCCGGCGCGATCACCGTGGTCGCCGCGCCGACTCCGGGCACGAGACAGGAGTGCCCCCTCCCTCACGACGGGCCCGGCGCTCTGCTGACGCCGTCGACGGTGCGGCAGTGGACCGGCGGATCGGGGATGACGTCGGGGGTGACGCTCATCGACGGAGTGCCCGTCTACCTCGAGGACGTGCCCTACGGGAAGGAGAGCAGCGCCATCGTCAGCGTCCCCTCGCGCGGTGTGCGGGTGCAGCTCGCCGGTGACGAGGCGCAGGTCCGTGTCCTGCTGGGCGGCCTCACCATCGAGCCCCGCCCCGAGGAGCGGCAGGCTCCCGTCCGCGCCAGCACCAACCCCGTGGCCGGCGCGACGGTCACGGACACCACCGGTGCGTGGACAGGACAGTCCCGCGACCCGGCGTTGCTCTCCCGCCTGCAGGAGGTGGTGGACGCCGCCCCCCGCGTGGACGGCGAACCCGACTGCCTCCCCGCAGCCGGGCAGCAGGCGCAGATCGACCTGCTGACGACACCGGACTACGAGCACAACCCCGACGACACGGCCACCGAGCGGTACCTGCGGGAGTACACCTACCTCCTCGTGGACTTCACCGGTCGCTGTGACCTGGTGTTCTCCAGCACCGGCGCCGTCCTGCGTCCCGACCCGACCACCTTCGGCCCCCTGGTGCAGCAGCTCCGCGACAGCCGGGACTTCGGCGACGGCCGGTGACGCTCCCACCGCCACAGCGGCCGAGCAGTCCCCCCGCACCTGCGCCCGGCCGCGCCGGGTCGCCCTGCTGAAACCCTTGCACCCTGAGCTCGACGCCGCACTGGCACCGGGTGGCGCAGCCGTCATGCGCAGCGCGAAGCGGCCGCGACGTCCTTGCTCTCGGTACGGCCACGAGTTCTGCGGTGCTCAGGGCTTGATGTCGAGGCGCGCCAGGTGCTCGACTACCGGGGTGATCGACCTCGAGGACTCGTTGCTCGGGTGAAGACGTTGCTGCACAGCGTCAACGACCAGCCCGACGCGGACTCCGTGCACGCCCAGTTCGACCGGCTGCTGGATGCTGTCGAGGCGAAGCTGCCGAAGGTCGCCGCCCACCTGGACGGCGCCCGAGCCGATGTCTCGGCGTTCACGAGCTTCCCGAAGGAGGTGTGGCGTCAAGTGTGGTCGAACAACCCGCAGGAGCGGCTGAACCGGGAGATCCGCCGCCGCACCGATGTCGTCGGGGTCTTCCCGAACCGCGACTCCCTGCTCCGCCTGGTCGGGGCGGTCCTAGCCGAGCAGGACGATGAGTGGACCGAAGGACGCCGCTACCTCGGCGTCGACCTGCTCGCCCGCTGCCGGCTCACCAAGATCCCCGGCGAGGGCACCAGCTCCGCCGAGACCGTTGCGGAGGTGAGCTCCGACCTCACGATGCAGGCCCTGACGGCCTGACCGCACGGAGCATCACGCGGCGAACGTCGTACACCACCCCCGTGGACTTGACCGGGCGCCACTTCCTTTGCCCGGGCTCACCGCACCTCGCGGACGTTCCGGCGGGATGACCGCGTTCCCCACGCTCCGTGGCAGGAGCGCGCCGTCCGCGTGACCGACGGCGTGACTGTGCGTACCGTCTGCGAGATGAGGCACTGTCAGCCCGGCGCGCCACGCTCGTCCTGGAGGTGTGACCTGCATGGGACCGACCGCGAACGCTCGCTGGCCCTTCCTCCTCGCAGAGACGCTGTTGCTCGTGGGCATGCTCACCGGCTGTTCGACCGGGTACGCATGCCCTGCGATGTACGAGTACTCCGGAGTGACGTTCGACCTCACTGAGGTGGTTGACCCTGCCGCCGGTGGGACGGTCCGCCTGTGCGCCGATGGGCGGTGCGAGGGCTGGGACGTCGCGACGCGTGACATGAAGAAGGCGTTCGTCTCTGTCGGTGACCTGGAGGAGGCGCGGGCGGTGCGGGTCAGTGCGCGTGTCACCGACGCAGTGGGTTCGACGACGTTCGAGGTCTCGGGCCAGGCGGACCTGCAGCAGTACCCACCCGACGGGCCGGTCTGTCAGGAGAACCTCTTCCGGGCCGCGGTGCGGGCCGATGCAGCAGGAGACTTCACCGCGGTCGAGTGACCGTGCTCCGTGCGACGTGAGGGCGACGTCGCGCTCACCGCGGCAGGAGCGCGTCTGTGCGCGGTCAGCGGCACGGCCGGGACCGTGACGTCGGTGCGCGCGACGGCGGCCTCGTGAACCGATCGAGTGATCGACGCCGAGCGGCAGGGGGGTGCACGCGATAGTGGTGGCATGCTCCTGCGCCCGATCCCCTCGTCGTTGCGCAGCAGCGTCGTCTGGGTGGTGATGGGGGCCTCGTGGGTCGTGCTCATCGGTGGGTTCGTGGCCATCACCGGGACGTGGGCCCACTCGCCGATGATCCTCCTCGGCTGCTTCCACGTGGGGCGGGGACTGCTGCTCCGCCGGGCCAGAGTCGTCGTCGATCAGCGGGGGCTCCTGGTGAACACCGGTGGGTTCAAGGACCACTTCATCGCCTGGGAAGACGTGGAGGCAGTGAGCGTGGACCCTCTCGGTGGGCCCCGGCTGATGCGCCTTCGTCGTCGCGACGGCAGGGAGGTGCAGTTGCCCGAGCTTGCCGAGCTGGATCGTGCGCGCGTCCTGGAGGCTCGCCCGCGCTGATCCCTGACCCTCCACTGGAACGTCGCGCTAGGCGCCTGCGGCTCCCCCTCTCGACAGGCGCGGTCGTCGCCGGCGGCTACGGCCGCGCGACCAGCGCCATGACCGTGACTCCCTGTGTCCTTGCTGCCGAACTCCGCCCTCAGGACCCGGCCGCTGCTTCACTGGCTGCATGGCTACCGTGCGATCTGGCTGTCTGGCTCTCGTGGCCGCTGCGGCGCTCTGGGCGACTTCGGGCTGTTCTGACGATGCGCCGCCACCGACTGCGGCGTCGGCACCGACCAGCACGAGCTCGGCGGCGACGACTCCAGAGCAGACTTCCGTGGTCGAGGCCCCCGATTCCGAGCAAGCTCCGCCGGCGTTCCGGGAACGCTCTGCCCTACCGCAGTGCCCTCCGATCACCCTCTCCCAGGGGCAGACCGTCCCGGCGGATCTCGAGGAATGCCTACTCAGCGCTGACGCGCAGCGCGAGGGAGCTGAGGTCGTCGTGACGTCCCCGACCATCGAGGGAGACCCGATCAAGACCTACTTCAGGGCGCTACCCGGTGGGGGCTTGGAGGTCTTCACCGACAGCACCGCGGACTCCTTCGGGTCCGAGGCGTGGAGCCACATCCGCTGTGCCGACGTCGCTTCACTCGTCGACCGGGAGAGCTGCGAGGACGTCTGACCGAGGTTCGCGACCTCGGCACGAGGAGACGTGGCAAGCCGTCAGCGACCACCTGGATCGCGGCTACTTGTTCACTGGACCCACGGCAACGGCCCGGCCAGGCTGAGTCGAGGTACCCGGCGTGACGCTCTCATTGCGGCTGCCCACCAGTTCGATCGGTGTGGCTCTCTCATGGCATGCGGAGCGTCGGGTACCGCCCGGCGGGGTGAGGCTCAAGAGGGGTCTGGTCATGCTCGAAGTAGCGCTGCCCACCACCGCCAGCACCACCGAGAACCTCCGCTGGGAGGTCCTCGCGCGCAGGTGACGGCGACACGGAGGTCGACCATGACGAGTACGAGAACAGCGACGAGACCCGCAACCGCGGTGGTGATCGGGATGGACCCGCACAAGCGGTCAGCGACGATCGAGGTCCTCGACCGCAGCGAACGGGTCCTGGGTGAGGGACGGTTCGCGACCGACACCACCGGCTACCGGTCCATGCTCGCCGCGGGGCGGAAGTTCTCCTCCCGGGTCTGGGCGGTCGAGGGCGCCAACGGCATCGGCAAGCACTTGGCCCAGCGTCTGCTCGCCGACGGAGAGGACGTCATCGACGTCCCCGCGAAGCTGTCGGCTCGGGCGCGGGTGTTCTCCACCGGGCAGGGCCGCAAGACCGACGCCACCGACGCCCACTCCATCGCCGTCGTCGCGCTGCGAACCACCACGCTGCGGGCGGTGACCATCGACGGCGAGCACGTCGCGCTGCGGCTACTGGCCGATCGCCGTGACGAGCTCGGGGTCCGGCGGACGGAGACGGTGAACCGGATCCAGAAGCTGCTGCTGGAGCTGATGCCGGGCGGGGCGAAGAAGTTCCTGTCTGCGGCGCAGGCGAAGGCACTCGTCGCGACCGTGCGTCCGCGGGACGTCGTAGGCCGGACCAGGCGTCGGATCGTGGTCGCGTTGATCGACGAGCTCGTGACCAGGGACAAACTGATCAAGGCCGCGAACAAGGAGTTGACCGAGCTCGTCGCCGCGTCGGGATCACGGTTGATGGACCTACAGGGCATCGGCCCCTCGACCGCGGCCCGGCTGCTCGGCGATGTCGGAGACATCGCCCGGTTCCCGTCCAAGGGGCACTTCGCGTCCTGGAACGGGACAGCGCCGATCGATGCCTCCTCCGGCGACAGCGACCACCAGCGGCTGTCTCGGGCGGGCAACCGGCGCATCAACCGGGTTTTGCACACGATGGCCATCGTCCAGCTGCGTCAAGACACCGAAGGCCGGCGCTACTACGACCGGAAGAAGGCCGGTGGGAAGTCGTCGATGGAGGCGCTGCGGGCGCTGAAGCGGCGCCTGTCCGATGTGGTCTACCGGCAAATGGTCGCTGACGACGACGCCCGCCGCTTCGGTCTGGAACCGTCGACCGAGCCGTTCCGCGACCCTGCTGCGGTCGTCCTGCATGAGGAGATCAAGGTCGTCGTCGACCTGGTCGAGAGCGTGGACGAGGACACGCTGGAGGAGCAGTCGGTGACGGGCCCGGGAGGACACGTGGGGGCGTCTGCATGCTCCAGCGCGGTCGACTCGAACCCCGGTGTCGACGCTTCGGAGAGGTCACTTCCCGGACCCGCACGGCCATCCTCGCCCCGTACTCGCCGACCCCGCAAGACCCCGCCCTTGACATAGAGGGGAGCCATGAGCGAGCGTCCCGCTCCGCGCCGTGCCCGGACGTCGTGGAGCGCCATGGTCGCGCACCCGACGCGTCATGATCAGAAGCACGCACAGCACCGAGCCCGCCAGGCTGGTGGCCCATCGCTCACGGATCACTCGAGAGCTGCGGGATCATCGCAGACATGGAGCCCGCAGTCGACCGATTGGACCTCGTGGAGATCGAGCGTTCTCGCCCTGGCAGCCCCAGCTTGCAGACGCGCGCCCGGTTCATCCCTCGACTGGAGGAACCGTTGACGCAACTGGACTTCGTCATCGACGGCGCGTCTGTGTTGCAGCAAGTCCTCTCGGTGGATCTTCCGTTGCCGTACGGCCTGAACGGGTCCCAGTTCGTCAGCGTCGCGGACCTCGCCTGGCCCGAGCCCTCCGCGCTGAGCCTTCGACAGCTGCTCGGCGCGGTGGAGCGTGACTCGGACTGGGACGTGCTCGAGCCAGGCCGACTGCCCCTGTACGGCTGCCCCGAGTGCGGCGACGTGTACTGCGGCGCGCTCACCATCGCCGTTGAGCGCGAGGTCGACCCAGGCGGTGGGCAAGAGGTCGTGCGCTGGACAGACGTCCGGTACGAGGACGCTCAGACTCCAGCTGAGGAGATGCCGGACCTCTCGCCGGTCGGGTCGTTCACCTTCGACGCTACTCACTACGACTCCACGCTGCACTCGGCGCTGCGCCGGATGGAGGACCTGGCGGCCGACGAGCACCAGGCTGAGGCGGCCTGGAAGGCGCGGCGCGGGCCTCGCGCCCGACTGCGGCGACTCTTGACTCCCAGGACCAGATGATGGGCAGGGAGCAGGCCGACGGGGCGCTGCGCGTGACACCCGAGCGGGTGGGTCCCGGCGTGAAGAGCCAACCATCGGCCACGCACAACGCCGAGCTCCTGCGACACGCCCTCGTGTCTGATCGTTGGCAGTAGCGTGGGCACGTGGCTCAGCGGCTCATGTTCGTTCAGTTGAAGTCGGGCTACAACACCGACCAGGGTCCGTCCTGGATCTGCTGGGTCGACTTCAACAAGACCTGGAAGACCGCCCGCTTCCACGGCAGGGAGCTGCGGCGGTTCCAAGGCCCCGACGCCAACTTCTACGACATCGCCACGGACGAGTGGTTCTGGCTCTCCGGCCCCAAGCGTGACCGCACGGACCTCCGTTACGGAGCGGGACAACCGCAGGTCGACGAGGGAGCTCTTGAGGCATACGAGGCGTTCCTCGGCGGGGCACCTCTGCCTGGTCGTGAGACCGGCTGATCGCTGAACGATCGGCAGACGCACACCCGAGCCCATGTGCAGGCCCCTGAGCGCAGCGCCGATCCCGCTCAGCAGCTGTGCTCGGGGACCGAGCCTGGCCCGCAGGTCGGCGGCTGCGCAACAGGTGCAGTGCTGGCAGGCTCCTGCACCAGCTCCGTCGAGCGCCAGACGACAGTCCCGTCCCTGTCGATGTTCTGACTCTCAGCAGCGCCCCCGTCTGCGGATCGAGGATGTAGACAATGCGTTACCACCCCTGATCCAGCTCGTTCCGCTCGATGGCAGTTCCGCGTCGCCCGGCTGCGTCGGTCATCGGCCCGACCAGTTCGACGCCGGGCATGTGTGCGACGACCTCCCACAGCGCCTGACGCACCGCCGGGGACGCTGGGCTCTCCCTCAGCAGGCCGGTGACGCTCTCCCACAGCTCGTTGTCCTCACCCGACTCGTGGCCGGCGCCCTTCTGGCGCAGCAATGCCCCGAGCTCGTCGGGGTCGGTGGGCAGCGCCTCCAGGTCCTGACACGACACGTCCTGCCCGCCAACGGTGAACCCCGCAGGACCGCCTGCGCTCTCGGTGCGGACCTGGCCCAGGTCCACCTGACGCCGTCCAAGGCCCCGGGGATGAGGGCCTCATCACGTAGGACGGACTCACCCGTCCGCTCTTTCCAGATCTCTCGTTGCATGGGATCGGTACCTGGGTAGTCGCTCTCTGAGCGCACGTACCAGTACGCCGCGCCGGTGGATCGGTCCGGCTGCTGCCCGACGGCCTGCGCGGTGACGAGCAGGACCTGCTCGGCCGAGGCCGAGGGAGCGGTGGCCAGCGGGACGACCAGCACGGTCGTGGCCACCGCGGCTGCGCCGACCAAGGCGGTGACGACCCAGCGCCGCGGACTGCGGTGGCTGCGGCGGGCTCGTCGGAGCGCCCTGACGCGCGTGTCGGCTCCATCCATCGCGGTGTCGAGTCGTCGACGGCCTGCCAGTCCACGCAGACATCGGTGTCGATCACGGCGCGCTTCGGGCGGCAAGCGTGACAGCCACCGCAGCTTGTCGAGCAGAAGACGCCACGCGCCGCGCTGACGGGCTCACGGCTCTCGGCGGGTGCGGAAGTCGCCGGTCGTGATGTCACGGACGGCCGGATGACCGTGACGTCGGGCGAGCCCCATCAGGTCGCCTCGGAGCCGGAATGGCTGAGCACGTCGCGCAGCATCTGCCGGTGCTCAGGATGCGCCCAGCGCAGCAGACCCAGCTCGTCCGCGCTGAACCAGGCCAGGCGGTCATGTTCATCGGGGCAGGCGTTGCTGGGCTGTCCGCTCCAGGTCAGCACCTGCCAGGCGCTGAGGTGCAGCGCGGTGTCGGGTGCCCCGGGGGCGAGGCGTAGCCGGGCGGTGGGTTCGCCGTCGCAGTCGTGGACGTCGATGTCCAACTCCTCCTGCAGCTCTCGGCGCAAGGCTTCGGGCTCGGACTCACCGGGCTCGACGTGGCCTCCGGGGAGAGCCCACGTGGCGGGGTGAGCGCGGCGAGTCGCGCTGCGCAAGGCCAGGAGCACGCGGTGGTCCTCGATCAGGATGCCGACGACAACGGTGTGCACCGGGCGAGCCAAGCAGACGACGACGCCGTGCCGGACCGCGCGCTCGACGCGGGACGACCGTCGGCCCATGCCCCCAGGGCCGGCAGGCATCGACTACCGGACGAGCGCTTCGACGCTGAGCTGACCCGTGTCGGCGTCCAGAACGGCGGGGGCGCCCAGCGGCACCGGCACCGGGTCGTCGACGTGTCCGAGCGGAAGCCCACCCACGATGGGAACGCTCAAGTCGTCGAGGAGGTCTTGGAGCGTGTCCACGATCGTCCACCCCTGTCCTGGAAGCCGGCGAACTGGTCGAAGCTGCCGACCGCGACACCGGTGAGGTGATCGAGCGCGCCGGACAGGCGCAGCTGGGTCAAGGCGCGGTCCACCATGCCCAGGCCGGCGGCCTTGTTGGCCTCCACCATGAGGATGCAGCCCTGCCACGACACGTCGATCACGCCCACCGAGCGGGCGAGCATCTCGAGGTTGCCTCCGACGAGGTCGCCCCGAGCCGTGCCGTTCGTGGTCATCGCGGCCGTGACCATGTCCGGGTCACTCCGCACCGAGGTGGGGGCGCCTCCCAGGAGCTGCTCGCGAACGACGCCCCGGTGCGCGCCGTGGACAGCGCCGTGCACCGCGGGAACACCGGAGCGCCGCCAGACCTGGTGCAGGGCAGTGACGTCGCTGTAGCCGATCAGCGGTTTGGGGTCGCGCTCCAACGCCTGACGATCGATGCCGTGCATCAGGCGCAAGCCACCGCATCGTCCCCGCGAGGCGATCAAAGCGCGGACTTCACGATCGCGCAGCGCCTCGTTGATGTCGGCGAGCCGGTCAGCGACGGTGCCGGCCATGTACCCGTTGCGGTCCAGAACGTGAGCACTCAGCTCGGGGCGCAGTCCCCACGACTGCAGCGTGGTCACCAGTTGGTCGATGTCTTCGCGCGCTTCGGGCCAGCTGCTGGGAGACAACACCACGACCCGGTCACCGGGCAGCAGCCGAGCAGGAAGCGTCGGCGCCCGGGGTGACGTCATCGCCGTGACCGTGCGAAGTGCGCTAGCGGCCCCATCGCCTGACCGCGGCGATCAGGGGGCCCACGATGAGGGAGCGGGACATCCCGGACCCATCACGGCGTAGTAGCCCGGAGACTGGCCGTCCTCGTCAACGGCGACCTCACCGTCCTCGACGCCGACTTCGCCGAAGGGCTCACCGTTGGCCACGATCGTCGTTGCTTCGCCGGCGGGTACCGCTGCCGACATCACGGAGTCCGGTGCGCCGGACGCCGTGCTGATGAGGTTGCCGTGCTGCAGGAAGGTGAAGGTGATGACACCGCTGTCAGGCCGCGGGGCCTCCGGACCCCAACAGGCGAAGACCCGCATGGTGGGCTGGGGAGGCTCCGCCCCACAACCGGCGGACGCGACGGCGACAGCACCGACGACCACGGCCACCTGCGCCCACCTGATCCTCATGCTGCAGTGAACCAGGCAACCACCGTTCGCAGGCACCGATCGACCAGGACGCCAGTGCCGATACGACCAGGCGGACATCGGCATGTGAGGGCGTAGCCAGCCGACCATGATCACCCATGCGTCGAGCATGACCGGATGGTGGTATCAGCGGTGCTACCTCAGTAGCATTGAATCGTGAAGCTCAGCATCAGCCTCTCCGAAGCCGACGTCGCCGCCCTCGACGAGCACGTCCGCGAGGCCGGTCTGCCGTCCCGGTCAGCGGCGGTTCAGCGGGCCGTCCGGGCACTGACCCGCCAGCAGCTGGAGCAGGACTACGCCGCCGCCTGGAAGGACTGGGACGACTCCGGAGACCGCGAGGTGTGGGAGGGCGTCGCGGACGACGGACTGCGTTGATGCACCGTGGGGAAGTCCGCCTAGTCGACTTCGATCCCGTCCGAGGCAGTGAGGCGAACAAGCGTCGGCCCGCGGTCGTGGTCAGCAACGATCAGGCCAACGCTGTCGCGGAGCGCCTGGGCCGGGGCGTGGTCACCGTGGTCCCGGTGACCAGCAACACCGCCAGAGTGTTCCCCTTCCAGGTCCTGCTCGCCGCCCAGGACACCGGACTGCACGTCGACTCCAAGGCCCAGGCTGAGCAGGTCCGCGCCGTCTCGGTGAACCGGCTGGGACCGCCGCTGGGGCGGTTGCCGCTCGCGGCGTTGGACGCCCTCGACAACGCCTTGCGGCTGCACCTGGCCCTGTGAGGCCGGTGACGAGAACGACCCCCACCGCGGCATGACCGAGCGTTCCGTCGCACGATGTGACCGAGTAGGTCATGCGTCGGTCGGCGATCAGAGCCCGCTGGTCACTCGCCCATCTGCAGGTCGACCAGGACCCCTTCATCGAGTCCGTGCCGCACATCGCCCAGCACCGGTGGACACGCCTGGGCGAGGAGTGCCTGGGCGAGGAGTGCCTCGTCGTCGAAGGTCCAGTCCGAGCCGCTGACGTCCCGCAACCGCAGGCTGCCAGGGACCGGCAGCCACAGCTGCTCCCGCTCCCGGTCCTGGACGCCCAGACGACGCTCGCAGGCAATGATGCGGGTCCGCACGGTGGTGCCCGCCAGCGGCTCCGCCGCGTACAGCGGTCCTTCATCAGGTGTGACGTGCCACTCCGCGCGTAGGTGGCCATGCTGCACGCCACGGCCCGCACCCGCAGGGATGATCACCTGAGGCGGTAAGGCATCGAGGTCGACGTCCTCGTCCAGAGCTGCGCGGTCCCAGTAGTCCTCCGGGTCGGCAGGGACGAAGACGACTCGGTAGCCGTCCAGCGGTTGAGCAACCACGGGCCGTGGTGCGCCGCCCTCGATCTCCCAGCTAGCGATCTCCAACCGCAGAATCTGAGCAGTGCTCGAAAGGGCGGGCTCACTGGCCGGAGGTGGGCTGACCGGGGCTGGTTCGATGGGACGTTCCATGCTGAAGACCCGCACACTCGACAAGTCCGGGGCGCGAAGGCTCCGGGCGCGGGTTACCCGACGACGCTGAGGCTAGCTGCCAGATCGACATGGGGACAGGGTCGTCAGTGGCAGCGGAGCCCTTACCCGCTCATGCGGGAGCAGCGAGACAACCTCATGACGAACCGCGGTCCTTGGCGATCTTGCGGCCATCGACGGACCGCGAGGTCGCCGATGGCGCGGACGGCGGTATGAGTGCGCACCCTCGGCATCAGAGGAGTCAGTGCTCTGGGCCGGGCCCATCAAGCAGCTCGAGCAGCAGTTGGGGCAGCGGTGCGAGGCAGGCGTGCGCCGGTGTCCCGATCAGGGCGGCGGCGCGTTCGGCAGCGACGCTCAGGCCAAGACCCGCGAGCAGTGGGCTCAGCTGCTTGCCTTCCAAGCTGACCTTGGTCACGCACCACTCGCCGTCAGCGGTCGCCATGTCGACCACCACATCGGTGCACATGGTGCTCCAGCCCTCTGGTGGTTCCTGACTGGCCGGCAGCCCGGGGAAGCGCGCCGCGAAGTCCTCAGCGACCGCGCACCAGATGACCTGGCGTCGCCCCTCAGAGACGCCGACTCCTCCGGCGGCGAACCCGCGCGGGACCAAGACGGCGTCGATGCTTTCCTGCAGTCGGGCGACGATGCTCGACTCCTCGTGCTGGGGCATGGGTCAACTGTCCCCCGTGGGCATCAATCGTCGATGCGTGTAACGCGGGAGGAGTCTCGTTGGGTCACTCGCTCGTCGACATGTCCGCGCGGTCGACGACGTCCTGGCCAGCGGTATGACCGCGCGTGTGCTCTCCAGGTTGATGTAGTCAGAGCCAGGGGGTACAGGCGCCGTACTGCTCCCAGGGCAGGTCGATAGTGCGGGGGTCCACGTCGTAGCGGTCACCGCTGGTCGTGGTGATGGTGAGGGTGTTGACGCGGGCGGTGGTGATGCGTCCGGGCCACCAGGCGGC
>NZ_JAAALN010000150.1 GCF_009906795.1 Kineococcus siccus
GGGGGGGGGGTGTGGACGGCGGCGGCTGTGGACGGCCGCGGGGCGCTGTCCGCCCGGGCTGGCAGCATCCGCGCCGTGAGCACCCCCGACACGAGCGGGCCCTTCCGCTGCTTCGGCACCGGCGACCCCCTGTACGAGAGCTACCACGACACCGAGTGGGGTCGGCCGGTCCACGGCGACCGGGAGCTGTACGAGCGCCTCAGCCTCGAGGCGTTCCAGTCGGGCCTGTCCTGGATCACCGTGCTGCGCCGCCGCGAGACGTTCCGCGCCGCCTTCGCCGGGTTCGACCCCGAGGTGGTGGCGGCCTACGGCGAGGAGGACGTCGAGCGCCTGATGGCCGACCCGGGGATCATCCGCAACCGGCTGAAGGTGGAGGCGGTCGTCGCCAACGCCCGGGCCGTGCTCGCGCTGGCCGCGGCGGGCACCGGGTTGTCGGAGCTCGTCTGGTCGCACGCGCCGCCGGCCCGGCCCGCACCGCGCTCCCCCGCCGACGTGCCGGGGAGCACGCCCGAGTCCACGGCGCTGGCCCGGGCCCTGAAGAGCGCGGGGCTGCGCTTCGTCGGCCCGACGACCGCCTACGCGACCATGCAGGCCTGCGGCCTCGTCGACGACCACCTGGCGCACTGCCCGGCGCGCGGGCGCCGGTGAGACCGCCCGGGGGACGCGCGAGCGACCCGCCGTCCCCGCCGCGCTCCGTCCCGCTGCGATGAGTTCCTCCCGGCAGGGGAGTCTGCCCTGCGACCGGTCCCACCGACCCTCCAGGAGCCCCCGATGCCCGCGACGACACCCTGCCTCTGGTTCGACGGCCAGGCCGAGGAGGCCGCCGCCACCTACACGGCGCTGTTCCCGAACTCCGCCACCACCGCGGTGACGCCCGGCCCCGACGGGAAGGCCCTCATGGTGGCGTTCACCCTCGACGGCCGCGAGTTCCTGGCGCTGAACGGGGGCCCGCAGTTCTCCTTCACCGAGGCCGTGTCGTTCTCGATCGCCTGCGCCGACCAGGCGGAGGTCGACCACTACTGGGACGGGCTGCTCGCGGGCGGGGGCGAGGAGAGCCGGTGCGGCTGGCTCAAGGACCGCTTCGGCCTGTCCTGGCAGGTCGTGCCCCAGCGCCTCGGCGAGCTGATGGCCGACCCCGACCCCGCGCGGGCCGGGCGCGCCGGCGCCGCCCTGATGGGCATGAGCCGCATCGTCGTCGCCGAGCTCGACGCCGCGGCGGACGGGGACGGCTGAGCGCCGCCGGCCGGCCCCCCGGCCAGGCCGGGACACCGTCGGCGGCCGTGCCGCCCCCTCCCCGGAGAGCGACCTGGGCCTTCCGTGCAAGGATCGATGCGCAACCGTCGAGCCCGGCGACGGGACGAGGAGAGGTGTGGTCTGCATGAACGGAAGAGCTCGCGTCGTCGTCGTCGGCGGCGGTTTCGCCGGCCTGTACGCGGCGAAGAAGCTCGAGCGGCTGCTTCCGGCAGGTGCGGCGGAGATCGTGATGATCAGCCCGACCGACCACCTGACGTACAGCCCGCTGCTGCCCGACGTGTGCGCGTCGGTCCTCGAGCCGCGCCACGTGGCCGTGTCCCTGCGGCAGGCGCTCCCCAAGAGCCGCCTGATCGTCGGTCACACGACCTCGGTGGACCTCGAGGCCAAGACGGTCACCGTCTCCATCACGCGCGGGGACGTCGGGGAGACGCAGGTCGTCTCCTACGACAAGCTCCTGCTCGCCCCCGGGTCCGTGTCGCGCCGCTTCCCCATCCCCGGGGTCGCCGAGCACGCCCGCGGCGTCAAGACGATCACCGAGGCGGTGTTCGTCCGCGACCACCTGCTGAACCAGCTCGACCTCGCCGACGCCCTGCCGCCCGGCCCGCAGCACGACGCCGAGCGTCGTGAGCGGATGACCGTCGTGGCCGTCGGCGCCGGGTACACCGGCACCGAGATCGTCGCGCAGACGCACCGCTGGCTGACCCGGGTCACCGACCGCTGGTCGAACATCAAGGTCTCCGACGTGCGCTGGCTCCTCATCGACGTGGCGCCCGCGGTGCTGCCGGAGATGGGCCCGGACCTGGGCAAGTACGCCCTGGGCGCCCTGCGCGACCGCGGCATCGACGTCCGGCTCGGGGTGTCGGTGAAGTCGGTCGACGAGACCACGATCACCCTCACCGACGACTCGGTCATCCCCTCGCGCACCCTCATCTGGGGCGCGGGCATCGTCGCGAGCCCGCTGATGGGGACCCTCGGCCTGCCGCTCGAGCGCGGCCGGCTCGTCGTTGACGCGCAGATGCGTGCGGCCGAGGACGTCTGGGCCGTCGGTGACGCCGCCGCCGTGCCGGACCTGGCCAAGCCGAAGCCCGCCGAGGGCGCTCAGCCCGTCACCCCGCCCACGGCGCAGCACGCGCAGCGTCAGGGCACCGCGGTCGGCCGCAACATCGCGGCCAGCCTCGGGGTCGGCCAGGCGAAGGACTACCTGCACAAGGACCTCGGCCTGGTCGCCGACCTCGGGGGTCTCACGGCGGTCGCGAAGCCCCTGGGCATCGAGCTGACGGGCCTGCCCGCCAAGATCGTCGCCCGCGGCTACCACCTCTACGCGCTGCCGAGCATCCCAAACCGCGTGCGCGTGCTGACCGACTGGATCCTCCACGCGGTGCTCCCCGTGCAGTCGGTGTCGCTGAACCAGACGCGTTCCGAGGACGCGCTGATCCCGACCGCGCAGAACACCGAGATCTACGCGAAGGCGGACGCCGAACCCCGCGTCGGCTGACACCCACCGCTGGACGACGCCGCCCCGGGCTTGCCCGGGGCGGCGTCGTCGCGTGGTGGCGCAGGCCGGGTCCAGCTCCTGGGGCCGCACACCCGAGGTCCTCGCGGGCCGCCCCCCCCGGGGCGCACTTCCGGGGCCGCGCGTGCGGTGCCGCACCCTCCAGGGCCGCACTCCGGGATCCGCACGTGCGGTGTCGCACTCTCCGGGGCCGCACTCCCGGGTCCGTGCGTGCGGTGCCGCACCCACCGAGCCGCACACTCGGGGCCGCCTCTCGGGGCCGCACACTCGGGGCCGCACTCCCGGGTCCGCTTGCGGTGCCGCACCCACCGAGCCGCACACTCGGGGCCGCACCCACGGGGCCGCACCCACGGGGCCGCACCCACGGGGCCGGTGTTCGCGAGCGGCTCACGGCGTCAGCGCAACCGGGCCGCCAGACCGGTCGCTCGAGCCAGCGGCCGCCCGACCGCGGCCGTGACCGCTGCGGCCGAGCCGATCACGCGCACCTGCCGTCGGGCGCGGGTGATGGCGGTGTACAGCATCTCCCGCGTCGCCAGCGGCGACGTCGCGGGCGCGGCGAGCACGCTGACGGCGGCGAACTGCGACCCCTGGCTGCGGTGCACGCTCATGGCGTGCAGGGTCTCGACCTCCGCGAGGCGCGACAGCGGCACCGACCGGGGCCCGTCACCCCGGCCGAGCGCGACGACGAGCTCGCCGGCGCGTTCCAGCACGACACCGCTGTCGCCGTTGAAGACGCCGAGGGCGGGGTCGTTGCTCGTGACGAGGACCGGCAGGCCCACGTAGCGACCGTCGGGGCGCGGCGCGACGCCCACGTCCTCCACCGACCACCGGTGCGCCAGGGCCGCCCAGTGCGACACCCCGCGGAACCCGCGTCGGTGCGCGCACAGGACGCGGTGGGAGTCGAGGGCCGTGAGGGCCGCGGCCGCGTCACCGGCGGCGGCGGCCGCCACGACGGCTCGCGAGGCCGCGACCACCGCCCCGCGCACGGCGTCCAGCGCCTCGCCCGCGACGGGCTCGTCCTCCTCGACCTCGTGGAACCGCACCGCCGGGTCCCCGCTGCGCAGCACCGCGAGGGTCCGCTCCGCGTCACCGGTCCGCACCGCGGCCGCGAGGTCGGCGATCCCCCCGCCGGCGGCGTAGCGGTGCGTCGTGCGCAGGAGCACCACCCCGTCGGCGACGGTGGTCCGCGGCGGGGCCGGCGCTCCGTCCGCCGCCTCCAGCCCGTCCGCCGCGTCCGCGCCGCCGACCGCGCCAGGACCGACCCCTCCCGCACCCTTCACCGCTCGCCCGGCACCGTCGACCGAGCCGCGCCAAGAGTCCGGTGGGGTCTCCCCCACGCCCGGCGGCTGCCCGGCCCCGGCGAGCGGGAGGCCGACGTCGAGCGGGACGGCCGTCGCGAGGCGGTCCACGACGTGCGGTGCGCGGGGACGGGAGGCCGCGGGCGCGACGAGGTCGGCGAGCACGGCCCCGACCTCCACGGACGCGAGCTGGTCGGGGTCGCCGACGAGGACCAGCCGGGCACTGGGCCGCAGCGCCGCGAGCAGCCGGGCGACCACGCCGAGACCCACCATGGACGCCTCGTCGACGATGACCACGTCGTGCGGGAGGCGGTGCCCCGCGTCGTAGCGGGCGCGGACGGAGCCGGGGCGCATGCCCAGCAGGCGGTGCAGGGTGGAGGCCTGCAGGCCGCCGAGGAAGGCGGAGTCCGCGGCGGCGAAGACACCCTCGGGGGCGTCGCGCACGGCCGTGGCCACCGCCTCGGTCAGGCGGGCGGCCGCCTTGCCCGTCGGCGCGGCGAGAGCGATGCGCGGCGGAGGCCCGGGTTCGGCCAGCGCGCGCAGCGCGGCGACGAGCCGGGCCACCGTCGTCGTCTTGCCGGTGCCGGGCCCGCCGCCGAGCACGGAGACCCCCGACAGCAGGCAGACCGCGGCCGCGTGCCGCTGGTCGTCCGCGGCCCCGCCGGGCCACAGGCGCGCGAGGACGGGAGCCACGCGGGCGGGATCGACGTCCGGCACCGACCCGGCCCGGGCGGTGAGGTCCTCGGCGACCGCCCGCTCCTGGCGCCAGTACCGGTCGAGCCACAGGCTGCCGTCCGCCAGGTGCAGGGGGCGGCCGCTGCCGTCGTCCGCTGCGGCGCCGACGACCGGGGTGCGCTGCGCGGTGGGGGCGTCTTGGTCGAGCGTGAGGACGCTGCCCCGCACGGCCTGCAGCCACCCCGTCGTCTCGGGCCACGGCAGCTCGGGGGCGTCCGCGGCTCCGGTGTCCTCCACGTCCTCGGGGACGACGGTGCCGGGCACCTCGGCCAGGCGCAGCACCACCGAGCCGTGGCGCACGGCCCGCACCGCGAGTGCGACCGCGAGCAGGACCCGGTCGTCGTCCTCGCCCGCGACGGCACCCAGCCGGGACGCCACGTGCACGTCGGCGGCCTGCAGCACGCGCAGCTGGTTGAACGTGCGGAGCAGCCCCGTCGCACGCAGCGCGTAGCGCGCGCCCTGGTCGATCGTCGGCGTGCTCACGCCGGCCCCCGCGCCAGCAGGTCGGAGAGGTCGGTGACCAGCGCCGCCGGCGGCTTCCACGACCAGACGCCCGGGGGCGCCGAGCCCGCGGGCACCGCGGGCTCGCTGCCGCACATGCCGCGCAGGAACAGGTACAGGACACCACCCAGGTGCCGGTCGGGGTCGTAGCCCGGCTGCCGCCACCGCAGGAACCGGTGCACCGCGACGCAGTACAGCAGCGCCTGCAGCGGGTAGTGCGCGGCCCGCACGGCGTCGTCGAGCGCGGCCGGGCGGTAGTGCCAGGCCGTCAGCGGTTCACCCGGACCGGCGAGCCGGTTCGTCTTGTAGTCCACGACGAGGTAGCGCGGCCCGTCCTCGGAGACCACCCGGAGGACGGCGTCGACCGACCCGGTCAGGTACCCGGACAGCGACTCGGAACCCAGGACCGGTTCGGCGAGCGCCGCCGCGTACGGCGCGACCGGGTCCCCGGGTGGCAGGTGCCGGCGCAGCAGGGCGGCGACGTCCTCGAGGCGGGCGCGGGGCGGGGACCCTTCCCGCCCGGCGTCGTCGCCGCCACCGAGGGGCAGTTCGAAGTCCATCTCCACGAGCCGGTCGGCGGCGGCCACGTCCAGCAGGCGACGGTGGTCGGCGAGGGGACCCAGCGGCGTGGCGGTGGCCGCGAGCAGCCCCTGCGCCAGCAGGTCGACGTCCACGAAGGCCGGGGCGAGTCCCTGCCGCGCCAGCCGGGCCAGGTCGCCGAGCGGGTCCGCGCTCGCGGGGTCGAAGTGCTCCAGCACCTCGTGCACGAGGGTGCCGAACTCCGCGCCGGCGGGCAGGTCGGCGAGCGGGGCGGGCACCAGGCGCCACGCCTCGTGGGGGTCGCCGGCACCGACCGCGTCGTCCTCGAGGTCAGCGGTGTCCTCCAGGTCGACCTCGTCGTCGAGGACCGCCTCGTCGGTCTCGGAGGCGACCGAGGCGTGGGCGGTCTCGTGCACGGCGCGGGTCAGGCCGCTGTAGGACGTGCGACGCCAGGCGCCGTCGACGTGGCCGCCGAACACCGCGGGACGCAGCTCGGGTCCCTCCGGCGCGGGCGGTGCGGGCGCGGCGGCGACCGCGTCCGGGGTGGCCGTCTGCACGACGATCCCCGAGCCGGGGACCGCGAACTCCTCCAGCCGGGCCCGCACCGCGGCGTCGCTCGGCACGGGCACCGCTTCCGGCACGTGCTGCGGGTCGGGGGCGAAGAGGAGGCGGTGCAGGGGTCCCCGGATCGTCTTCGTGGACGGCGCCCACCACAGCACGACCCGGGACACGGCCCGGGTCAGCGCCACGTAGAGCAGGCGCAGCTCCTCACCGGCACCGTCGGCGTCCTCGCCCGCGCAGCACTCCGCGTACCCCGGGGCGCCGGGGCCGCCGACGTGCAGGACGCGGTGGCCGTCGGGGTCGTGCGAGAGCGGCAACCGGTCCTTCGCACCGCCCCCGGCCTCGTCCCAGCCGTAGGGGACGCAGACGACCTCGAACTCCAGTCCCTTGCTGGTGTGGACGGTGGCGATCTGGACGGCCGCGCGGTCGGTGTCGAGCCGTCGCGAACGCTCCTGGTCGACGTCGGAGCCCGCGTCCTCGACCCGGGCGCGCAGCCAGGACAGGAGGCTCGCGAGCCCGAGCCCCGCCGCGACGGCCTCGGCGTGCAGCGTCTCGGAGACGTGCCGCAGGTCGGTGAACAGCCGCTCGCCGCCGCTGCGGCCGAGGAGCCGGCCGGCGAGCGCGTGCTGCTCGCCGACGACGGCGAACAGCCCCGCCACGCCCCGCTCGGACAGGACCTGCGCCCACTGCCGCAGCTGGGCGGACAGCTCGTCGGTCGCGGCGTCGCCCGCCGCGTCCAGAGCGGCCGCCGACGTCCCCACGAAGCCGGACAGGGCCAGCCGCCGGACCCGCTGGGTGCGGTGCGGCTGCTCGAGCGCCTCGAGCAGGACCACCCACTCCCGCGCCGCGGGGGTGGTGAACACGCTGGGACCGCGGCTGAGGACGCACGGCACACCGCGCCGCTGCAGGGCCTCCTGCACGAGGACGGCCTGGTGGCCCGTCCGCACGAGCACCGCGACGTCACCCGCGGCCAGCGGGCGCGCACCCCCCGCCCGTGGACGCACCTCGAGGCCCTCCGCGAGCACCGACGCCACCTGGCTCGCCACGTCCTCGGCGACGGCGGCACGGACCGCCGGCACGAGCGGGACCCCCGTGCTGTTCACGGGCAGCCCCGCGCGCGGCAGCACGCGCACGCGCACCGGGGTCGCGTCGCCGGGCAGCAGGGCGGGCGCGGTGTGGGCCGCCGCCACCGGCAGCACGACGATCCCCTCCTGCCCCAGGGCCGCGCCCCGCAGGAGGGTCTGGACGCCGGCCAGCACGAGCGGATCGCTGCGGTGGTTCGTCGACAGGGTCGCCCGGGTCCCGGCCACGCGGGCCGCGTCGAGGTAGCTGCGGACGTCGGCGCCCCGGAAGCGGTAGATCGCCTGCTTGGGATCGCCGATGAGCACGAGCGGGCGGACGCCGTGGAACGCCCGGCGCAGCACCTCCCACTGCACCTCGTCGGTGTCCTGGAACTCGTCGACGAGGACGACGGAGTACCTGCGGCGCAACCGCTCGCAGGCCGCGGGCCCGGTGACGTCGGCCGCGAGGGCGTCGCGCAGGAGACCGAGCAGGTCGTCGAAGCTGACGACGCGGCCGGCCTGCTTGCGCGACTCGACCTCGGCGCGCACCTTCGCCGCGAAGCGGACCCGCAGGTCGGCCTCGGACCCGGCGACGCGGCGCGAGGGTTCCAGCCTCGCCTCCGGGTGCCCGACGGCCTCCTTCGCGATGCGCAGCGCGGCGGCGCGGTCGAAGGGCAGGCTCGTGGCCCCCTGCCGGGCGGCGAAGGCCGCGAAGCGGACGTACAGGTCGTCGCAGACCTCCTCCAGGACGTCGGACAGGCTCTCGACGAGGGTGGCCGTCGGGTCCACGTCCGCCGCGGTGCCGAGGCTCGCGAGGACCTGCTGGCAGAACTGGTGGACGGTGGCGACGGTGGCCGCGTCGAAGGAGGCGAGCGCCGCGGAGAGCCGGGCGTGTCGCTCCTGGACCTCCTCGGCGCTGCCCCGGGCCAGGGACCGCAGGACCACGTCGTCGCCCTGCAGCGACTCGTCACCGGGCGTGGCGAGCGCCGTGCGAGCGGCCACGAGGCGTTCGCGGACCCGGGTGCGCAGCTCGCCGGTCGCGGCACGACCGAACGTGACCACGAGCAGCTCGTCCATCCGGGCGTGGCCCTCGGCGACGTAGCGGGTCACCAGGCCGGCGATCGTGTACGTCTTCCCCGTGCCGGCGCTGGCCTCCAGGACCGTCGTGCCGGTGGGCAGCGGCCCCGCCAGGTCGACGGGGACGGCCGGCGGCGCGGGCGTCGTCGCCGTCACCACTCCTCCTGCCGCTGCGCGTCCAGGAGCGGCTTCCACACCCGCAGCGTGAGCTCGGCGAAGCTCCCCGGGGTGCGCGCGGGCGCGCCGGGAGGCGGCGTCCACTCCAGCAGCGTCTCGAACGGGGCGTCGGCGCCCCACAGCAGCACGTGCTCCTCCTCGGCGTCCTCGCGCGGGAAGGAGTACCCGGAGGTCCACTCCCCCCGGGCGCTCTCGGTGGCCGACTCCGGTGAGCGGCCACGGTGGCGGGCGGCGGCCCACGCGAAACCGGCCCCGGCCGTCAGGGGCAGGGGCACGGCGAGGCCCACGCGGCGCAGCGCCACGAGCTCGGCCAGCGCCGCCCGGGCGGCGGCCGGCGCCACGGGGCCCAGGGTCACGACCGCGGTGGAGTCCCGGCTGCCCCGGCCGACGACGACCGCCGTCCAGGGCTGGGACGGGTGGGCGGCGCTGAGGGCGAGCAGCTCGAGCCACGCCCGCAGCCGCTGCTTGCCCTTGACCCGGGAGTAGGTGGTCGTGAGCGCCACGTCGCCCCCCGCGGCCGTCGTCCGCACCCCGCCCACGACGCCGGTCAGCCGGGTGCCGTCGGGCAGGTCGAGCTCGACGTCGACCGCGCGCTGGTCGACGCCGCCGAAGGTGGCCGCCGCGGCCGCCAGGCGGTCCACGCGCGCCCCCACCCTGCGCAGCAGGGTCGTGCCGAGGACTCCGGGCGGGAGGTCGCCGCGGGCCGTCTCGACCCGGGCCAGGGTGACGGCGTCCACGCCGGCGAGCCGGGCGGCGAGGCAGCGGTCACCGATCGCCCACTCCTGCAGGCCGTCGAGCTGGACGGGCAGGGCGTTGTCGGGTTCGTCGGCCCGGACCGTCCCCGCGATCTCGAGGCGCTGGCGCAGCAGTCCGCGCGCGGGGTGCTGCCAGAACTGCACCAGCCGGTCCAGGTCGACGTCGCTCACCGGGGGTTCCGGCAGGGCGGCGTCGAGCAGTGCCGGGACCGGCGCGGGCGCGCTCCGGGCGGCGAGGGCGCCGCGGTGCGCGGTCCGGTCGTAGCTGACGGACCCGCTGCGGCCCAGCGCACCCGCGGTGAAGTTGCGGGGATCGGTGGGCTGCAGGGGGTGGTGCACGACGACGTGCTCCCGGACGGGCCGGCCGTCGTGCGTGACGGCGGTGGCGTCGAGCGCGTCGAGCAGCTCACCCACGGGGACGGCGGGCGGCAGCTCCGCGCCCGTGCGGACGTCGCGCCCGGCGTAGGTGACGACGAGGTGCCGCTCGGCGGCGCCGATCGCGTCCAGCAGGACCTGCCGGTCCTCGCTGCGCGGGTCGCGGTCGCCCACCTGGGGTGCGCGGGCCAGGAGGTCGTCGCCGTCCACGCCGGTCACCCGGGGGAAGGCGCCGTCGTCGAGGCCGAGCAGGCAGACGACGCGGTGCGGGACCGAGCGCATGGGCGTCATCGTGCACACGGTCATCGCGCCCGTGCGGAAGCTGGAGCGCTGCGGCCGCCCCGCCAGGCGGTCCGCCAGGAGGGCCCCGACGTCGGTGAGCCCGACGCGCGCGGTCCCCGCCCGGGCCGCGTCCTCCCGCACGGCGCCCAGCTCGCGCCGCAGCTGCGCCACCTGCCAGCCGCCGTCGCGCGGGACGTCGGTCAGGCTGAGGACGCCCTCGAGCAGCGCGTCGCACCAGTGCGGCACGGGGTGGTGCCCGCCGAAGGAGGAGACCACCGCGTCGAGCCGGTCGAGGAGCTCGGCGAAGCGGCCCGCGAGGTCGACGCGGCTGGACTCCACGTCGGCCAGCGGGACGACGGGGTGCGCCCCGGGGGGACCGGCGCCGGGGGT
>NZ_JAAALN010000151.1 GCF_009906795.1 Kineococcus siccus
CCCCCGCCCCCGCTCGCGGGGTGCGGCGGCAGCACCTTCGACGACACGGGCGGGGCCGCACCGGCCCCCGGAGTGCCTCCCGACGCCTCCCCGACGCCGCAGCGCCTGGACGTCCGCCTCGGCGCGAGCGGGCCCGCCGAGACGGCCGCGGTGGCGGCGGCCGCGGCGGCCTGGGGCGCCGCGTCGGGCACGGAGGTCGTGGTCACCGCCGGCGCGGACGGGGCCCGGCCGGCCGACGTCGTGACCGTCCGCTCCGACGACCTCGCGGCCGCCGTCGCCGCCGGCTCGCTCACCGCCTACGCGCAGGACCTGCCGAACGCCGACGACTTCCAGCCGCACCTGCGGGCCGCGTTCACGCTCGACGGGACCTTCTGGTGCGCGCCCAAGGACTTCTCCACCCTCGCGCTCGTCGTGGACCAGGCCGCCTGGACCGCGGCCGGGCTGACCGACGCCGACGTCCCGACGACGTGGGAGGCGCTCGCGACGGTGGCGGGCCGGCTGACGACCGAGGGGCGGACGGGTCTCGTGACGAGCTCGGAGTACCGCCGCCTCGGCGCGTTCGTGGCCCAGGCGGGCGGGTCGCTCGTGGACGCCGACGGCCGCGCCGACGCCGACAGCGCCGAGGACCTGCAGGCGCTCACCTACGTGCAGTCGCTGCTGGCGGCCGGGTCGATGCGCTTCGCGGCGGACGTCGGCGCGCGCGACGGGGCCGAGGCCCTCGCCACCGGCCGCGCCGCCATGACCGTCGAGAGCCTCGGGGCCGTGCAGGCCCTGGCCACCTCCTCCCCCGGCCTCGCCGTCCGGGTGCTCGAGCTGCCCGCGGGCCCGGGCGGGAGGGGCACGCTGTCGTTCACGTCCTGCTGGGGCATCTCCGCGGACAGCCCCGAGCGCGACCGGGCCAAGGCGCTGGTCGCCGCGCTGACCGCCACCGACCAGCAGCTGCTGTTCAGCGAGGCGACCGGCGCGGTGCCGTCGGTGACCTCGGCCGCCGACGGCTTCCGCGAGCGGTTCCCCGAGCGCGCCGCCTTCCTCGCGGGCGCCGACCGCGCGACGACGCTGCCGAACCTGCCCGGCGTGGCCGGGGTCGTGGACCGGCTCGACGCGCAGCTGGCGGGGCTCGCGACCGCGGACGCGGCGGCGGTCCTCGCGCGCACGCAGGCCGAGCTCGACGCCGCGCTGGACGGCTGAGCTCAGGTCTCGGCCCGGCGCGCCGATGCTCCAGGCAGAGGTGCCGCCGCGACGACGGGACCCGTGTGATCCAGAGAAGGGTCCCGCTCCCATGCACCTCTCGAACCTCAAGATCGGCCACCGACTGGGGGCCGGCTTCCTCGTGGTCGTGTTCTGCACCGGGCTGATGACGTACATCAGCACCGGGCAGGTCCGCAGCATCAACGCGACGCTGGCCACGGTCAACGACCTCAACGCCGTGAAGCAGCGCTACGCCATCAACTTCCGCGGCAGCGTGCACAACCGGGCCATCAGCCTGCGCGACGTCGTCCTCGTGCCCGACGACGCGGACGTCCAGCCGAACGTCGACGACATCGCGACGCTCGAGCAGGCCTACGCCGAGTCCGAGACGAAGCTGGACGCCCTCTTCGCGAGCACCGACGTCTCGGCCGAGGAGGAGGCCGACCGCCAGGCGATCGCGGCCGTGCAGGAGAAGACCCTGCCGCTCATCGAGGAGGTGGTGCGGCTGCGGCAGTCGGGTCAGGACGAGCAGGCCCGCACCGTGCTGCTGGAGCAGGCCAAGCCCGCCTTCGACGAGTGGCTGGCCTCGATCAACGAGCTCATCGACCTCGAGGAGGCGATGAACGGCGCCGCGAGCGCCGACGCGCGCCGCGTCGCCGACCGCTTCCAGTTCCTCATGCTCGGCTGCTTCGCGGCGACCGCGCTGCTCGCCGTGGTCATCGCCTGGCGCACCATCCGCCGCGTGACCGACCCCCTCGCCGAGGCCGTCACCGTCCTGGGCGCCGTCGCCGAGGGCGACCTGACCCGTCGCCTCGACGCGAGCGCGGGCGACGAGATCGGGCAGATGGCGCGGTCGATGAACACCGCGCTGCAGACCATCGCCGACATCGTCGGCGCGCTGGGCGGCAGCGCCCGCGGGCTGGCCTCCACGAGCACCCGCATCGGCGCCGTCTCGGTGCGGATGGCCGACAGCGCCGGGAGCGTCGCCGAGAGCGTCGCCGACGTCCGGCGCGCCGCGGACGAGGTCTCGGCCAACGTCCAGACGGTCGCGTCGGGCTCCGCGGAGCTGGGCTCGTCGATCGCGGAGATCGCGCACAACGCCAACGAGGCCGCCCGCGTCGCCTCGGCGGCCGTGGACTCGGCCACGTCGACGACCGCGACCATGGCGACCCTCGGTGAGTCGTCCCGGCAGATCGGTGACGTCGTGAAGACCATCACCGCGATCGCGGAGCAGACGAACCTGCTGGCCCTGAACGCGACCATCGAGGCCGCCCGGGCCGGGGACGCGGGCAAGGGGTTCGCGGTCGTCGCCGGCGAGGTCAAGGAGCTCGCGCACGAGACCGCGCAGGCCACCGAGGAGATCAGCCGCCGCGTCGCGACGATCCAGTCCGAGACCGCGGGGGCGGTCACCGCGATCGGCGAGATCGCCGCGGTCATCGAGCGCATCAACGACTTCCAGGCGACCATCGCGGCGGCCGTGGAGGAGCAGGCGGCCACGACGAGCGAGATGAACCGCAACGTGGCCCACGCCGCCGCGGGGTCGGGGAACATCGCGACGGGCGTGGCCGGAGTCGCCGGCCTGCTGCAGGGCACGTCCGGCACCGCCGCGGAGTCGCAGGACATCTCCGGCGAGCTCGACGTCCTGTCCCGCGAGCTGCAGACCCTGGTGTCGCGCTTCCGGGTGTGACCGGTTGCGCCCCTGGGTGATCGCGCACGCGCGATCACCCAGGGTGAGAGTTCCGCGCCCGGTTTCGCGCAGCCGCGCGGATGCCCCAGGCTGTCGCCCGTGGCCACCCCCCGCACGCTGGAACCCCCTGCCGCGGCCCCGGTCGCCGCGGGCCGCTCCCGCGCCGGACGGCTCGACGCGGTGGCGATCGGGCTGCTGGCCGTGCTCGTCTCCGCCACCGCGCTCTGGCGACCCGCCCCGTGGTTCGACGAGATCGCCACGCGCGTCGCCGTCGAGCGCTCCCCCGGTGAGCTCGCGGAGCTCCTCACGCGCGTCGACGTGGTGCACGGCGCCTACTACGCGCTGCTGCAGCCGTGGGCCGCCTTGGCGGGCTCCTCCGCCACCGCCCTGCGCGTGCCCAGCGCGCTGGCCGCGGGGGCCGCGGCCACGGGCGTCGTGGTCCTGGCCCGCCGGCTCGGCTCGCGCCGCTACGCCGTTACGGCCGGGCTCGTGCTGGTCCTGCTCCCGCGGGTCACGTCGATGGGCGCCGAGGCGCGGTCGACGGCCCTGGTGACGGCCCTGGTCACGTGGTGGGTCGTGGCCCTCGTGACCGCGCTGCGCCGCGGCGGGCGGTGCTGGTGGGTCCTGACCGGGGCCCTGGGGGTCGCCGCAACCCTGGTGTTCGTCTACGCGGGCCTGCTCGTGCTCGCCCAGGCCGTGTCGCTCGTCGTGGCGCGCCGCGGGCCGCCGCCGCGCGGCTGGTGGCCGGGCGCGCTGGCCGTGCTCGCCACCACCGCCGCGCTCGGCGCGGTCGCGGCGGGGCAGGCGGGGCAGGTCTCGTGGCTGCCGGAGGTCACCCCGTCCACGCTGTGGCTGCTGGCCGTCGACCAGTTCTTCCCGGGCTCGCGGCCGCTGGCGCTGCTGGCGTGGACGCTCGTCCTCGTGGGCGTCGCCGGGACCCTGCGCCGGGCGCGCCGCGACCGCCCCGCTCCCCGCGACGTGCCCGGGCCGGTCGCCCTGGCGCTGCCGTGGCTGGTGCTCCCGCCCGCCCTCCTCGTCGGGGCGTCCCTGCTGGGCGACCCGCTCTACTACCCCCGCTACGTCGCGTTCACGTCCGGCGCGCTGGCCCTGCTCGTCGCGCTGCCGCTGGCGCGCTGGCGCCGGGGGTGGCGGCCCGCGGCCGCCCTCGGCGTGCTGGCGGCCGTCGCCGCGCCGACCGTCGCCGCGCAGCGGCAGGTGACCGCGAAGTCCGACTACGCCCTCGTCGCGGCCGAGGTGCAGCGGCAGTCGCAGCCCGGTGACGTCGTCCTGTGGGGTCCCCTCGCCGAGTTCCCCGCCGACACCCGCGTCGTCGCCGCGGCCTACCCCGAGGCCTTCGCGGGTCTGCAGGACCCGACCCGGGGGGCGCCGCGCTCGGCGGGTGGCGGGCTGTGGCCGGCCACCCGCCCGCTGACCGAGGTCGTCGACGGCCTGGCGCGCGCCGACGACGTCCTCGTGGTGCGCGACGCGGCGCGGCCGCTGCTCCCGGGCGAGGCGGACCGCCGGCTGCTGGCCGAGGCGGGGTTCGCGCCGGCGGGCACGTGGCACGGCCCGCAGACGGACGTCCTGCGCTTCGAGCGCGTCGACGCCGGCTGACGCGCGGGCGTCAGCCGCGGGGGAACGGCGCGCGCAGCCCCAGCACGACGTTGCGGTCCACGGCGGTGCCCGACGTGGGCGAGTCGAAGCCGGCCCACGGCGCGTTGCCCGCCAGCTCGCGGTGCAGCCCGGCCAGGTCGCTGCCGCTCAGCAGCGGACCCTCGGCCGGCACGACGCGCCCCTCGTGGTCGAGCATCGTGCAGGCCACGGCCAGGAAGCCGTCCCCCGCGTCGAGCAGCTCCACGACCCGCGCCTGGCACGGCCAGTCCATCACCGCGCACGTCGTCACCTCCCAGAACCCGCCGCCGACGACGGTGGGGTGCGGGTGGGCGCGCACGGCGTTGGTGTGGGTGTGCCCGTTCAGCCACAGCACCACGTTGGGGAACCGGTGCACGAGCGCGGCCAGCTGCGGCCCGTCGGTCAGGGTGCCCGAACCGTGGTGGGAGAACAGCACCACGAGCGCGTCGTCGTGGTCCGTGGTGACCTCCTGCCCGTCGCGCCCCGCGTACCGGCCCGACACCGCGGCGAGCTCCTCCTCCAGCCAGCGGAACTGCGCCTCGTCCAGGCGGCCGTCGGACCCACCGGCGAGGGAGGTGGTGTCCAGCGCGATGAACCGCACGCCGTCGACGTCGTGGGCGTAGTAGGCGGTGCCGTCGCGGCGGTTGCGCTCGGTGAACCCGTGCCCCGCGGGGCGGGCGGCCGGCGTGAAGTGCAGGTCGACGAACTCCCGGCGGTCGACGGGCCGCCGGTCCGGGTCGGCCGGCACCGCGAGGCTGCCGTCGCCCTCGCCGAAGAACTCGTGCGGCGCGGTCGTGAAGACCTCGAGCGCGTCGGCGCGCGGCACCCCCGGCCGCAGGCGGGAGGGTTTGCGCCCCCCGACCATCCGGGCCGCGAGCTCGGCGGTGACGACGCCGACGCCCTGCACGAGCGCCTCGTGGTTGCCGTAGCAGGCGAGCCAGGGCACGAGGAGGCCCTCGGACTCGAACTCGGCCAGGGCCTGCTCGAGCAGCCGCGGCCGGTCGGGGAACCCCCACCGCTCGCGCCACACGTCGTCGCCGCCGTCGGGCCGCCAGAAGACGTCGTCCGGCCAGTCCTGCGTCTGCACGCTGGCGAGCCCGGTCCCACCCGGCCGCCGTCCATGAGGGCGAGCCAGCAGCGGACCTCGTTCCACTGCGCGTTGTCGACGGCGTCGCCCGTCGTCACGACGAGGTCGAGCCCGCGTCCCGACAGCGGCGCGCCCGCCCCCGCGTGCAGCGCGTTCAGCGTCGACACCATGGCCTGCATGGCGCGGGCCGTGAGCGCCTCCTGCGGGCGCTGGACCGGCACGAGCTTCGCGAACGCCGGGTCGCCGGCCTCGCGGTTGAGGAACTCGAACCGCGCGGTGGACCCCACGTCGGGCAGCTGCAGGTCGGTGACGTGGGCCAGCGTGAGGAGCGGTCGGGCCCGCGCGGCCGTCGCGGCGAACCGGGCCGCGCCCGCCTCGCCCAGGAGGTCGCCGCGGACCCGGTGGACCTCGCCGTCGGCGACGGCGACCTGGCGGTAGGGCCGCAGCGACCCGTGCCGCAGGACCCGTCCCGGCCCCAGGCGGGCGTGGACCGTGAGCCCGGGGACGCGGTGGTGGACCCCGCTCACGCCGGTGGCAGGACGACCACGGCGTCGGGGCGCAGCGTCACGAGGGCCCGGCTGCCGACGGCGAACCCCCCGACGTCGGACGTGGGCAGCTGGGCCAGGGCCTGCCCCGCGGGGCCGAGGTCCACGGTGACGCGGCTCACCGCTCCCAGGAACGACGTCGCGACGACCGTGCCGACCAGCGGCCCCGTCTCCCCCGGCCCGGCGGCGGCGAGCCCGACGGCCTCGGGGCGGACGACGGCGCGCGCGGGGCCCGGGGGCGCGGCGGCGTCGACGAGGGGCAGCGACACCCCCAGGACGTCGGCCCGCCCGCCCGCGACCGTGGCGGGCAGCTTCGTGCTCAGGCCGACGAACTCGGCGACGAACGACGACGACGGGCGGTGGTAGACGTCGGTCGGGGGCGCCAGCTGCTCGAGGCGGCCCGCGTTCATGACCCCGACCCGGTCGGCGATCGCCAGGGCCTCCTCCTGGTCGTGGGTGACGAACAGGGTCGTCGTGCCGACCTCGAGCTGGACGCGGCGGATCTCGTCGCGCAGCTGCGCGCGCACCTTCGCGTCCAGCGCGGACAGCGGCTCGTCCAGCAGGAGGACCGTGGGCTGGATGGCCAGGGCCCGGGCCAGCGCGACGCGCTGCTGCTGGCCCCCGGACATCTGGTGGGCGTAGCGGTCGGCCTGCGCCGACAGCCCGACGAGCTCCAGCACCTCGCCGGCGCGCCGGGTGCGCTCGCGGTCGGAGACCTTGCGCAGCCGCAGGCCGAACGCGACGTTCTGCAGGGCCGTCATGTGCGGGAACAGCGAGTAGGCCTGGAACACCATGCCCATGCCGCGCTTGTTCGTCGGCAGGCGGGTGACGTCCTGACCGCCGACGACGACGCGCCCGCCGTCGGCGTCCTCGAGCCCCGCGAGCAGGCGCAGCGCCGTCGTCTTGCCGCAGCCGGAGGGGCCGAGGAGGGCCACCATCTCCCCCGGGCGCAGGACCAGGTCGAGGCCGTCGAGGGCCGTGACGCTGCCGTAGGTGCGGCGCAGCTGCTCCAGCCGCACCTCGACCCCGGCCCGGGCCGTGGCCGTGGCGGTGGTGGTGGTCGTCGTGGTCACGCGGAACTCCCTCGGGTGCGCCGGCGGCGGCCGGCCAGGGACAGCAGGAACAGCAGCAGGAACACGGCGGCCAGGGACGCGGTCGCCACGGCGTAGGCGACGTTGCTGTTCTGCTGGCTGAGGTTGTTCATCGCCACCTGGACGTTGACGTAGTTGAGCAGCGACGCCACCGTGAACTCGCCCAGCACCAGCGCGACCGAGAGCACGGCCGCGTTCAGCAGGGCCGGGCCGATGTTCGGTGCGATGACCCGCAGCAGCACGGTGGCCCAGCTCGCCCCGAGGCTGCGGGCCGCCTCGGACAGCGTGCGGACGTCGATCGCCGCGAGACCCGCGTCGATCGTGCGGTAGCTGTACGGCAGCACCAGCACGACGTAGGCGAACGTGAGGGCGAGCGGCGAGGCCTGGTAGGCCCGCGGGGTGAGGTAGTTGATCCACAGGTAGATCGGCGCCCAGCCCACCACCAGCACGATCGCCGGGATGGTCAGCGGCAGCAGGCACAGGAACTCCACGAGCCGGCTGAGCTGCGGGACGCGCAACCGGATCCACACCATCGTCGGCACGAGGAGCGCCAGCGACACCACGGACGTGAGCACGGCCAGCTCCAGCGACGCCACGATCGCCCCGACGAGGTCGGGGTAGTCGGCGATCTGCGCCCACCCCGTCAGCGAGCGGCTGCCCCCGATGCCCCCGGCCCCGCGGGTCGAGAACTCCACGAGCGCGAGCAGCGGGACGGCGAAGAACGTCCCGAACAGCACGAGCAGGACCACCCGCACCACGGTGCGCCGGCGGGTCGCCCTGCGCCGCAGCCCGGCGACGGCCGGTGCGGGCGGCGCGGCGGGGACGGGGGGCGCGACCGCGGGCGCGGCGTCGGCGCTCACCGCAGCCACCGCGCGCTGCGGCGCTGCACGAGCGCGTAGAGGGTCATGGCCACCGCGACGACCAGGATCATGCCCAGCGCGATCGCCTTCCCGGCGTTCGCCTGGCCCAGGACCACCTCGCTCGTCAGGGCCGTGCGGATCTGCAGCGGCGCGATGATCGCGCCCTGCGAGATCAGCGCGGCCGCCGTCGCGTACGCCGCGAAGGCGTTGGCGAACAGCAGCAGCAGGGCCCCGAGGAAGGCCGGCGTGAGCAGGGGGACCGCCACGTGCCGGAAGTACTGCCACGGGCTGCCGCCCAGGGTCTCCGCGGCCTCGCGCCACTGCGGCCGGACCCCGTCCAGGGCCGGCAGGAACACGAGGACCATGAGCGGGACCTGGAAGTAGCTGTAGACCAGCACCAGGCCGGGCAGCTCGTAGAGCCACCCCGTCGAGAGCTGCGGACCCAGCTGGGCCAGCGCCAGGGTCACCAGGCCCTGGTTGCCGATCGAGGCGATGAAGGCGAACGCCAGCGTCACCCCGCCGAACTGCGCGAGCACGCCGCAGACCGCGGTGGTCGTGCGGCGCAGGGCCCCGTCGGGGTTCCCCGTCACGACCACCCAGGCCAGCACGGCGCCCAGCACCGCGCCGATCACCGCGCTGGCCGCCGACAGCGCGATGCTGTTGACGAAGGAGTCCACCACGGTGCGGTCACCGAGGACCCGGACGTTCGCCAGCGTGGGGCGGTTGGCGGTGTCCGTGAAGGCGCCGGCGGCCACGACGACCGTGGGCGCCAGCAGGAACAGCCCGACGTAGGCGAGGAAGGGCAGCGACCCGAGCCAGGCGAGCCGGCCACCCGTCACGCGCCGGGGGCTCACCCGATGGCTCCGGCCCAGGTGCTCGCCAGGGCCGTCTTGGCCTTCGTCGCCTGCGCCTCGCTGAGGAAGACCGGGGTGCCCGTCACGGGCGGCAGCGCCGCGGCCGCCGTCGTGTCGATCGTCCCCGCCGTGGTCATGGCCTCCATCCGCACCGGGCGGGCCCCGCCCTTGAGGTAGGTGTTCTGGCCCTCGTCGGAGTAGAGGAACTCCTGCCACAGCCGCGCGGCGGCCGGGTTCGGCGCCTGCTTGTTGATGGCCTGCGCGTAGTAGCCGCCCAGCGTGGCGTCCGCCGGCACGAACACCTTCCAGGTCGGGACCTCCTTGGCGTTGCCCGCGGCCAGGTAGTCCCAGTCGAAGACGACCGGGGTCTCCCCGCTCTTGACGGTGGCCGAGGTGGCCTGCACGGGAATGAAGTTCCCGCTCGCCTTCAGGCCCCGGAAGAACTCGACGCCCCGGCTGATGTCGTCCAGCGAGCCGCCGCTGGCCAGGGACGCCATGACGACGCCGTTCAGGGCGGCGTTGGCCTGGGTGGGGTCGCCGTTCAGGGCCACGGCGTTCTTGAAGGCGGGGCCGGTGAGGTCGGAGACGGCCGTGACCTCGGGGAACTTCGAGGAGTCGTACCCGACGGACATGAACCCGCCGTAGTCCTGGACCCACAGCCCCGAGGGCTCCTTCTGCGCGTCGGGGATGTCGGCCCAGCCGGCGGTCTTGTACGGCGCGAACAGCGCGGTGTTCGCCAGCGCCACGGACATGCCGAGGTCCAGCACGTCGGGGGCCCGCGAGGTGCCCTTGAGCTGGTTCACGGCGTTGATCTCGTCCTGGCTCGACCCGTCGGGGCTCGCGGAGTTCACCGTGATGCCGTACTTCGCGGAGAAGGCGGAGATCATCGCCCCGTAGTTCGCCCAGTCCGGGGGGAGCGCGATGACGTTCAGCTGCCCCTCGGCCTTGGCCGCCGCGACCAGCGCCTCCATGCCGCCCGCCTCCTCGGCGGAGGTGGCGGCCCCGGCGCTGCCGGAACTGGGGGCGGGGCTGGAGCTCGGGGGTGCCGAGCAGGCCGCGAGCAGGGCGAACGAGCCCGCCCCGGCCAGGGCGGTGAGGACCTGACGGCGGGAGCGGGGGGAGC
The DNA here is from genome assembly GCF_009906795.1 of Kineococcus siccus. GTDB lineage: Bacteria > Actinomycetota > Actinomycetes > Actinomycetales > Kineococcaceae > Kineococcus > Kineococcus siccus. Next base: position 10,068 of record NZ_JAAALN010000151.1, read on the forward strand.
TGGCGTCCACGAACGGGCCTCCTGAGCAGGACAGCAGGGCCGAGCGGCCCGGATGGTCGGACGGTATCCCGCCCCCGACCCCGCGCGGACGACTTCACCTGTCCGACGCCAGGAGTTAACAAGATCCGTGGCGGGCTCCCAGGTTGGCCGACGCCAGCCCTGGGCGGGCCACCCGACGTGACCGCCGCAGAGGATCGCCCACGGTCGCTTCAGAAAGTCGGAGCGTGAAACGACCGACGACCTGAGTCACGTTGCGCTGCAACGGGTGAGCTTGTCGCGGTACTCGAACGCCTGTACGATGTGGTCATGTCCTCCACCGTTCCCGACCTCGCTGCCGCAGCGGTTCCCGCCGCGCCGCGCGGGGTCGTGGAACAGCTGAAGCGTGACGCGGACGCCGCCTCGGCCCGGCTGGTGCTGGGGTTGGCGCAG
>NZ_JAAALN010000152.1 GCF_009906795.1 Kineococcus siccus
ATAAGAGACAGGGGGAGGCCCGCCCCTTCGGCACGGCCCGCGACGGCGGGGGCAGGGGCGGTGATGGCGGTGGCAGTTCCGGAGGCCGTGGGAGCGACGCCACGGCGGCCGCGAGGTGCTGCACGGCGCACGTTCAGGATAGGTGGTTGAAAGCGGTTGCGCCACGTCACGCCCCGTCACCTGCCCTGGGCAACGAGTCACCAGACCGGTTGCGCCGCAGAGCGGTGGGGCACCTCCGGACGGGCGCCGCGCGCCTGCGGAAGGATGCGGCCATGGCCGACCTCCTGCTCACCGGTGCCGCGATCGCCACCGTCGACGCCGCCGGCACCGAGCACGCCACCGGGCACGTGCTGCTGCGCGACGGCGTCGTCGCCGCGCTCGGGCCGGGGAGCGCGCCGCCGGCGCTGCGGGCGGGCGACGTCCGCGTCGTCGACGTCGCGGGCTGCCTCGTCACGCCGGGCCTCGTGAACACCCACCACCACCTGTACCAGTGGGCGACCCGGGGTCTCGCCGTCGACGAGGGCCTGTTCGCCTGGCTCACGACGCTCTACCCGCTGTGGGCGCACCTGCGGGCCGAGGACGTCGAGGCGGCGGCGCGGGCGGGCCTGGCCCGCCTCGCCCTCACGGGCTGCACCACGACGACCGACCACCACTACCTCCACCCGCGCGACGGGGGCGACCAGCTCGCGGCGACCGTCGAGGCGGCCGGGACGGTGGGGCTGCGCTTCTCCCCGACGCGGGGCTCGATGGACCTCGGCGCCTCGGCGGGCGGCCTGCCCCCGGACTCCGTCGTGGAGGACGTCGACACGGTCCTGGCGGCGACGGCCGACGCCGTGCGGCGCCACCACGACCCGGCGCCGGGCGCGATGGTCCGCGTGGGCGCGGCCCCCTGCTCGCCGTTCTCGGTGACGCCGGAGCTGCTGCGGCAGACGGCGCAGCAGGCCGCGGAGCTCGGGATCCGCCGGCACACCCACCTCGCCGAGACGGCCGACGAGGAGGAGTTCTGCGCCCGGACCTTCGGCCGGCGCCCCGTCGAGGTCCTCGAGGACCTGGGCTGGCTCGGTCCCGACGTGTGGCTCGCCCACGCCGTGCACCTGTCCGACGCGGACATCGCGACCCTCGCCCGCACGGGCAGCACGGTGGCCCACTGCCCGAGCTCCAACGCGCGCCTGGGCGCCGGGGCGGCGCGGGCCCGGGACCTGCTGGACGCGGGGGTCCCCGTCGGCCTCGGGGTGGACGGTGCGGCCTCCAACGAGCAGGGCGGCCTGGCCGACGAGCTCCGGCAGATGGTCTACACCGCACGGCTGCGCGGCGGCCCCACGGCGATGTCCGCGCGGGACGCGCTGCGGGCCGCGACGTCCGGCGGCGCGGCCTGCCTGGGCCGGTCCGCGGAGATCGGCTCGCTGGAGGTGGGCAAGCGCGCGGACGTGGCCGTGTGGGACCTCACCGGCCTGGGCCACGCCGACCTCGACGACCCCGTCGTGGCCCTCGTGATCGGCCCCACCCCGCCGCTGCGGCTGTCGACCGTGGAGGGCCGCGTCGTCGTCGAGGACGGGCAGCTGCGCACGACCTCGGAGCAGCAGGCCGTGACGGACCTGGTCGCCGCCCGGCGCCGCCTGCTCGGCCGGGCCTGACCCCGGCGCCGCACGGACGGGCGGACGGCGCCCGGCACGGGGCCGCTCGTGCACGGGGCACTGGCGGCGACGAGCCCGGTGGCGCTACCTTGTACCCCCCGGGGTATCCCGGGCAGGACGGTGGAGGAGACGGCCGTGGACGTGGACACCAGCCAGCTGACCGACGTGGTCGCCCGCCTCAAGCGAGCGCAGGGCCAGATCGGCGGCATCGTCAAGATGATCGAGGAGGGTCGCGACTGCTCCGACGTCGTCACCCAGGTCGCGGCCGTGTCCCGCGCCCTCGACCGCGCCGGGTTCAAGATCATCGCGACGGGCATGCGGCAGTGCCTGGTCGCCGACCGCGACGGCACCGAACGTCCGCTGAGCGACGCCGAGCTGGAGAAGCTGTTCCTCTCCCTGGCCTGAGGGCACCCGCCGGCACCGAGCGCCGCGAGCCCGCGGCGCACCCCCACCTGGAGGAGACCACCATGGACGCCCAGACCGCCCACACCCGCCGTGCCGACGTCACCGTCGTGGACGTGCGCGAGGACGAGGAGTGGGCCGCGGGCCACATCTCCGACGCCCGGCACATCCCCCTGGGGCAGCTGCGGACCCGCCTCGGTGAACTCGCCCCGGAGCGGGTCCTGGTGACCGTCTGCCGCAGCGGCAAGCGCAGCGCGAAGGCGCACGCGCTGCTCACCGCCGCGGGACGCAGGGTCGACGACCTCGACGGCGGCATGCAGGCGTGGGCCGCCGCCGGCCTGCCGGTCGTCACCGACGACGGCCGCCCCGGCACCGTCGCCTGATCGCGCACCGACCTCCGTTTCGCCGACAGATACCCTACGGGGTAGGGAAGGCAGCGCCATGAGCACCTCGACCGAGCGTCCGGGGGACCGCACCCTGCAGGTCGTCACCATCGAGACCACCAGCCTCGGGGACCGCAGCTACCTCGCGACCGACGGCACCACCGCGGTGGTGGTCGACCCGCAGCGCGACATCGACCGCGTCCTGGACCTCGTGCGCCGGCTCGGCGTGCGCGTGACGCACGTCCTCGAGACGCACGTGCACAACGACTACGTCACCGGCGGCTTCGAACTCGCCGCCCGCACCGGGGCGCACTACGTGCTGCCCGCGGACAGCCACGTGGAGTTCGCGCACACCGGGGCGGGCGACGGTGACGTCCTGGACGCCGGCGGTTTCCGCGTCCGGGCCCTCCACACGCCTGGACACACCCACCACCACACCAGCTACGCCCTGGTGAACTCCGCGGCGACGGTCGAGGCGGTCTTCACCGGCGGGTCGATGCTGTACGGCTCCACCGGACGCACCGACCTCGTCTCCCCCGAGGACACCGTGGACCTGACCCACCAGCAGTTCCACTCCACCCGGCGCCTCGTCGCGGAACTGCCGGCCTCGGCGGCGGTCCTCCCCACCCACGGCTTCGGCAGCTTCTGCTCGGCCACGCCGACCACCGGGGACGCGTCCACCATCGGCGAGCAGGCCGCCGTCAACCCGGCACTGACCCAGGACGAGCAGACGTACGTCGAGACCCTGCTGGCCGGACTGGACGCCTTCCCCGCGTACTACGCGCACATGGGCCCGGCCAACCGCCGCGGCCCGAGCCCGGTCGACCTGTCGAGGCCCGCACCGGTCGCACCCGAGGACGTCCGGCGACGCATCGACCGCGGGGAGTGGGTGGTGGACCTGCGCCGGCGCACCGCCTTCGCCGCCGGTCACCTCGCCGGTTCCTACGGCTTCGAGCTGTCGACCGGCTTCGTGACCTACCTCGGCTGGCTCTACCACTACGGCACCCCGCTGACCCTCGTCGGGGAGGACGAGGAGCAGGTGGCGCGAGCCCGTCGGGAACTCGTCCGCATCGGGATCGACCACCTGGCCGGTGCGGCCACCGGCGACATCGCCACCCTCGCGGGAGGGACCGTCGCGGACGGGGCACTCCGCTCCTACCGCGTCAGCGACTTCGCCGGCCTCGCCCGGCGCACCGCGTCCGCCCACGCGCTCGGCCCGGTGCGGGTGCTGGACGCCCGCCGGTCCGACGAACGCGCGGCGGGCGCGGTCCGCGGCTCGCAGCACGTCCCGCTGCACCAGCTCGCCGACCGCCTCGACGAGGTCCCGGAGGGCGAGGTGTGGGTGTACTGCGGTTCGGGTTACCGGGCCTCCATCGCCGCCGGCGTCCTCGACCGCCACGGGCGCGAGGTCGTCCTCGTCGACGACGCCTTCACCAACGCCGGCCCCGCCGGGCTCGACGTGGAGGCACCCTCCGCGGGTTCCGCCGTACACCCCTGACCCGCCCGACACCCAGCCACCGCACCAGGAGAACCCTTGAGCACCAGCACCTCCGACACCAGCACCTCCGACACCAGCACCTCCGACACCACCGCCTCGGGCGCCGGCCGCCTCGACCGCGTGGATGCCGCCACGGTGACCCTGTGGCTGCAGCGCGCCGACGCGGTCACCGTCATCGACGTCCGCAGTCCCGGGGAGTTCGAGGCGATGCACATCGCCGGCTCCTACAACGTGCCCCTCGAACTGCTCGGCGAGCACGCCGCGTCCTTCGCCGCCCGCCTGCGGCACCACGAGGAGCACCAGGTCGTCCTGGTGTGCCAGTCCGGGGCCCGGGCCACCCAGGCCCGCCGGCGCCTGGCCGGGGTCGGCGCGGCGAGCCTGCACGTCCTCGACGGCGGGGTGCCCTCGTTCGCCGCGGCCGGCGGCGAGGTCGTGCGGGGCACCGGGCGCTGGGCCCTGGAGCGCCAGGTGCGCCTGGTCGCGGGCTCCCTCGTGCTGGCCTCGACCCTGGCCAGCCTGGCCGCACCCCGGGCCCGCTTCGTCGCCGGTGGCATCGGGGCCGGGCTGACGTTCTCGTCGCTCTTCGACCTCTGCCCGCTGGGTGCGCTGCTGAGCCGGTTGCCCTACAACCGCGGTCCGGGCAGGCCCGACCTGACGTCGGCGCTAGAGCAGCTGCCCCACCCGTCCGGCCCGCGCGGGGACGACGTGCAGGACCCGGGCGCCCCGTCGTGACGAGCTCCGCGTGGTGATGGTCGTCGTCGCGCTGCTGGGGGCGGTGATCGGGCTGCTGCTGGGCCTGCTGGGCGGCGGAGGTTCCATCCTGGCCGTGCCCGCGCTGGTCTACGGGGCGGGCCTCCCCCTGGCCGCGGCGGTGCCGACCTCGCTGCTGGTGGTGGGCCTGTCCTCGGCCACCGCGGTGCTGACCCGGCTGCGTCGGGTGCAGTGGCGCCTCGGGGGCGTCCTCGGCGCTGCCGGCGCCCTGGCCACCGTCGCCGGCACGGCGGTGAACCGCCTGCTCCCCGACCGGTGGGTCCTCCTCGGCTTCGCGCTCGTCATGGTGGTCGCCGGCGTGCGGATGCTCCACCCGGGTCGCCAGGACGCCGACCTCCCGCCCGGCGGGAGCGCCGACTGGCGGCGCCGCCTCCCTCGAGCGATCGGCGCGGGCCTCGGCGTGGGGTTCCTGACCGGCCTGTTCGGCGTCGGGGGCGGCTTCCTCGTCCTCCCCGCCCTGACCCTCCTGCTGGGGCTGCCGATGACGACCGCCGTACCGACCTCGCTGGCCGTCGTCGCGCTCAACTCCGCTGTCGGCTTCGCCGCCCACGCCCGCGGAGGCTCGGGGATCGACTGGCCCACCGCCGCGGCGTTCGCGGCCGCGGCGATGACGGGCTCACTGGCCGCGGCCCGGCTGAGCGGGCGACTTCCGGCCGCGCACCTGCGACGAGGGTTCGCCGTCCTGGTCCTCGTGGTCGCCGTCGTCGTGGTCGTGGAGGCCCTGGGGGGCTGAGCACCGCAGGAGGCTCAGGCGCGGTCAGGTCCAGGCGAGCGCGCGGACCGGGTCCTCGAGGACGGCGGCGATGTCGGCGAGGGCGCGGGAACCGCTCTCCCCGTCCAGCATCCGGTGGTCGATGGACAGCCCCAGCGTCACCGTCTGCCGCTTCTTGACCTTGCCCTTGTGCACCCAGGGACGTTCGGCGATCCGCCCGACCGCGAGGATCGCCGCCTCGCCGGGGTTGAGGATCGGCGTCCCCGTCTCGATGCCGAAGGTCCCGACGTTGGTGATCGTGATGGTGCCCTCGGAGAGGTCCTTCGGCGTGGCGCGGCCGTCCCGCGCGGTCGCCGTCAGCGTGCCGAGCGCGACGGCGAGCTCCTTCATCGTCATCTCGTCCGCGTCCTTGACGTTCGGGACGAGCAGCCCGCGCGGGGTGGCGACGGCGATGCCGAGGTTCACGTAGTTCTTCACCACGATCACCTGGTTGTGCTCGTCCCAGGTCGAGTTGATGTCGGGGTTGCGCTGCACGGCGACGATGAGCGCCTTGGCCACGAGCAGCAGCGGCGACACCCGCACGCCCTCGAACTCCCGGTCCTGCTTGAGCATCTGCACCATCCGCATGGTGCGCGTCACGTCGACCGTGGTGAACACCGTGACGTGCGGGGCGGAGAACGCGCTCTCGACCATCGCGGCGGCCGTCGCCTTGCGGACCCCGCGGATGGGCACGTGCCGCTCGCGCGGGTGCTCCTCCACGCGGCGCTGCGGTTCCGTGGGCGCGGCGGGCACGAGGGCCAGCACGTCCGCCCGGGTCACGGTCCCGCCGGGACCGCTCGCCCGGGCGGCCGCGAGGTCGACCCCCAGGTCGCGGGCCAGCTTGCGCACGGGCGGCTTCGCCAGGACGTGGACCGCGCCCGCCGGCTCGGCGGCGCGGGCGTCGGGGGCCTGCGCCTCGGTCTCCTCCCCACCCGCCTGCGGCGGTGGGGAGAGCTCCGGCACGGCGACCTCCAGCGGGGTGAGGTCGGCGGCGGGCTCGGTCGCGGCGGCGGGCTCGGTCGCGGCGGCGGGCCCCCGCCGGCGACGCCGGGCCGTGGCCTCGCGCGTGCCGTACCCGACGAGCGTGGCGCCGGAACCCTCCTCCGCGGCCGCCTCCCGCGCCGCGGCGGGCGCGGGCGTCACCGAGCCGTCGCCGACGACGACGATGGCCGCCCCGACCTCGACGGTCTCCCCCTCCGCGGCGAGCAGCTGCTCGACGGTCCCGGCGTACGGGCTCGGCAGTTCCACGAGCGACTTCGCCGTCTCGATCTCGACGAGGACGTCGTTCACCGCGACGACGTCGCCGACCTGGACCTTCCAGGAGACGATCTCGGCCTCGGTGAGGCCTTCACCGACGTCGGGCAGGGCGAAGCGCTGGGGACCGGGCACAGTTCCTCGGAGGTTCGGGGCGGAGCGGACAGGTCGGCGGCGTCAGGCCGCGAGGGCCGCCTCGACGGCGTCCAGCACGCGGTCGACGTCGGGCAGGTAGTGGTCCTCGAACCGCGCGGCGGGGAAGGGCACGTGGAACCCTCCCACGCGCTGCACGGGGGCTTCGAGGGAGTAGAAGCACCGCTCCTGGATGCGGGCGGCGAGCTCCGCACCGGGCCCGTGGAACGTCGGCGCCTCGTGGACGACGACGAGCCGGCCCGTGCGGCGCACCGACTCCGCCACGGTGTCGACGTCCAGCGGGGAGATCGAGCGCAGGTCGACCACCTCGAGGTCCGAGCCGTCCTCGGCGGCCGCCGCGGCGGCGTCGAGCGCGAGCCGGACCGTGGGGCCGTAGGCGACGAGGGTCGCGTCGGTGCCGGTGCGCAGGACCCGCGCCCGGTGCAGGGGCGCGACCTCGCCGGGGGCCAGGTCGACGTCCACGTCGCCCTTCTCCCAGTAGCGGCGCTCGGGTTCGAGGAACAGCACGGGGTCCGCGCAGGCGATGGCCTGCTGGATCATCCAGTAGGCGTCGTGGGCCGACGAGGGCGCCACGACGCGCAGGCCGGCGGTGTGCGCGAACAGCACCTCGGGGCTCTCGGAGTGGTGCTCCACCGAGCCGATGCCGCCGCCGGAGGGCATCCGGATGACGACCGGCACGGTGAGCCGGCCGCGCGTGCGGGCCCGCATCTTGGCCAGCTGCGTCACGATCTGGTTGAACGCCGGGTACACGAACCCGTTGAACTGGATCTCGCAGACCGGCCGGTACCCGCGCAGCGACATGCCGAGCGCGGTGCCGACGATGCCGGCCTCCGCGAGCGGCGTGTCCAGGACGCGGTCCTCGCCGAAGTCCTTCTGCAGGCCGTCGGTGACGCGGAAGACGCCGCCGAGCTTGCCGATGTCCTCGCCCATGAGCAGGACGCGGGGGTCGCGCTCCATCGCGGCGCGCAGGCCCGCGTTGACCGCCTTGCCCAGCGCCATCCTCTGGATCCCTGCGCGTTCCATCAACGTCCCCCTCCGGCCGGCGACTGCTCGAGGTCCTGCTCGTGCTGGGCCCAGGCGGCGAGGAACGCGTCGCGCTCCTCCTCGACCTGCGCGTGGGGTTCCGCGTACGCGTGGTCGAACATGCCGACCGGGTCCGGGTCGGTCATGCCCCGGACACCCGCGCGGATGCGCTCGGCGAGCGCCTCGGACTCGGCGGCCAGCTGCTCCTCGAAGTCGTCGTCCAGGACGCCCTCGGCGCGCAGGTAGGTGCGCAAGCGCTCGACCGGGTCCTTCTCGCGCCACTGCTCGACCTCGACGGCGTCGCGGTAGCGCGTCGGGTCGTCCGACGTCGTGTGCGCGCCCATCCGGTAGGTCCACGCCTCGACGAAGGTGGGGCCACCGCCCGCGCGGGCCCGGTCCAGGGCGCTGCGCACGACCGAGAGCACGGCGAGCACGTCGTTGCCGTCGACCATCACGCCGGGCATGCCGTGTCCCTCGGCGCGGCGGTGCAGCGGGACGCGGGCCTGCCGCTCCACGGGCTCGGAGATGGCCCACTGGTTGTTCTGGCAGAAGAAGACGACGGGCGCGTTGTACACCGCGGCCCAGCCCAGGGCCTCGGACGCCTCCCCCTGCGAGGTGGCCCCGTCGCCGAGGTATGCGAGGACGGCCGTGTCGCGGGCCGGGTCGCCCGTGCCCATGGCGCCGTCGCGCTGGACGCCCATGGCGTAGCCGACCGCGGGCAGCAGCTGGGCCGCGATGACGAGCGTGTAGGGGTGGACGCCGTGCGCCACCGGGTCCCAGCCGCCGTGGTCGATGCCCCGGTAGATGCTGAGGATGTGCAGCGGGTCGACCTCGCGCGTCAGCGTGGCGCCGTGGTCGCGGTAGGTCGGGAAGAGGTGGTCCTGGTCGCGGACCGCGCGGGCGGCGCCGATCTGCGAGGCCTCCTGGCCGCGCGTGCCGACCCACAGGCCCAGCTCGCCGGTCCGCTGCAGCGCCTCGGCCTCGCTGTCGAAGCGGCGCAGCAGCACGAGGTCGCGCAGCAGCCCCAGCAGCTCGTCGGGCTCGAGGTCGGCGTGGTGCTCGGGGTGCTCGTGCCGGACACCGTCGGCGTCGAGCAGCTGCACCATCGTGGGAGCCCCGCTGGTCGTGGGGCTGACCGCTCCGTCGGTCACGTGCACTCCTCCATGGGCCGTCGGGCCGTGGGCGGGGAGCTTCCTGCTCAGCGTCTCAACCTACGGTTCCGTACCTTACGGAGACGTACGTTACGCAGGCGTAGCCCAGACCGCCAGGAGCACGCGCCGTCGTACCGCCGGACGTGCTCCCCGGACGCCGGTTCCGTGGCCTCGCCGCACACCCTCCGCCACCGGTGGCGACCGTCCGTGACCCCTCCCGGGTGCCGCGTGCTCCAGGAGGGTGCACCTGGCCCCGGCGGGCGCCCCGGCCGACCCGGCCGGGTGAGAATCACCGGGCGCGCGGCCGCCGGGCGAACCGTCCGGAGCGCGCGACGCCGCGGGGACCGAGCCACCCCGGGGCGCGCTCCGACGACCGAGAGGCCCCCCTTGAGCAGTCCAGCCCCCTCCTCCCCGGGCCCGTCGGGCACCGGGCGCGGCCCCCGGCCCGGCCTCCTGGTGGCCGTCGGCGTCGTCGTCGTCGCGGGTCTCGTCGGGGCGTACCTGCTCGTGAGCCTCCTGCGCGACGGCGGCGCCACCACGGCGAGCCCCGTGGCCACCGCCGGGCCGCCGTCGACCCCGTCGGGCGCCCCGTCCACCAGCGAGGCGGGCACCGACCCGCGCGGCTGCGACGCCCCGGGCGGCGACCTGCGCTTCGACACCCAGCTCACGGGCTCCGACGGCCAGCCCGTGCCCTACAGCGTGAGCCTGCCGGCGGACTACTACACGGCGTGTCGCGAGTACCCCGTGCTGTTCGCGCTGCACGGTCGCGACCAGAGCAACGCGACCTTCCTCCCCGAGGCCGAGCTGCTGCGCGGTGCCGTCGACGACGGCGTGCTCGACGACGTCGTCATCGTCACGCCGGACAGCAACCGCGACGGGCGCTGGGAGGGCCGCTACGACACCGCGTTCATCGACGACCTCGTCCCCCACGTCGAGCAGACCTACCGCGTGCTGCCCGGGCCGGCGCACCGGCTGCTGGTGGGCTGGTCCATGGGTGGGCACGGCGCCTTCCGCTTCGGCGTCGAGCACCCCGGGGACTTCGCCGCCGTGTGGGCGGTCGACGGCGCCATGAGCCGCGAACCCAGCCAGTACCTGGAGTTCCTCGACGGCGTGCGGGCCCAGCAACCGCCGATCAGGAGCGTCGGCGGGAACCTCAACGGCGACCGCGTGGAGCAGGTCATCGACCTCTTCGCGGCCGAAGGCGTCGAGTTCCCCTACGAGCGCCTCCCCCTCGAGCACGAGTTCCCGCTGTTCGTGAGCGCGGAGCGCGACGCCGGCTGGCCGACCCTGGCCTGGATGGACGCCCAGCTGGGCGCCACCTCCTGACCCGACGCGAACCCGTGCCGGGTCGGCCGGTCGGACGACGCCGCAGCGGCTCCCCCGGTGGGAGGCTGCCGCGGTGACCACGGACCTGCCGGCCCCACCCCGCAGTGCCCCGCTGACGTGGAAGA
>NZ_JAAALN010000153.1 GCF_009906795.1 Kineococcus siccus
GTACTCGGAGGGTCGGGGCTGTCGTCGCGCACGGCGGCGGCGGTCCTCTCAGCGGTAGGGGTCTGTCGATCGGCAACGGCCGGGGCCGCCGGGGAGTTCCGCGCTCAGAGCCGGACGGGGACGCTGAACCTCGTCGTGACGCGCCGCGCGAAGCTGACGTGGTCGGGTGCGCGGTGCGCGAGGTCCGCGAAACCCGCGGCGGCCAGGAACCCGTCGTCGAGGGCGAGGACCTCCGCGCGGCGCAGCGGCCACGCCTCGTGCTCGTTGGCGATCCACCACGTGCGGCCGAGGTGCTCGACGTGCAGGCCGTAGCGCGCGCTGACGAACTGCCCGACCTCGTCGGCGACGAGCTCGGCCGGGCTCAGCGCCGCCCCCTCGCGCACGACGACGCGGCTGCGCACGCCGGCCGGCCCGGGCCAGCGGGTGCGGGCGGTCCACGCGAGCTCCCGGTGCCCGTCGCGCTCGCGCACCGCGCGGCGCATCGCCGAGAACCGGTACGGCAGGCCGAACACCGTGCGGGCGCCCAGGACGACGGCGAGCCGGGAGGCGTCGAGGCTCGCGAACACGACGCCGCGCCGGCCCGCGGCGTCGCGCGAGTACAGCCGGACGTTCGTCTCGAGGAACGTGCCCGCCCAGGGCACGGCCGGCAGCGTCCCGGGCCCGGCCCCGCGCAGCGTGAACGGGATGAGGCCGACGTAGGTCGCGCCGTCCAGCACGTCGGGCTCCGCCCCCGGCGGCAGGTGCGGGGCGACGACGGCCGGGTCGACGGCCCAGTGCAGGAAGGCCAGGTCGTCCCAGTGCTGGTGCATCAGCTGGGGCCCTGTCAGCGCCGGGGCGTCGACGAGGGGCAGGCGCGGGAAGGACACCCGGTCACGGTAGGGCGCGGCGCGCCCCGGGCGCCGCCGGGTGGGAGGTGAGCTAGCTCTCGCGCAGGTACTGGTCGGCCCAGGCGCTGATGATGCGCGCGGCCCGCCGCGCCTGCCCGGCCGCGATGAGGAGGTGGTCGGAACCCTCGAGGGCCACGAAGCTGCGCGGGTGCTGCGCCAGCTTGAAGATGGTGCTGGCGTTGTCGATGCTCACGGTGTCGTCGGTCGGCGAGTGCATCACGAGCAGCGGCAGCCCCAGCTGCCGGACGTGGTGGCGCAGGTCGGCCTGGCGCACGTCCTCGATGAAGGCCCGCTTGAGCGTCAGCGCCCGCCCGCCCACGAGCCACTCCGCGTGCCCCTCGGCCATGACCCGGCCCACGAGCGCGTCGTAGTTGTGCTCGACGTGCCCCGGTTCCGACGGTGCCCCGACGCTGACCACGGCCTGCAGCCCGGGGACCTGGCCCGCCGCGGCGATGACCGCCGCGCCGCCGAAGCTGTGGCCGACGAGCAGGTGGACCGGAGTCCCGCGCTCGCGCATGAACTCCGTGGCCCGGACGGTGTCGGACACCTTGTGGGTGAAGGAGCCGTCGCCCCAGTCGCCCTCGGAGTCGCCGAGGCCGAGGTTGTCGAAGCGCAGCATCCCGATGCCCTCGGCCGCGAGGCCCTTGCAGATCCGCGCGGCGGCCGGGGAGTCCTTGCCGAGGGTGAACCCGTGGGCGAACACCCCCCACCCGCGCGCCTCGCCGTCCGGCAGGTCCAGCAGCCCCGCCAGCCGCTGACCCGTGCTGCTGCTGAACGACACGCGCTCCGCCACGGTCCCCTCCCTCGCCTCGCCGACACGACGAACCTCCCACACCTCCCCGCCCCGGGCCGGGTCGTGCGGTCGCCGCCCGCCGCGGGCCCCGGCAGGGTGGCGGCATGAGCCAGCACACCGAACTGCGCCTGCGCGTCGGCCGCGAGACCGGCCACACCCTGCACCTGCGCCGCGGGGACGAGCCGTCCGACCTGGACGACTTCCTCGGGTCGGTCGTCACGCCCGAGCTGGCCGGGAAGATCGCCGAGGCGTGGAACGCGTACTGGCCGGCGCCCGACCCGGGCGAGGTGGGCATGGGCCGGGTCGAGCAGGTGAAGGCGCGGGCGGCGGAGCGCGCGCACCAGGCGGACCTCGACGGTTGACGGGTGCCGGCCGGCGGGAGGTGCCGGTCGGGCCACCACCCGCGAGACTCCGGGGGTGAGCAGTCCCGCCGAGCACCGCGCCCTGGGCGTCGTGCTGGCCGACGACCTCTCCGGCGCGGCCGAGGTCGCGGGGCTGTTGCTGCAGCGCGGTCGCCCCTGCACGGTCCTGCTGGGCGCGGCGGCCGCGGCGCCCGCGCACGCCGGGACGCTCGTCGTGGACGTCGACCACCGGTGCACCGCACCGGGGCCCGGGCACGCCGCGGTGACCGCCGCGGTCGCGGCCCTCGCGCCGGCGGGGCTGCTCGCCGTGAAGCTCGACTCGCTGTGGCGGGGTCACGTCGGCGCGACCGTCTCGGCCCTGCAGGACAACGGGTTCGGCGTCGTCCTCGCGGGAGCGCTGCCCGCGCTGGGGCGCACGGTCGTCGGCGGCGTCCCCCTGGTGGACGGCGTCGCGCTGGCGGGGACGGGCCTGTGGGACCGCGAGCCCACGACCGCCCCGGCCGCCGTGCGGGACCTGCTGGCGGCCGCCCCGCAGGAGGTCGGCCTCGCCGCGGTGCGCTCCCCCGGCCTCGCGGGGGTCCTGCGCGGCGTCGTGGTGGCCGGGGCGTGCGCCGTCCTCGACGCCGAGACCGACGACGACCTCGCCGCGGCCGCCCGTGCGGCCGCCCTGCTCGCGGGCGAGGGGCACCGCGTGGCGCTGGTCGGCAGCGCCGCCCTCGTGGCCGCCGCGGCGGACGCGACCCCCGCGGCGGACGGCTCCTGCGCCCCCGCCGTCGCCGAGGTCACCGTCGCCGAGCTCACCGTGGCCACGGGCCCCCGCGCCACCGCGGTCGTCGCGGGCAGCGGGGCCGCCGCCACGGCCGCGCAGCTGGCCTACCTGCTGGCGGCCGCCCCGGGCGCCGCGCCGGTGCTGGTCACCCCGGTCGCCGACGCCCTCGTACCCGAGGCTCCGGCGGCCGACCCGCTCGTGCTGAGCCTGGCCGGCGCCCACCCCGACGCGCGGGCCGCCGTGGTGCGGCTGGCCGAGCGGGCGGTCGCGGTCGTGGGCCACCGCGACCTCGTGCTCACGGGCGGCGAGACGGCCCGCGCCGTGCTGGACCGCCTCGGCGTCGACCTGCTGCGCCCCGTCGCGCAGCTGTCCCACGGCGCCGTCGTGAGCCTCGCCCGCGACGGCCGGCTCGTCGCCACGAAACCCGGCAGCTTCGGCGGTCCCGCCGAGTTGCACGACCTCGTGCTGCTGCTGCGCCGGCTGCGCACCGCTGCGCCCGGACACCCCCGCACGGAACCCTCCGCCCCCCGACCCCTGGAGATGCTGTGAGCACCACGACGAACGCCGACCCGGCCCCGGTCACCGGGGACCGCCGACCCGTGATCGCCGTGACGATGGGCGACGGCGCGGGCGTCGGCCCCGAGGTCACGGTCGGCGCCCTGCTGCACGCGGAGGCGTTCACGGCCGGCCGCCCCCTCGTCGTCGGCGACGCGCACCGCCTGCGCCTGGCCGCGGGCGCCCTGGGCGTCGAGGTCGACGTCGTGGAGGTCGCGTCGGTGGCCGAGGCGGCGTTCACACCGGGGCGCATCGACGTGGTCGACCCGCACCTGCTGCCGGCCGACCTGCCGTGGGGCGAGCTGTCGGCGGAGGCCGGCCACGCGGCCCACGAGTACGTGCGGATCGCGTGCGAGCTCGCGCTGCGCGGGGAGGTGCAGGCCATCTGCACCGCGCCGCTGAACAAGGCCGCGCTGCACGCGGGCGGCCACCTCTTCCCGGGGCACACCGAACTGCTCGCCCACTTCTGCGGGGTCGAGGAGGTGTCGATGATGCTGACCACGCCGCGCATCAAGGTCATCCACGTGACGACCCACATCGGCCTGATCGACGCGGTCGCGCGGATCGAACCCGGCCTCGTGGAGCGCACCATCCGCCGCGGCGCCGACGCGCTGCGCCGCGCGGGGAACCCCTCGCCCCGCATCGGCGTGTGCGCCATCAACCCGCACGCGGGCGAGAACGGGTTGTTCGGCTACGGCGAGGAGGCCGAGAAGGTCACCCCCGGCATCGAGGCGGCGCGCGCGGCGGGCATCGACGCCACCGGTCCGCTGCCCGCGGACACGGCGTTCTTCCTCGGCGGCCGGGGCGACTACGACCTGATCGTCGCCATGTACCACGACCAGGGCCACGGCCCCGTGAAGGTGCTCGGCATCGAGGCCGGCGTGAACATCACGGTGGGCCTGCCCGTCATCCGCACGTCCGTCGACCACGGCACGGCGTTCGACATCGCCGGCACCGGCCGCGTGGAGGTGGGCAGCATGGTGGAGGCCCTGCGGCAGGCCACGGAACTCGCCGCCGTCCCGTCCTGACGCAGGGGAGGCCCCTTCCTCGAGGGCGGCCGGGTGGGCGAGGGTGGGCGGGTGACCTCCGCCGCGAAGACCGACCTGCACCGCTACCTCCAGGAGGGGCGCGACGCCGTGCTCTGGAAGCTGGAGGGGCTGGCCGAGCACGACGTCCGCCGTCCGCTCACGCCGACCGGGACGAACCTCCTGGGGCTCGTGAAGCACCTGGCGGGCGTGGAGGCCGGGTACTTCGGTGAGGTGTTCGGCCGCGAGTTCCCCGAACCCCTGCCCTGGACGGACGACGACGCGGAACCCAACGCGGACATGTGGGCGACGGCGCAGGAGTCGCCCGCGGACGTCGTCGCGCTGTACCGCCGGGTGTGGGAGCACAGCGACGCGACCATCACGGCGCTGCCGCTGGACGCCCCCGGCGAGGTGCGGTGGTGGCGGCCGGAGAGCCGTTCCGTGACGCTGCAGCGCATCCTGCTGCACGTGGTCGCCGAGACGCACCGCCACGCGGGTCACGCCGACCTGGTGCGCGAACTCGTCGACGGGCAGGCCGGCGTGCGCGCGGGGAACGACAACCTGCCGGCGGGCGACGCGGCCTGGTGGGCCGGCTACCGCGCCCGCCTGCAGTCCGTGGCCGACGCGGTGCGCTGACGCTCCCCGGTCACAGGCCGTGCCGCCGGTCGCCGAGGACGAGCTCGCCGACCTCGCGCTCCGCGGCCGCGGAGAACGCGCCGGACGTCCCCGGCCCGGGGGCCGTCACCCCCGCGCTGACGGCCACCGCGGTGTCCTCCTCGAGCAGGGAGGCGTTCACCGCGGCCGCGGTCGTCAGACCCGCGGCGGCGGCCGTCGCCACCTGCGCCATCGGATCGCCCGCGTTGCCCGCCACGTACACGCCCGGCACCGCGGTGAGCCCCATCTCGCCGGACTCCAGGCGGGTGCCGAGGACCTCCGGCCCCATCGCGAACTCGACCGGCGCGAGCCCCAGGGGTGCGAGGAACTCCACCCGGGCCCGCATCGTCGTGGCGACCGCGACGGCGTCGGCCGGCACCACGCGCCCGCTGCTCAGGCGCACCCCCGTCAGCCGGTCCCCCTCGACGACCAGCCCGGCGGGGGCGCCGGCCTCGACGACGCCGACGCCGCGGGCCGCGAACTGCTGCCACTGCGCGTCGCTCGGCTCGACCCCGGGGGACAGCACCACGGTCACGTGCTCGCTGAGCCGGCGCCAGAGCAGCGTGGCGTGCAGGGAGCGTGCGGCCGTGGCCAGGACGACGATCCGCTGGTCGCGCACCTCCCAGCCGTGGCAGAACGGGCAGTGCAGGACGTCGCGGCCCCACCGCTCGGCCAAACCCTCGATGTCGGGCAGGTCGTCGACCAGCCCGCTGGCGACCACCACGCGTCGCGCGCGCAGAGCGCTCCCGTCGGCGAGCTCCACCCGGAACTCCGGTGCCGCCGCGGCCGGCGCCGTGCGGTGCACGGACACCACCGCGGCCTCGACGACGTCGGCTCCGTACGCCGCGAGGTCACGCCGCCCGGCGGCGAGGAGGTCGCCCGGCGCGACGCCGTCGAGCCCGAGGAGGTTGTGCACGCCGTGCGCCGGGGCGTTGCGGGGCTGCCCCGCGTCCACGACGACGACGCGGTAGCGGAACCGCGCGAGCGACGTCGCGGCGGTCAGGCCCGCGGCGCCCCCACCGATGACGACGGCGTCGAGCAGGGCGGTCTCGGTCGGGCGGACGGTCGAGGGGGCGGGAGACGTCATGCCGAGGACGGTACGGCGCTCCTGCGCTGAACGCACCACTCCTTGCGCCAAGGGCAAGGATCAGGGTTCGTGGAGGTGGGCTCGCTCGCCGTCGCGGTTGAAGATCGACAGGATCTCCAGGTCCCCCGACCCCGGTACCGGGGCGATCCGGTGGGGCACCATCGTGGAGAACTCCGCGGCCTCTCCCGGCTCGACGACCAGGACCCGGTCGCCCAGCTGCAGGTGCGCCCGCCCGGAGAGCACCGTGAACCACTCCCAGCCGGGGTGCACGCGGGGTTCGCCGGTCGGCGCCACCCCGGCGTGCAGCCGGGTCTTGACGACGACCATGCCCGCGGCGGCGCGGTCGCGGGACAGCAGCCAGTTGGTGACGTGCGGGTGGTGCGCCGGCTCGGGCCGGATGACGACGTCCTCGTCCTCGCCGCTCTCGACGAGCTCGTCGAGGCTCACCTCGAGGACCCGCGCGATCGGCACGAGCTGGTCCAGCGCGAGGCGCCGGTCGCCGGTCTCGATGCGGCTCAGGGTCGACGGGCTGAGGAAGCAGCGGGCGGCGAGGGTGTCCAGCGACCACCCCTTGGCCAGCCGCAGCGCCCGGATGCGGCGGCGGATGAGTCCGTCGATGTCGTGCTCCATGCGCAAGACTCTATGCGTCAACCGCAGAACGCACGTACCGTCGAGGCATGCGTCAGCACGGGAGCGAGGGCAGTCGGGATCGGCGGACCAACGTCCTCAGGGCGGATCCCCGATGGCCCCGAGTTCGCGGAGCAACTCGACGCCGCGCGGAGACGGCAACCAGTTCACCGCGTAGGTCACGCCGACGAAGCTGAACTCGCCCGCCTGCAGCTCGTCGAAGTCCTCATCCGACATCAATCCCCAGTCCGAGTACCGCTGCGGGTCGACGAAGAACACTTCCCACCGCAACTCCAGCGCCGTCCACCTCTCGCGGCGCCAAAAGGGGGCCGTGCCTGTGGTCCCACACTCCAGCAGTCAACTGGAGGGCGCCCAAGCGCTCGCCCCGGTGCTCCAACTCACTGATGCCGCCGTCGTAGCGCCGGATGACGTCTTCCGGGGCATTCATCGCGACCCCCTAGGCACCGGACGCTCGGCAGACCTGTTCTCGACGTGGTGATCACAGCAGGGCCTCATCCGGACGTCCTACCTCGCGACCGACATCTCCGTCGTCGAGCCCAGGTGTTGGGTCGCACATCGACCAGCCAGACCCCAGCCATGGCGAGCAGCCCGACGCCCGTCACGACCGCCACGAACCACGCCTGCTGAAGGAGGGAGACGACGAAGACGCAGCCGACGGTGACCACGACGACGACGGTCGCGGCCGTCGGTCGGCGCATCACCTTCAGGAGCACCTGAAGAGCAAATCCGACGAAGCAGATCGCCGGCGTCAGAGCCGAGCTCCAGTCACGGTCCGCGGCGGCGACGACCGTCCACAACGCGAATCCGCCGATGAGCCACCAGTCCGACCACCGGTCCGCACCTCGGTGGCCGGCGCGGCGCCTCGCCCGCTTGGCCGTAGGTGCCGTCACCGCCCCAGCATCCCCGATGCGGGCAGCGTCGACCCTTCCCCCTGCGCCGTTCGAGTGACGGCGCTGACGGGCTGCTCGTCGGCGGACACACGAAAGCCCCACGCACGACGAACTCTCGACGGTCACGGCGGAGGAGCCCGCGGCGTCGTGCTTCATGCGCAAGACTCTATGCGTCAACCGCAGACCGCACGTACCGTCGAGGCATGCGTCAGCACGGGCACGACCACGGCCCCCACCACGACGACCGAACGCAGACCGACCACGGGGCCGGAGACCACCGGGAGTTCCTCGACCTCGACGCCGAGGTCTTCGGCGCCCAGCTCGGCGCCGCTCTCGACCTCGCCGGGGTTCCCGCTCCCCGCCACGTCGTGGACCTGGGGGCCGGCAGCGGCACCGGCAGCCGGCTGCTCCGCGCCCGCCACCCCGGCGCGACGCTGACGTGCGTCGACAACGACCGCGAGATGCTCCACGCGCTGCGGCAGCACGGTTTCGCCACGCTCGAGGCCGATCTCGACGAGGGGTTCCCGGAGCTGGGAGCCGCGGCCGGGCCACCGGACCTGGTGTGGGCGGCGTCCTCGCTGCACCACGTCACCCGCCCCGCACCGCTGCTCGCGGGCGTGCGGTCCGCACTGGCTCCCGGCGGGACCCTCGTGGTCGTCGAGCTCGCCGGCCTGCCACGCTTCCTGGCGGACTCCGCCTGCGCCGCAGTCGAAGAGCGCTGCCACGCCGCCGCCGCGGCCGAGGGCTGGAACCACCACCCCGACTGGACCCCGGTGATCGAGGGAGCGGGTTTCACGGTCCAGCGGACGGAACTCTCGACGCCCGCCCCGGTCACCCCCGCCGCGCGCCGCTACGCCCGGGAGTGGCTCACCCGCTTCGCCACCCTGGGGGCGCTGACCGCCGCCGACCGGGCCGCCGTCACCGACCTGCTCCCGCTCCTCGCCGCGGACCTGCCCCTCAGCCCCCGCGCCGACCGCACGGTCTGGGTGGCCACACCCCGCTGACCCGGCCCGGTCAGGGCCCGTCGCGGGAGAACAGGCGCTCGACGGCGTCGTCCGCCGGGGCCGGGCCCGGCAGGTCGGCGTGCTGGAGACCCGCGAGGGCGACGGCCAGCGCCCGCCGCCACAGGTGCGGCGCGAACTCCCGCGACGCGTCCAGGACGCTGCCCACCATGAGGTGCACCGCGACGAGGTCGCCGACGGTGACCCCGGCCGGCAGCTGCCCGGCCGCGACGGCCCGTTGGAGGAGCCCGCGGACGACGGGGGTCATCCGCCGGCTGGTGCGCTCGACGATCGCGTAGGACCCGTCCTGGCCGCGCAGGATCTGCCCCAGCGCCCGGTTCTCCGCCTCCAGCTCCAGCTGCCGGGTGAAGAACTCGCCCAGGCCGACCCAGGCGTCCTCGCCGCGCGCCGCGTCCTCGGCCATCCGGTGCACGGCCTCGACGTGCCCGTCGAACACTGCGTCCACGAGGTCCTGCCGGTCGGGGAACCGCCGGTACACGGTGCCCATCCCCGTCCCGGCCGCGCGCGCGATCTCCTCGTAGGAGACGCCGAGCCCCCGCTCGGCCATGAGGGCCCCCGCCGTCTCCAGCAGTCGCTGCCGGTTCCGCTCGGCGTCGCGGCGCAGGCCCGGCCCTCCCGTCGTCACGCCGCGAGAGTACCCAAGTGGAGGACGCGTTACCAAGTTGAAGTTGTCTTCCGGTTCCGTGGTCTACTGAGGATCCGCCCACCACACCTGGAGTCCCCGTGAGCACCGCACCCACCGACGCCGCCGCCGTCACGCCGCACCCGATCCACGTGCCGGAGGCCGAGCTGGAGCTCCTGCGCACCCGCCTCCTCGCGACCCGCTGGCCCGAGGCCGAGACCGCGGCGGGCCAGGGCCCGGCGCTGCACCGCCTGCAGGACCTGTGCCGGCACTGGGCCACCGAGTACGACTGGCGGCGCTGCGAACGGGACCTCAACGCCCTCGGGTCCTCGCGGACGGTCGTCGACGGCCTGGGCATCCACCTCCTGCACGTGCGCTCCCCCGAGCCCGGGGCCCGGCCCCTGCTGCTGTGCCACGGGTGGCCGGGTTCGGTCCTGGAGTTCCGGCGTCTGGTCGGGCCGCTCACCGACCCGGTGGCCCACGGCGGTGACGCCCGCGACGCCTTCCACGTCGTCGTCCCGTCGATGCCCGGATTCGGGTTCTCGGACAAGCCCACCGGCCCCGGCTGGGACACCGCCCGCATCGCCGACGCGTGGATCACCCTGATGGCCCGGCTCGGCTACGACGACTGGTTCGCGCAGGGCGGCGATTGGGGCGCCGCGGTCGTCGACGAGATCGGCCGCCGGCCCGGCTCGGGCTGCGTGGGCCTGCACTTCAACCTGCCCCTGGTGTTCCCCACCCCGCAGGAGATGCAGGAGGCCACCCCCGAGGAGCACCGGATGGCCGCCCGCACGCAGCGGTACGCGAGCGAGCAGGACGCCTACGCCCGCGAGCAGGCCACCCGCCCGCAGACGATCGGCTACTCCCTCGCCGACTCCCCGGTGGGCCTCGCGGCGTGGATCTACACCGTGTTCGAGGACGTGACCGACCACGACGGCTCCCCCGAGGACGCCGTCCCGCGCGACGAGATCCTCGACGACGTGATGATGTTCTGGCTGACGAACACGGGCGCCTCCGCGGCCCGGCTCTACTGGGAGTCCCGGCGGAGCCAGGCGGGCAGCCCCGGCC
>NZ_JAAALN010000154.1 GCF_009906795.1 Kineococcus siccus
CCCGGGGGGGCACCGGCGCTGCGAGCGGTCGGAGCCACCGCCTGCCCAGGGGGTTCACCCGATCGCCACACCCGGTGCCGCCGGCCGGTCCCCGCCGCCGGCCCCCAGCCGCCGCTCAGCGCCCGCTCAGCCGTCGCTGGGCGTCGCGGCCGGGGTCGCCGCCTCCGTCAGCCGGACCAGCTGCACCTCGTCGGGCACGGCGAGGTCGAGGGAGGCCACGTCCCCGGGACGGTCCACGGGTGTCGTGCCGGCGAACGTGGGCGCGTAGACGGTGGCGCTCATGGTCCGCGGCAGGGTGAGCGTGACGTCGCGCGTGGTCTCGACGTCGCAGCACTCCTCGCCCGCGGGGTAGGACAGCGCGTTCGTCCAGATCGCGACCCAGTAGCTGCCGTCGCGCTTCTGCAGGACGACGTGGCGCACGTCGTCCGCACCGGTGACGGTGACGTCGAAGCGCGTCGGGTTCACCGCGGTCCCCGGGTCCTCGAGCAGGTCGACCGTGCTCGCCACGGCCGCGAAGGCCGGCTTGCGGGTGCCGTCGGGACGCAGGAACAGGTCCCAGTCGTCGGTGGAGAGGTTGTAGAGGTAGTCCCGCTCGACCCCGAGCCGGAAGTACTCGAAGTAGTGGCGCAGCGCGTACTTGGCGCTCGCCCGCTCCGACACCCCGCCCTGCCGAGTGCAGCCCTCGGGCGTCAGCGTGTTGCAGTAGCCGCTCTCGGTGGAGATGACGCCCTTGCCGTCGCACAGCTGCAGGGCCGACGGCAGCCACTTCGACTCCAGCTCCGTGTCGGGCAGGTCCCCACCGGGGTAGCTGTGCATGGCCGCGACGTCGCAGCGCACGCCGACCAGCTGCTCCGCGGCGTCCGGGTCGGCCACGGTCGGGCTCACGACGGGCAGCGACCGGACGCGGGCCTGCACGTCCTCGTCGTCGTCGGTGAAACCCTTCACGGCGTCGAACATCTCGTCCTGGAACCGGCGCACGCCCTCGGGCCACGACTCGCCCTGGTACTCGAGCTCCTCGTTGATGTCCCACTCGTTGGGGCCCTCGACGCCCTCGACCGCGTCCAGCACGGGCAGCACACCGCGCGAGACGGTGGTGGGGCCCGTGTAGCCCTCGCGGGGGTCCATGACGAGCAGCGTGCGGATGCCGTAGTCGTCGTGGAGCTCGTTGACGTGGCGGAAGAAGGCCGTGCCGTTGCCCCCGGTGCGGATGTGCCGGACGCCGAGGTCGCCCAGGGCCGGCGCGAGCAGCTCGTACTTGGCGGACTGCTGGTAGAGCTGCACCGCCACACCCATGCTCTCGACGAACGCGTCGGAGGCCCGCACGTCGCCCGGGTCGGGGATCCGGACCACCGGAACGGGTGCGTCCTTCCGGGTGACGACGACCACCACGGTGACCGTGGCCGCCACCACGACGGCCAGCAGAGCGGCCAGCAGGGCGCGCCGCTTGCGTCGACGGAGGGTGACGGGAGGTGCGGACGGGTGCGGCACAGCGACTCCGGAGAGGGGGGAGGCGGGTCACGACGGGCGCAGCGGCGCTTGGGCCGCCCGTGTGCCCGAACGGCGGCGCGGTGCACGCGCACGCGGGGTTCGGATACCTTCGGAGTGTAGGCGTCGACCGGGGCGCCTGGAGGACGACGAGGTGAGGTTCCCCGTGACGGCAGTTCCCGAGGTCTGCATCGGAATCCCTGTCTACAACGGGGAGAAGTACGTCCGCGCGACCATCGAGTCCGCGCTGGCGCAGGACTTCGCGGACCTCGAGGTCGTCATCTCCGACAACGCCTCCACCGACGGCACGGCCGCGATCTGCCGCGAGTTCGCCGAGCGTGACCCGCGGGTGCGCTACGTGCACCACACCGAGCACGTGGGTGTCGCCGACAGCTTCTCCCGCACGTTCTCCCTGAGCCGCAGCCCCTACTTCAAGTGGGCCGCCGCCGACGACGTGAGCCACCCCACGTTCGTGCGCAAGGCGCTCGCCGTCCTCGAGGAGCACCCCGCCGCGGTGTGCTGCTACAGCGAGGCCGCCGTCGTGGACGGCGACGGCCGTCGCGTCCGCGACGACGACTACATGCTGGACCTGTCGGTCCCGAGCCCGGGCACGCGGTTCGCCCGCGTCGTCCTCGCGCCCATCAAGCGGCACGCGGGTCACGAGCAGTACGGCCTGCTGCGCTCCGAGGCCGTGCGCCGCGCGGGCGCCATGAGCAACCACGTCTACGGCGACCGGGTGCTGCTGGTCCGCCTCGCGCTGCAGGGCCCGATGCTGCGCATCCCCGAGGTGCTCTTCTTCAACCGCGACCACGACGGGCGCAGCCAGCGCGACGGCGCCCGCCCCACCCGGCCGGGCTCGGAGATCAGCCGCTACATCGGGGTGGGTCCCTGGCCGCCGTCGGAGTTCTGGAACCCCGCTCGCAAGGGGCGGATCGTGTTCCCCGACTGGGACCTGGCGGGGCAGTACGTCAAGGCCGCGGTCGAGGCGGACCTGCCGGCGGCCGAGCGGGCCAGGGCCCTGGCCTCCGTGGCGACGATGGTGGGCGTGCGCGCCCCGAAGTACGGCCGCGACCTGGTCATCGCCGCCGAGCAGGCGGGACGCCTGCTCGCCCGGGGACGGCTGCCGTGGCACGGCGGGCTCGACCAGCTCGACCGGACCACCGCGGGGCGCTGACGACCGTCGCGGAGTCCTCCCCCACGCCGTCGTGCCGGTCACCCCGAGGGGTGACCGGCACGTCGCGTGAGGTGGGTCAGTCGTTCAGCGCGGCGTCCGCCCAGTCGGCGTGGTCGAACGCGTTGCCGTTGCCGGCGTCGGTGACGACGAGGCGGATGTCCCTCTTGCCCTTGACGTTCACCGAGACGGCCCGGGCGCCGCTGGCGCGGGTCACGACACCGGAGTCGTAGACCTTGCTGCCGTCGGCGTGGACCTGGAAGACGACGCTGCCGTTGGCGCCGACCTCGTCGTCCAGGCCCACGGTGGCGGCGAAGGTGCTCGCGCCGTCGTTGGCGAAGCGGACGTCCGAGCCGGCGTGCACGCCGAGGCCGCTGGAGAACGTCCGGCCCGAGATCGACAGGGTGCGGCCGTCGCCGGTCGCGCCCTCACCGTTGCTGCGGTTCAGCTCGACCGGGCCCCAGGCGTTCGCCACGGTCGTCAGCGGCAGGGTCGAGACCTTGCGGGCGGCGCGGGGGACGGTGGGGGCGGGCTGCACGACGGTGGTCGCCGCGGAGGAGACCTTGGCGTCCGCCCAGTCGGCGTGGTCGAAGAGGTTGCCGTTGCCCGCGTCGGTCACGACGAGGCGGATGTCCTTCTTGCCCTTGATGTCCACGGCGACGTTGCGGGTCCCCGTGGCGCGGGTGACGACGCCCGAGTCGTAGACCTTGGCGCCGTCGGCGTGGACCTGGAACACGACGCTGCCGTTGGGGCCCACCTCGTCGTCGAGACCGACGGTGGCGGTGAAGCTGCTGGCACCGGTGTTCGTGAAGCGGATGTCGGAGCCGGCGTGGACGCCGATCCCGGTGGCGAACGTCTTGCCGGAGATGGACAGCGCGCGTCCGTCGCCACCCGCGCCCTCACCGTTGCTGCGGTTGAGCTCCGCGGGGCCCCACGCGTTGGCGACCTGCTGCAGGGGCAGTGCCGAGACGGCGGTCGTGGTCGCCGGGACGACCGGGACGACCGGGGTTCCCGGGGTGCCCGGGTCGACGGGCTTCGGGATCACGGGGGTGGTGGGGGTCGTCGTCGAGCTCTTGCCCGCCAGCTCCACCAGGGTGACGCCCTCGGTCGAGGCGAACTGCACCGAGGAGGTGTTGCTCGTGCTGGCCACGGCGGCCTTGCTGCGGATCGGGTTGTAGACGCGGGCCGTGGTGACGGCCGAGCCGAGCTTCAGGGTGACGGGCACGTCGGCGGGGTTGAGGACCTGACCGCCGTTCCACGTGCGGTCCTGCTGCCACACGGCCAGCCAGAAGGTGCCGTCGCGCTTCTGCAGCAGCAGCGTGCGGGTGTTCGCGTTCTGCCCCTGCAGCTCGTAGTTCAGGGTGCCGGGCGTGAAGGCGCTGCCCTTGTCGTTCAGCAGGCCGATCATGTTCGAGATCGCGGTGAAGGAGGGCTTGGGGCTGCCGTCGTTGCGCAGCAGGCCGAACTTCGACTCGAAGGAGTTGTCGGCGTGCTGGTCGAACAGCTCGTAGGAGAAGCTGCGCACGATCCCGCGGCGGAAGTGGTCGAGGTACAGCTTGGGCAGCGCCTCGGCGACCAGGGCCTCCGGCATCGTCTTGTACGGCGCGCCGACGTCGCCCGTGGAGAACCCGGTCTCGGTGGCGTAGACCTTCTTGCCCGGGGCGGTGATGCCGTTGTTCGCCAGGACGGTGTTGATGATGCTGTCGTTCATGTGGAACTGGTTGCCCGGGTAGTCGTGGGTGTTCCCGTAGTCGACGTAGGCCGAGATGTTGCCCAGCGCCTGGTACTTCGAGGCCGCGTTGGTGTCGGCGAGCGAGGGGGCGACGATCGGGATGTGCTTGGTGGCCGGGTCGTTGCGGTAGGCCTGGGCCACCTGGATCGTCCAGTTGCGGGCGTCGGCCGCCCAGTTCGCGCCGCGCAGGTCCCACTCGTTGAGGCCCTCGACCGCGTCGATCGACGTGGGCAGCTGCGTCTTGACCATGTCCTTCAGGCCCGCGGGCGTCGCGCCCTGGCGGGGGTCCTGGACCATGGTGATGCCCACGCCGAGCGGGCCGAGTTCCTTCTCGACGAAGCTGCTGGCGTACGCCGACCCGGTGCCCCAGCCGTCGCGCAGGTGGCGGATGCCGGACTCCTGCAGGCGCTGCTTGACCAGCGGGTAGTTCATGTACGGGGTTCCGGTGTAGGTCAGGTGGGTGGCCACCCCGATGGAGTCGACGAAGGAGTCGGCTGCCTGCGCCTGCTGGGGGAGCACGTCAGCCTGCGCTGCGGGGGCCGAGACGGCTGCCGAGGACAGGGCAGCGGCGACCGCGAGAGGGAGCTGGGCCGCGAGCAGCTTGCGGGACAGTCGGAGCTTCATCGAGGAGGTCCTTGCGTCGAGTGCGGGGGACACTCAAGGCTTCGTCGCTCCCCGGGGGGTCCTTGACCCCGTTACCCGTGATCCCTCGACAGTTGCTCCGAACGGGTCCTCCCGTCACCCGATCGGCCCACGACGGGGTCAAGCCGGCACCGCGCGGCGCCGAGGTGGAGAGGTGGATCAGTTCCCGGCCGCGGCGTAGACGGCCGCGAAACGCGGTCCGAGGGCCTCCGGGCGGTAGCCCGCGGCCGTCTCCACGGCCGCGGCGCCGAGGTCGCGGCGCAGGTCCGGATCGTCCACCAGGGTGCGGAGCCGGGCGGCCAGCGCCGCCACGTCACCCACCGGGTACAGCAGGCCGTCACGGCCCGGCGTGATGATCTCGGCCGGTCCGCCGGCGTCCGCGGCGACGACCGCGAGGCCCGCGGCCATCCCCTCGACGACCACCTGGCCGAAGGGCTCCGGCACGGTCGAGGCGTGCACGAGGACGTCGGCGCCGGCGAGGACGCCCTCGACGTCGTCGGTGAACCCGAGCACCTCGACCTGGTCGGCGATGCCGAGCTCCTGCACCTGGCGCAGCAGCCGGGCGGCGTAGTCGTCCTCGCCGAACAGGGCCGAGCCCAGCACGACGGCCCGGTGCGGGGTGCCCGCGAGGGCGCGGGCGAAGGCCTCGAGGAAAACGTGCTGGCCCTTCCAGGGCGCCAGCCGGCCGACCATGACGATGCGCAGCGGCCCCCCGGCCGACGCGGTGCGGGGCGCGCGGGTGGCCCGGTAGGGGTCCGGCACGACGACCGCGGCGCGCCGCGGCGGCAGCTGGAGCGTCTGCGCGGTGGCGTGGGAGTTGGCGAGCACGACCGTCGGGAGCCACCGGGCCAGGCCACGCACGACGGCCGCGGTGCGCGCGGGCATGTAGTCGTCGGCGATGCGGTCGCGGGCGTGCCACACGACGGGGACGCGGGCGAGACGGCCGGCGACGCTGCCGTAGAGGGCCGACTTGAGCGAGTTGGTGTGCACCGCGTCGGGGCGCAGGGTCCGCAGCCGCCGCGCGAGCCGCAGCGTGTAGGACGCCGTGGCCACGAGACCCGCGAGGGGCACGCGGGAGGCCTCGGTGCGGCTCGTCGTGCGCACGCTGCCGTCCAGCGGCAGGACCTCCACGGTGGCGCCGGTCGCCAGCAGCAGCGGCACGAGCGGGCCGTCCTCGCCCAGCACGACGTGCCGGCGCACCTGGGGGAGGGCCTCGAGCGTGCGGACGAGGGCGATCTCGCCGCCCGACAGGAGGGCGCAGTGGTCCAGGTAGACGACGCGCGCACCGCCGGGACGGTCGGCGCCCCGGGGCCCCCGGCGCCGCAGAGGACTCAGGAGCGCGCCCCGCCGCCGACGACCTCGGCGACGAGCTCGTGCAGGCGCCGGCCGAACTGCGCCGAGGAGAAGCGCTCGCCGTGCGCGCGCACGGCGGCCGCGTCGAAGGCCGCCGGGTCGAAGCCCGCCAGGGCCGCGGCCAGCGCCCCCGCGTCCTCGCGGTCGACGTAGACGGTGGCGACACCCTCGAGCCCGCTGTCGAGGTAGCCCCCGGCGCGCAGGACGATGCTGGGCTTGCCGAAGGCGAAGCCCTCGACCGGCGACAGGCCGAAGTCCTCGTGGCTCATCGCCACGACCGCGCTGCAGTGGGTGTACAGCCAGCGCAGCTGCGCGTCGCTGATCCCCGAGACGCCCGTCAGCCGGTCGCTCCAGGTCCGCGAGCCGGGCAGGCCGCCGACGGCCACGAGGCGTGCCCCGGGCGTGCGCTCGACGGCCTCGCACACGAGCTGGGTGTTCTTGTAGCCGCGACGGCGCCCGACGGTGAGGAAGAACCCCGGCTCCAGCCCCGGCACGGGCTCGACGGGACCGGACGCGTCCAGCCCCGCGGGCGGGTGGATGACGCGGGCCTGCACGCCGTAGGCCGCTTCGATGCGGCGGGCGACCGAGGTCGAGTTGGCGACGTAGGTGTGCGCGGTGCGGGCCGCGCGGCGGTCCCACGCGCGCAGCGGTGCGAGCGCCCGGCCGACGGCCCGGCGGGCCAGCGGCGGCAGCATCGAGAAGTAGTCGTCCGGCTGGTACAGCCAGCGCGCGGGGTTGTGGCAGTAGACGATCTTGGGCCCGTGCGAGCGCAGGCCGTGCGCCCAGCCGGAGGAGCTCGCCAGCAGCACGCCCGCGGGCACGGGCATCCGGCCCATCACCAGGGCCAGCAGGCCGAAGGCCCGCCTCGGGTCGCGGCGGAACGGCGCGACGCGGTTCAGGACGCTGGCGCGGACGTCGCGGTCGGCGAACTCCGGGAAGGTCGCGTCGCGGTCGTACACGCTCGTGACCAGGGGGGCGTCGGGGAAGTGCCGCGCGAGCTCGAGGGCGACGCGCTCGCCGCCGCCGCGCTGCGTGAGGTAGTCGTGGGCCAGGACGACGCCGGCGCGACCGGGCCGGTCCACGGCCGGGACGGCGGGACTGAGCTCGGTCGGACCGCTGGCGAAGATCGTCACAGGGTTCCCCCCCTGAACAGCACGGAGCCGGTGCGGTGCCCGCGTGCACGTGGTGCCGCCGTCGCCGGGTGCGGCGGACGGTGGCGGAGTCGGACGGTGGTGCTGATCGGTGCTGCCGGCCGGTCGTGCTGGTCGGTGGTGCTGGTCTGCGCGGCGGCGCCGGCGCGAGCCGGTCCGGCGCTTCCCCCCGGTCGTCGGCGCGCCCGGAGGCGCGCGACGGGGACCAGGATGACGCACCGTGACACGCCCGTCCAGCCGCCGCTCCCCCGTTCGGACGACATTGCGCTGCGTAGCAACGTGAACACGTTCGCCGCCCCCCGATGGACCCACCACGGTTTGTCACTCACGGTGACGTCATGCGATCACTGAGCCACAACGCGGCGGCCCGGACACGACGGAGGCCGGTCGACGTCGACGTCGACCGGCCTCCGGGGGGCGCTGCCTCGTGGGCAGCGGGTGGATCAGTGCTGGCGCGTGCCCTTGCGGCGCCCGGCCAGGACCATCGCGGTGCCGCCCAGGACGAGCACGGTGCCGGCGGCCGCCCACGGGGCGACGTCCGCACCCGTGTAGGCGAGCTCGTCGCTGCTGGCGCCCACCGCGCCGGGGGTGGCGCTGGAGCTCGAGCTGACGCCCGGGGTCGAACCACCCGTCGTGGGGCTCACGGCCGGCGTCACGACGTCGGACACCGTCGGCGTCGGCGTCGCGGGCGCGTAGCCGGTGCCGGCCGACGCGGCGGCCGCGCCGGCGGTGAGGCCGGCGAACGCCAGCACGCCGGCGGCGGCGAGGCGCAGAGTGGTCTTCGAGGTGCTCACAGGTGGGTCCCCCCCAGTCGAGATGTCGCACCGGAGTGATCCGGAGCGTGCTCAGAATGACGGAACGTCACTCGCGCGTCCAGCTCATCGTGGCATCCGGGGGGTCTGATCGACTCAGCGTGAGGTCTCATCGACGCACAGCTCACCCCGTGGGTGTGCAGGGCCCCTCGGTGACCACGGGCGCCGCTGCGGTCGCGGGTCCCGTCACGCTGCGGGGGAGGGCCGCGGCGTCGCCGCGCAGGCTCCAGCGCACGACGACGTCCTGCGCGGGGGGCACGTCGACGGTCAGGCGCACGAGCCGCCACCCGTGCTCAGCGTCCACGGCGGTCGCCACGGGCGCGCCGTCGAGGGTCACCCCGTCCAGGCCCACCCACGGCGGGACCCACAGCGAGACGACCTCGCGGGCCGTGCGCTCGCCGAGCGGCGTGTCCGCCAGGGCGTTGCGCATGTAGTCCGGGATCACCTCGGGGACGTCGCTGCGCAGGGTCAGCTGCAGCGCCGAGGCGGCGTCGGCGCCCGCGGGGGCGCAGGGCGGCTCGACGACGACGGTCGGCTGCACGAAGTAGTCGAGCTTCGACGGCGCGACGTTGGTCAGCCCGAGGTGCGCGGTCGTGCTGCCCGCCGGGTCGCCCAGCACGCCGGCGACGCCCGCCGCGACGAGCGCCGCCTGGGCGGCGGGGTCCGCGCTCCAGACGCTGAGGTGACCCGTGCGGACGGCCTCGCGCCCGCCCTGCAGCGCGGCGGTGGACAGGCCGTCGGCGAGGACGGCCTGGAAGGCCGCCGCGGAGGTCACCGTGAGGAAGAGCTTGCGGGCGTCCTGGTCCTCGCCGTAGCGCACGTAGGCCTGGCGCATCAGCACGTCGGGGAGGTCGCGCGTGGCGACCTGGCCGAAGGGACCGAGGTCCAGCGGCGGGTGCTCGGGCCCGAGCAGCGCCGCCAGGCCGACCGGGTCGACGAAGACCACGGCGTCCGGCCGCGGCCGCCCGTCGGAGGCGAAGAGGTCCGCCGTCAGCCGGCCGGCGTCGTCCGCCTGCGCGCCGACCGTGACGTTCTGCACGGTGCCGGCGTCGTCGTCCCCCGAGCCGTCGCCGTACAGCGCCGTGTACTCGGGGCCCAGGACGCGGGGGTCCGCGCGCGCCCCGTACAGGTCGTCGTCGGAGCCGGTGCCGACCAGCTCGATGCGCCCGGCGTCCACCCGCAGCACGGCGTAGGCCCCGACGATGCCCTGCACCGGGCGGATCTCCGCCGGGTTGGTGAAGGCGACCAGGTAGGTCCGCGGGCCCTGCGCACCGAGCAGGGCGGGCACCTGGGGGGCCACCTCGGCGGCCGTCGCGAGCGGCCCGGCGACCCGGTCCAGCTGGGCGGCGACCGGCTCGAGGCGGCGCGCGAGGACGTCGAGGACCTCCGGGGCGGTCGCCGCCGCCAGGTCGGCCCGCGCCCGCGGCAGCCGCTGCGCGTAGTCCGTGACGACGGGCGTCAGCTGCTGCAGGGCGGCGACGTCGACGGTCGCCTCCGCCGAGACCAGGCCGTCGCCCAGCGCGTCGTCGGCCACGCCCAGCGCGGCGGGCAGCGGCTGCGTCAGGAGCGCCGCCGCCGAGGAGGCCCCGCCGACGGCCCGCAGCTGCGCCCCCACCCAGGGCACGCGCTCGGCGGCCCGCCACGGCCACTGGCCCGTCGCGCGGGCCGCCGTCGCGGCGTCGTCGGCGATGCGCTGCGCCCCCGGCCGGGCCGCGGCGAACCGCTCGGCGCGCAGGTCGTCCTCGAGCGCGGGCGCGGCCGACGACACGCGCAGGAGGGCCCGGCCGGCCTGCACGCCGCTGACCGCGACGGCCACGCCCCAGGCCACGAGGAGGAGCAGGACGACGCCCAGGACCAGCCGCACCGGGTGCCGCCCGCCGCGGGGGCGGCACCCGGTGCGGCTGGTCCTGGGC
>NZ_JAAALN010000155.1 GCF_009906795.1 Kineococcus siccus
CTGCGCAGGAGGGGCGTCCGCTGGACGCCACGTACACGGTGGCCGTGCGCCGGGAGCGCACGAGGTCGAGGTCGTCGTCGAGTCCGGGGGGGAGTCCACCGCGCACGCGATGACGCGCACGGACCTGCCGCGGCCGGGGTGGTGGCGCCGGCAGGTGCCCGGCGCGGGCCACGGCACGCGGTACGCCTTCCGCCTCGACGCCTCCGACCCGCGCCCCGACCCGCGGTCGGGGTGGCAGCCCGACGGCGTGCACGGCCCGAGCGCCGTCGTCGCCCCCACCACCTTCCGCTGGAGCGACCAGGCGTGGCGCGGCCGCGACGCGCGCGGCGCGGTCTTCTACGAGCTGCACGTCGGCACGTTCACGCCCGAGGGCACCTTCGCGGCCGCGACCGAGCGCCTCGACCACCTCGTCCGCCTCGGCGTCGAGGTCGTCGAGGTGCTGCCGGTGTCGGCGTTCGACGGGCGCTGGGGCTGGGGCTACGACGGCGTCGCCCCCTACGCCGTGCACGAGCCCTACGGCGGGCCCGAGGCCTTCGCGGCCTTCGTCGACGCCTGCCACGCGAAGGGTCTCGCGGTCGCGCTGGACTGCGTGTACAACCACCTCGGGCCGAGCGGCAACTACCTCGGCGAGTTCGGGCCGTACTTCACCGACAAGCACGAGACCCCCTGGGGCGCAGCGGTCAACCTCGACGACGAGGGGTCGGTGGAGGTGCGGCGCTGGATCGTCGACAACGCGCTGCGGTGGTTCCGCGACTTCCACGTCGACGCCCTGCGCCTGGACGCCGTGCACGCGCTGGTCGACGACTCCCCCACGCACGTGCTGGAGCAGCTCGCCGACGAGACGGCGGAGCTGTCCCGGGAGCTGGGCCGCCCCCTCTCGCTCGTGGCGGAGAGCGACCTGAACGACGCGGCCATGGTGACCCCGACCGCGCAGGGCGGCCGGGGCATGACGGCGCAGTGGGACGACGACGTCCACCACGCCCTGCACGCGTGGCTCACGGGTGAGCGGCAGGGCTACTACGCGGACTTCGGCTCGCCCGAGGTGCTCGCGACCACCTTCACCGAGGCCTTCTGGCACGCCGAGCGGTTCTCCTCCTTCCGCGGCGAGCAGTGGGGCCGCAGGGTCGACCGCGCGCGCGTCGGCGGGCACTCCTTCCTCGGCTACCTGCAGACCCACGACCAGGTGGGCAACCGGGCCGTCGGGGAGCGCATCGGCGCGCTGGTCCCGCCCGCCCGCCTCGCCGCCGGGGCCGCCCTGTACCTGCTGGGGCCCTTCACGCCGATGATCTTCATGGGCGAGGAGTGGGACGCCTCGACGCCCTGGCAGTTCTTCACCGACTTCCCCGACCCCGAGCTCGGCGCCGCGGTCAGCAAGGGCCGCCGCTCGGAGTTCGGCGACCACGGCTGGTCCGCCGAGGACGTCCCCGACCCGCAGGACCCGGCCACGCGGGAGAGTTCCGTGCTGCGGTGGGACGAGGTCGGCGACGGGGCCCACGCCCGCGTCCTGCGCTGGTACACCGACCTCCTGGCGCTGCGCCGCGCCGAGCCGGACCTGCGCGCCGACGACCTGCGCGACGTGCGCGTCGACGTCGACGAGAACTGGGTCGTCCTGCACCGCGGCGCGTTCCGCGTCGTGGTGAGCACCGGGGGCGGGGCCGACGTGCCCGTGGCCGGCGACCCCGTCGAGGTCGTCCTGGCCCACACCGACGCCCCGCACACCCCCGAGCTGCTCAGCGGGGGCGTGCGCCTGGTGGGCGAGTCGGTCGCGGTCGTGCGCGTCGCCGTCCCCGGGGCGTGAGCGGCGACGAGGGCGTGAGCGGCGAGGACGTCGACGCGGCCGACCGCGTGCGGCGCGCCGCCGTGCGGCTGGCCGCGATCGCGCAGACCGGCCTGTCCTACGCCGACGCCGACCCGGCGAAGGACTACGACGCCGCCCGCTACCGGCAGGTCGCCGACCTCGCGACGGAGCTCCTGGCCGCGGTGTCGGGCACGGACCCCGCCGCCCTCCGCCTCGACCTGGGCGGCGACACCGGCTACGCGACCCCCAAGGTCGACGTCCGCGCCGCGGTCGTCGACGAGCGCGAGCGCTTCCTCATGCTGCGCGAGCGCAGCGACGGCCGCTGGTCCCTGCCCGGCGGCTGGGCCGACCCGGGCGACCGGCCCGGCGAGGCCGCCGTGCGCGAGGTCCTGGAGGAGACGGGGTACCCGGTCGCCGCCGTGAAGCTCGTCGCGGTCTGGGAACGCGACGTGCGGGGCCTGCAGCCGCCGCTGCCGGTGTCGGTGTTCCACCTGTTCTTCCTGTGCCGCGTCGTGGGCGAGCCGATCGCCCCGCAGGACCTCGAGACGCTCGAGGTCGGCTGGTTCTCCCTCGACGAGCTCCCGGAGCTGTCGACGATCCGGGTCGTGCGCGAGGAGCTCGAGCGGGTGCTGCTGCACCACCGCGACCCGGACCTGCCGACGGAGTGGGACTGAGGGCTAGGCTGCCCGCTTGTTGCGACCGAGATGCAACAAGCCGTTCGAGGGAGCCCGCATGTCCGACGCCCTGCTCACCTCCGCCACGCGCGCCGCGGGCCGCCGCTGGGACCGCACCGACAGCCGGCGCCTGGCCCGGCTGCTCGCCGTCGTCCTGGCGCTGCACGTCGTCGGCTGGGGCGTCCTGGGCCTCGTCGTCGTCCCCGCGGGGCACACGGTCGGCGCCCAGGTGTTCGGGTGGGGCCTGGGCCTCACGGCCTACGTGTTCGGGGTCCGGCACGCCTTCGACGCCGACCACATCGCCGTCATCGACGGCGCGACGCGCAAGCTGACCGGCGACGGGCAGCGGCCGCTGTCGGTCGGGTTCTGGTTCTCGCTCGGCCACTCCAGCGTCGTCGTGGCGATGGCCGTCGTCATCGCGACCGGCGCGAAGTTCGCGAGCGGCCTGGTCACCGAGGGCACGCCCGCGCACGACGCCCTCGGCGTGTTCGGCACGACGGCGGCCGGGGTGTTCCTCTGGGTCATCGGCCTCGTGAACCTCGCGGCGCTGCTGGGCGTCCTGCGCACCGCGCGCCAGCGCCGCCGGGGCGAGCTCGACGACGCCGCCCTGCACCAGCGCCTCGCCCTGGACGGTGCGCTCGCGCGCCTGCTCTCGCGCTTCACCCGCCGCATCCGCTCGCCGCGGCAGATCTACCCCGTGGGCCTGCTGATGGGCCTCGGTTTCGACACCGCGACCGAGGTGGCGCTGCTCGTGCTCGCGGGCACGGCGGCCGTCACGCTGCCCTGGTACGCGGTGCTGGTCCTGCCCGTGCTGTTCACCGCGGGCATGTCCCTGTTCGACACCCTCGACGGGGCCTTCATGAACCTCGCCTACGACTGGGCGCTGGCGAACCCGTTGCGGCGCCTGGCCTACAACGGCGTGGTCACGGGCGTCTCGGTCGCGGTCGCGCTGGCCATCGGCACCGTCCAGCTCGTCTCCGTCGCCCACGACGAGCTGCAGCTGAGCGACGCGGCCAGCACGTGGATCGCCGCGCTGGACACCGGCGCGGTGGGGTACGCCGTGGCGGCGCTGTTCCTGCTCGTGTGGCTGGGGGCGCTGCTGTGGTGGCGGCTGTCCACGGCGCGCGCCCGGTCCGGTCCTGCGTCGGGCGTGCGCGGGTCGGGCGCAGCCAGGTCGGGCGCAGCCGGGTCGGGCGGGGGCGCCGCCGGGTCAGGCGAGAGCGGCCCCGTCGCGCGCCAGCGCCGAGAGGCGTGAGACGGCCCGCAGGTACTTCTTGCGGTACCCGCCCTCGACGAGCTCGGTGGTGAAGACCGCGTCGAACGGCACGCCCGACGCCACGACGGGCACGTCGCGGTCGTAGAGCCGGTCGGCCAGCACCACCATCCGCAGGCCGACCATCTGGTCGCCCACCGTGCTCACCCCGCGCAGGCAGACCGCGCTCGTGCCGGCGACCATCGCGCCGTAGCGGCTCGGGTGCACGTCGGCGAGGTGGCGCAGCACGGCGGAGAAGTCGTCCAGCGTGGCCCCCTCGCGGCTCGCGGCGACGCGCTCGACGGCCGCGTCGTCGAGGGGCTCGGGCGCTGCGGGCAGGCCGCGGTGGCGGTAGTCCTCGCCGTCGACGCGCACGACGTCGAAGCGGCCCGCGAGGGCCTGGATCTCGCGCTGGAAGTCCTGCGCCGCGAACCGCCCCTCCCCCAGCGCCCCGGGCAGCGTGTTCGACGTCGCCGCCAGGCGCACGCCGCGGTCGACGAGCTCGCGCATCAGGCGGGACATCAGGACGGTGTCGCCCGGGTCGTCGAGCTCGAACTCGTCGATGCAGACGAGGGCGTTGTCCGCGAGCGCCTCGACCGCGGGCAGGAAGCCCAGCGCGCCCACGAGGTTCGTGTACTCCACGAAGGTGCCGTAGGCGGCCCGCCGGCCGCCCTCGGTGACGACCTGGTGGTACAGCGAGGACAGCAGGTGGGTCTTGCCGACGCCGAAGCCGCCGTCGAGGTAGATGCCGGAGGACCCGGCCGCCTCGGGGGCCCGCCGCTTGAACAGCCCCGCCAGGCCGCCCGGGCGCTCCCGGCCGACGCTGACGACGGTGCCGCCGAAGTCCTCCATGGCCTGCACGGCCTCGGCCTGCGTCGGCTGGTCGGGCGCCGGGACGTAGCTGGCGAACCGGACGTCGCCGAAGCGCGGCGGCGGCACCAGCTCCGCGACGAGCTGCTCGGGCGGGACGCGGGGGCTGCGCGCCGCCAGCGACGGCACCGCGGTGTCCTCGGGGCTGCTCACCCCAGGAGCGTAGTGACGCGCGGACACCCCGACCCCGCGGGCGCCGCGCGGCGGCGCGTGGCGCTGGTCACGCGCGTGCAGGGCCCCGAGGCCGCCGTGGGAGGATCCGAGCCCGGGAACGCCCCTGGGAACGTCCGCCGGAGCCGGGGTGTTGCCGCTGACGACGCGCCACGGCACCCCTGCCGAGCGGTGGCGCGACACGACGCCTGGAGGAACCACCGTGACCCTGCCGCTGGACCCCGACCCCAAGCTCGCGGAGTACGCCCACCCCGAGAAGCTCGTCACGACCGCCTGGCTCGCGCAGCACCTCGGCGAGGCCGGTCTGAAGGTCGTGGAGAGCGACGAGGACGTCCTGCTGTGGGACACCGGTCACGTCCCCGGCTCGGTCAAGGTGGACTGGCACACCGAGCTCAACGACGAGGTCACGCGCGACTACGTCGACGGTGCCGCGTTCGCGGCCCTCATGTCCCGCAAGGGCATCGCGCGCGACGACACGGTCGTCATCTACGGCGACAAGAACAACTGGTGGGCCGCCTACGCGCTGTGGGTGTTCACGCTGTTCGGCCACCCCGACGTCCGGCTGCTCGACGGCGGCCGCACGAAGTGGGCCGCCGAGGGCCGCGAGCTCACGACCGACGCACCCACCCCCACCCCGGCCGACTACCCCGTGGTGGAGCGCTCCGACGGCGCCGTGCGCGCCTTCAAGGAGGACGTGCTGGCGCACCTCGGCGGCAAGCTCATCGACGTCCGCTCCCCGCAGGAGTACACGGGCGAGCGCACGCACATGCCGGACTACCCCGAGGAGGGCACCGTCCGCGGGGGCCACATCCCGGGCGCCGACAGCGTCCCGTGGGCGCGCGCCGCGGCCGAGGACGGGACGTTCAAGCCGCGCGCCGAGCTCGAGGCGATCTACCAGCAGGAGAAGGGCCTCGACCCCGCCGACGACGTCATCGCCTACTGCCGCATCGGCGAGCGCTCGAGCCACACGTGGTTCGTGCTGTCCGCGCTCCTGGGCTTCCCGACCGTCCGCAACTACGACGGCTCGTGGACCGAGTGGGGCAACAGCGTCCGCGTGCCCATCGTGCGCGGCGCCGAGCGCGGCGAGGTGCCCGCCCGATGACGGCCGGCACCGAGGACCTGACCGCCGGGCTGCCGCCCGCGCTGGCGGAGATCGTCGAGGACTTCAACGCCCTCCCGGTCGCCGACCGGCTGCAGCTGCTGCTGGAGTTCAGCCAGGGGCTGCCGCCGCTGCCCCCGCGGCTCGAGGGTCACCCCGAGCTGATGGAGAAGGTCGAGGAGTGCCAGTCCCCGGTGTTCGTGGACGTCGAGGTGGACGGGGACTCCACGACGCACCTGCACTTCTCCGCGCCGCGCGAGGCCCCCACGACCCGCGGGTTCGCGGGCATCCTCGCCGAGGGCCTCGGCGGCCTGTCGGCGCAGGAGGTGCTGGCGGTGCCCGCCGACGTCGGGTCCCGGCTCGGGCTCGACCAGGCCGTCAGCCCGCTGCGGATGCGCGGTCTGGCGGGGATGCTCGCCCGCGTCAAGCGTCAGGTCCGGGTGGCGACCGCCACCTCCTGAGTCCCTCCCGAGGAGCACACGTTGACCCACACCCCGGAGCGCCTCGTCGAGGTCCCGGCGAGGCCCCACCCGCACCTGCCGGTCGTGCGGGTCTCCGAGGCGCGGCTGCCGACGGTCCACGGCACCTTCCGGGCCGTGGCGTACCGGCAGGCCGACGGCGTCGAGCACCTCGCCCTCGTGGCCGGCGACCTCGGGGACGGCCACGACGTCCTCGTGCGGCTGCACTCCGAGTGCCTCACGGGGGACGTCCTCGGCTCGCTGCGCTGCGACTGCGGTCCCCAGCTGCACGACGCGCTCGACCTCGTCGCGGCCGAGGGCCGGGGGGTCGTGCTGTACCTGCGCGGGCAGGAGGGCCGCGGCATCGGGCTCGCGGAAAAGATCGCCGCCTACGCGCTGCAGGAGCAGGGCCGGGACACCGTCGAGGCCAACCTCGACCTGGGCTTCCCGGTCGACGCGCGCGACTACACCGGCGCGGCCGCGGTGCTGCGCGACCTGGGGGTGCGCGACGTCGAGCTCCTGACCCACAACCCCGTCAAGGTCGAGGCGCTGCGCGGGCACGGGGTGCCGGTCCTGCGCCGCCGCGACCTGCCGGTCAGCACGACCGCCGACAACGTGCGCTACCTGCGCACCAAGCGCGACCGGATGGGCCACCGGCTGCCCGGCGTGTCGTGACCCTGGCCCCGGGACGGCCCGACCCGCCGGTGGCACCGGCTCCGACCGGCGCGTGGGGTGCGCTGCTGCGGCTCGCGCGCCTGGACCAGGAGGCGGTCGTGACCGCCGCGCTGGACGAGCTGGCCGGGGACCCGCTCGTGCAGCGCTACCGCCGCCTGCTGCTCGACGGGCGCTCGGGGGTCGTGGCGCAGCTCGGCCAGAGCCTCGACGGCTGCATCGCCACCGCAGCCGGTGACGCCGTGCACGTGACGGGGCCGCAGGACCGCGAGCACCTGCACCGGCTGCGCGCCCTCGCCGACGCCGTCGTCGTCGGCCCGGGCACGGTCGCGCGCGACGACCCCCGGCTGACCGTGCGCGCCGTCGAGGGGCCCGACCCCGTGCGCGTGGTGCTGGACCCGCGCGGGACGCTGCCCGCGCGCCGCGTGCTGCGCGACCCGGGGACGCTGTGGGTCACGACGCGGCCGCTGCCCTCGCCCGGCGCGGAGAACGTGGTCGTCGGCGCCCCCGGCGGCTCGCTGCCGCCGCGGGCCGTGCTCGACGCCCTCGCGCGCCGCGGCCTGACCCGGGTCCTCGTCGAGGGCGGCGGGGTGACGGTGAGCCGGTGGGTGTCCGCGGGCGTCGTGGACCGCCTGTTCCTGACGATCGCCCCCGTGGTCATCGGCCGGGGCGGCCGGCGCGGTCTCGCCCTGCCCGACGTCGAACCGCTCAGCGACTGCCGGCGCCCACCCGTGCGTCACCACCTGCTGGGCGAGGACGTGTGCTGCGAGCTGGACCTCCGCGTCGGGGCCTCGGAGGCCGCACCGCACCCCTGAGGGTGCGGGTCAGACGAGCCCGTCGCGACGGGCGGCCTCGACGGCGAGGGTCGTGCTGCGCACGCGGTACTTGCGGCGGACGGCGACCAGGTGCTGGGCCACGGTGTTCATCGCCACCCCCAGGTCGGCGGAGATGGTGGCCGTGGCGTCCCCCCGGGCCGCGCGCTGGAGGATCTCCGCCTCGCGCGGGGTGAGGGTGACGCGGCTGCGGCCCGCGGGTCCCGCGAAGCCCTCGAGCTCGTGCACCTGCGCCTCGGGCACGCACACGACGCGACCCTCGCCGGTCTCGGCGACCGCGACGCCGTGCTCGGCGGCGGCCGCGAGCAGGACGTCCAGACCGGACGGCCCCGCCTCCACGCGGTGACCGCGCTCGTCCTGCGGGGCCTCAACCATGACGGTCGGGCCCGCCGACCCCGGTGCATCCGGACACGCAGAACCTCCACTCGTGGCCGCTGGGCCGGAGGGGGCGGCGCCGGGGCTCTCTCCCGGCAGCACCGCCCCGCGGTAACGCGAGTGTATTAGACGTGAACCGTCACGTCAGGTCCTGACCCGCCGTCGAGGGCCTCGACATCTGACGTCTGCGCCGCCGGCGCCGCCGGCGCGCGCGTGCCGAGCGCTTTCCCCGGCGTGACGGGTGCCGCCGCCGTGAGGACGGCGGCGCCCGTGCGCACGAGGTCCGCGGTCAGGGCGTCGAGGCTCGAGCGCTCCAGCAGACCGGCGTCGCAGTCGCGCTCCCAGCACGCCAGCGACGTGACGCCCATCCGCACGACCTGCGTCACCCGGCGGCTCGCCAGCGGTTCGCGACCCCCCGCGGCGAGGTCGCGCGCGTGGGCGAGGGTGCGCACCAGTCCCCGCAGGCTGGGCAGGGTGCCGCCCTCCGCGGTGAAGCGGCCCAGCGCGTCGAGGGGGTAGCCGGTCAGCAGGGCCTCGTTGAACCGGGCCCAGTAGCTCGGGGTGTGCCCCGCGAGCTCCGCCGCGAACGGCCGCACCAGCGCGCGGACCAGCGCCTCGGGGTCGCGCGTCCGGTCGTCGCGCTCGAGGTCGGCGAGCTCGCGGACGCGGCGGCGGTCGATGCCGACCGTGCGCCGGTAGGCGACCGCGGACAGCAGCCCGAGGCGGTCGCCGAAGTGGTAGGCGATGGCGTTGCTGTTGCGGTGCCCCGCGGCGAGGGTGATGGCCCGCGAGGAGGAGCCCTGCAGGCCGTCCAGCGCCACGAGGCGCTCGGCGGAGTCGAGCAGCCGGTCGGCGGAGCTGCCGGGTGGCGGGAGCCCGTCGCTCACCACCCAGCGCCCGGTCACGCCGCGAGTGTACGGACGGTGGCGCTGAGCCACGTCCCGACGGGCCCCGCCGCGGGGCCCGCGCGGGCGGGTCAGACGGGGAGGGCCAGCAGGTCGCGGTGCGGGACCTCGGCGCGCAGCGCCGGGTCGGTGCGCCGCGCGTGCGCCCAGGCCGCCAGGTCCCCGCCCGGGCCGGCGGCCCGCAGGGCCGGAGCGGTCCAGCCGCGCCACCACGCGTCCAGCAGCTCGCCGTGCGCCGGGCCGAGCCGCCAGGGCGAGGCGGCCGCGCGCACCCGCCACACCGGTTCCAGCAGGGCCGTGACGTGCGCGGTGGCGTCCGGGCCGAGCCCGTGGGCGCGCTGGTCGGCGTCGAAGGCGGCCGCCACCTCGCGCGCCCGCGCGTCCGCCGGCCGGGGTCCGGCCCCGCCGGTCACGGTGAGCGCGACGAGCACGGCGGCGCGTGGCACCACGGCCGCGAGGGCGCCGACGAGCGTGGCCGCCGTCGCGGGCGTCAGGACGTCCAGGAGGGCCGAGGCCGTCACGACGTCCGCGCCCGCCAGGACGTCCGCGAGCGCCGCCGCGTCGCCGAGGTCGGCCCGGCGGGTGCGCACGGTCGCGGCGGCCGGCGGGCGCGGGGCCGCGAGCGCCCGGGACAGCAGCCGGTCGTCGTGGTCGACGAGCGTCCAGTCCTGCGGCGCCGCGAGGCCCAGCCGCGCCAGCCGGGGGGCGAGGTGCCGCAGGGTCGAGCCGGTGCCGGCCCCGAGGTCGACGACGCGGACCCGCGCGTCCCGCGCCCCTCCGGTCGGGCGCGTGAG
This sequence comes from Kineococcus siccus, assembly GCF_009906795.1. GTDB lineage: Bacteria > Actinomycetota > Actinomycetes > Actinomycetales > Kineococcaceae > Kineococcus > Kineococcus siccus. The sequence continues at coordinate 9,902 of NZ_JAAALN010000155.1, forward strand.
CAGGTGCCGCACGAGCTCCTCCTCCAGGCCGCCCGCCCGGCTGGCGTGGTCGACGGGCTCGCGCAGCGCCAGCCAGCCGGCGTCGAAGGGCTCCGGCGCACCTGCGCTCACGCCGCCACCTCCGCCAGCACGCGGCCGACGGTCGCGACGGTGTCCGTCCAGCGGGGCAGCCGGTCCGCACGGCGGCGGGCGGCGGCGCGCAGGCCCGCGCGCAGCCCCGCGTCGGCGGCCCAGCGGCGCAGCGCGGCG